>PAMR01000047.1 GCA_002708205.1 Gammaproteobacteria bacterium
TAAACGTGTACCCTATTTTTGAGGTGAGCTTTAAAAAATTCCTTTTATTCAACTGAATTTAGGTTGTTNTCACACAACTTATCATAACAGCGTTTCAGACAGAGACTGCAAATACCGTTAATAGATTCTCACGGTAAGGATAAGTCCACGTTCATCTTTCAATTTTAAGAGCTGCTAAAAATGCATCCTGCGGAATTTCTACCTTTCCCAATTGCTTCATACGTTTTTTGCCCTCTTTTTGCTTCTCGAGNAGNTTTTTCTTCCGGGTCACNTCTNCTCCATAACACTTGGCGGTTACATTCTTCCGTAGAGCCTTGACGGTTTGACGGGCTACGATATGACTTCCAATTGCCGCCTGTATAGCCACATCAAACATCTGTCTTGGAATCAAGTTGCGCATCGTTTCTACTAGTTGACGCCCGCGGATCTGAGCCAAATCCTGATGTACAATCGCGGCTAATGCGTCAACTCGTTCACCATTAATTAGCATNTCTAAACGAACGAGCGGAGCGGATTCAAATCTATCAAAGCTATAGTCNAACGACGCAAAACCTCTACTGACCGACTTTAGNTTGTCAAAAAAATCCATGACCACTTCACTTAGTGGTAGCTCATACGTAAGGGCTACTTGCCCCCCACTAAAATGCATATTCTTCTGTGATCCCCGACGTTCAACACATAGTGTAATCACATTACCTATAAACTCCTGTGGAACCAGAATATTCGCTACAGCTATGGGTTCTCTCATTTCGCTAATTAACACCGGGTCCGGCAGTTGTGACGGATTGTCTACCCNAATGAGATTTCCGTCCTTGGTCATGACCTCATAAATCACTGTAGGTGCTGACGAGATTAATTCGAGACCGTACTCACGCTCNAGTCGTTCTTGAACTATTTCCATGTGCAGTGTCCCAAGAAAACCACACCGGAAGCCAAAACCTAACGCATCAGAGGATTCAGGTTCGTACTGAAGCGAAGCGTCATTTAATTTAAGTTTTGCNAACGCCTCTCGAAAGGCCTCGAATTCTTCAGTACTTATAGGAAACATTCCGGCATATACTTGTGGCTTAACGATTTCAAAGCCAGGCACCGGAGNCTNATTACTACGTTCTCGAAGTATAGTGTCGCCTACAGGAGCCCCTTTTATATCTTTTATTCCCGCGACTANATAACCAACTTCTCCCGCAGCAGAGTTGNTCCGTCTTTTGCCTCTTCGGAGTAAATACACCAACCTCGTCAACAATATGGACTTTCCCNACGGTATGGGCATAAATCCTGTCACCCGCACTGACGGTACCTGCCACAACCCGAATTAACGATACGATACCCAAATAATTATCAAACCATGAATCAACAATGAGGGCTCGAAGCCCCCCACCGAGAGGTGTTTCAACTGGAGCTGGTATCGCGCGNACTAGCTGCTCCAATAACTCACTGATTCCATAGCCAGTTTTTGCACTTACNTGCACTATCCCCTCAGTCGATAATCCAATTATGTTCTCAATTTCNTCGGCAACTCTCTCNGGCTCCGATTGAGGCAGATCAATCTTATTGAGTACAGGAATGACCTCTAATCCTTGATCCACGGCTGTATAGCAAGTAGCTACCGATTGTGCTTCCACTCCCTGAGCAGCATCAACAACCAGAAGCGCTCCTTCACATGCGGCGAGAGATCTCGATACCTCGTAACTAAAATCTACGTGTCCAGGCGTATCAATAAAATTAAGCTGATAACTATTCCCGTCTTCCGATCGGAAACTAAGGGAAACACTTTGAGATTTAATAGTAATCCCTCGTTCACGCTCAAGATCCATACTATCTAATACTTGTTCTTCCATCTCACGATCGCTGAGTCCACCGCATAATTGTATGAGCCGATCGGACAGGGTCGATTTACCATGGTCTATATGGGCAATTATCGAAAAGTTTCGGATATGTTGGAGACTAGGCAAGAAGGATTGGACCTCTTATTTTCTTTCTGATGNTTTCTACAGGTCAAGTTTATCCTATTCCGAATGGTTTTCTAAAGCGTCCAGGACTAGATTTCCGTCATACTTACCTATCGACTGCTCGNATTCTANGACTAACAAACATATCGAAATTTACTACTCTTTCTATAATAGAAGTCCTAGCAACGAGCGTACTGATACCGAGGCCAACGAATAGCGAAACACACAGNACGACAACCGAAGATGAAACTAACATTGAAGCAATAACTAACATTAACGGTATTCCTAAAATCAATGCGGTTGCAATTGCCAATCCATAAGACGCAATCCGCATCTCNACACGATCACCTAATTCCCCATCTATAGTGTGATTNTCGAATTCGATCTCATCAGATCTCGATAACGTTAAACAGGNACCCGNACAAGCNGAGCATCGGCTNGTTTGTACCCGTACNATAACCTTCATNTCGTNTTTCTTAACNATTAATCCCTCTCGNACNATTCCGGCAAACCCTCGGTTACCACATAAGCGATTTTCCGTACCCATAGCTAGACCACCTCTCACAGGTATTACTGAAACACGGTGAACGAAGACAGATGATTTATCAAAGACTTCTAAAGTCCACCCATTTTTTCAATACTTCACGCACAAAAACAGTCTAACGTATCACCGATAAATCGCTATAATTACTACCTATGTTGTTGGACTTTTACGCCTTTGAGCAATCGTTTTCGTACTGATGTATTGGTAATTGGAAGCGGTGCAGCAGGACTCGCACTAGCTCTTCATTTACACAAAAAACACAAAGTCATCGTTTTATCGAAAGATGATGTAAGCGACGGTTCCACTAACCGTGCCCAGGGTGGAGTAGCNGCNGTTACCGACCCCGCGGACAGCATAGATAATCATATCAGAGACACNATTGTTGCNGGAGACGGACTCTGCGANGGAGATGTNGTCAGAAACACAATCCGTCAAGCTCCNGANGCTATCAGGAATCTCAACGTTTTGGGTTTGCAATTCGACCNAGAAGNTAATGCTCTGCACTTAACACGCGAAGGTGGACATAGCCACCGTAGAGTACTGCATGTAGCGGATGCCACGGGGAAAGCAATCTCTTCCACACTCATATCAAGAGCCACGGAAAGCCCGAACATATCACTTATTACTAATCGAGTGGCCATCGATGTCATCAGCGCTGTCAAATCTAGTGGCCAACGAGAAATTTCCGGCGCGTACGTATATAACCGAAAATTAGATGTTGTCGAGGTAATAGAAGCCCAGTTCGTCATTCTGGCTACAGGTGGGGCTAGCAAGGTCTACCAATATACTTCTAACCCGGACGGGTCAACCGGCGATGGAATCGCCATGGCGTGGAGAGCTGGTTGTCGAATCACTAATATGGAATTCAACCAGTTCCATCCCACTTGCCTCTATCATCCTAATGCCCGGTCCTTTCTTATTTCGGAGGCAGTGCGAGGCGAAGGTGGCAGACTCGTGCTACCAAATGGAACACCATTTATGCATCGATTCGACGAGCGCCAAGAGCTTGCCCCTCGAGATATCGTTGCACGAGCTATAGATTTCGAGATGAAACGGCTGGGAGCTCCCTGTGTTTACCTCGACACATCACACCTTGACAGAGGTGTTATTGAAAAGCGATTCCCTACAATCTTAGAAAAGTGTCTCGAACTCAACATAGACATGCGGCTAGAGCCACTCCCCGTAGTCCCAGCAGCCCACTACACATGTGGAGGAGTACATACCAACTCTAACGGCGAGACTGATGTTCCTGGCCTTTATGCTATTGGTGAGGCCTCAAGCACAGGATTACATGGGGCTAATAGATTGGCCTCTAACTCGCTTCTCGAATGTCTAGTATTTGCTCAATCCGCAGCTAACCATATCAACCAACTACCCATACATGTTAGTAACACAAATATTCCAGATTGGGATGAAACACAAGTTACCGATTCCGATGAAAACGTCGTCTTATCACACAATTGGGCAGAATTAAGGCGCTTTATGTGGGACTATGTTGGGATAGTACGAACCAACAAGCGTCTTGCGCGAGCTGCACACCGAATTGATCTTCTGAAGCGGGAGGTGCACGAATACTACTCGAATCATCGGGTTAACGCTGATCTAATCGAACTACGAAACTTAATACACGTAGCAGATTTAATTGTTAGATCCGCCCAACACCGAACCGAAAGTCGGGGCCTACACTACACACTCGACTATCNAAAAAAACAGACGNTCGCAAAACCAACCATACTATATCCCACAGTTGANCCTTTGGACGTACTAAGAAATCAGGAACNGCATAGAAACAAATTTAATTGATGCCATAGCCACTAAATNTACTTGTTNAGCTACGCTTTTCTTCCTGAGAATCATTAAGTTGATCTATTAGATAGGCATATTTTTTAGGTACAGACATAGGCTTCTGAAGCCAATCCAGAATATCCCAATCGTCTTCCTCCAATAGAGCTAAATACAATAAACGTTTGTTCATTGGTAATTTCAAGAAATATTTGTCGACAAAAGTCGGCAGGATAAGATCTAGTTCCAAAGTGCCACGCCGACTACGCCACTTAGCTTTGTTTAATAGAAAATGTTCTTCTAAAGATGGATCNGTCGAAGTGGCCACCTAAATCCCTTCTATATATACAACAATTAACAGAGTCTCCCTGATAGGATACNCTAATGGAAATTAGCTCACATCCTCTAGGTATCACNTCACTGCGTGGCTCTNACGCGGCACNGTTTCTCCAAGGATATGTTACTTCCGATACCGATGCCCTACACGAGAACAAAGCGATGCCTACTGCATTCACAGATCTCAAGGGGCGCGTTCTAGCCAACGGCTGGATTTTTGGTACCAGCAACAATGTCCAACTCATCCTTCACCGATCCACGATAAAGCTGATACATAACCACCTAAAGAAATACCTGGTTTTCGCACAGTCGCAGTTTGTGGAGGAAATAAAGCCTATCTCTATCTCTACGGCCAAAGAATCGGAAGTAGGTTATCCCACCCTTGANCCNTATAGATGGTCAACCAGCAGTAANGAACAACAACCTAATCAGGATATTGAATATCTCGTATCAAAAAATATTGTTCTTATCCAACAAGAGACATCATCACTTTTTTTACCTCAGATGATAGGGCTTACAACTCTTAATGCTGTGAGCTTCAAAAAAGGCTGTTATCTAGGTCAAGAAATTATCGCTCGNGCCGAACACCGAGGAGTCGTCAAAAAACAACTCCANAGCTACGTTTGGACCGGTGTCAAGCCGACAGTCGGGGCCAAAGCAACAAATGAGTTAGGCAAAGCCATCGTAGTCACCGTGACGGATACTTGTTGCCTTATAGTGGCTTCCAAAAATCTATCCGGCGCGCTAGTCGGTAATGATTTTCTTCTCGAACCAGCAAATCAACATAAAACCTAAGTTTTAAANCTNAAGCTCACGTAATTTNTTTTCANAGTTTTCANCTCATTNNACACTGGCATTTGTGTGTAACTGAACACTAGAAAAATCGAGTTGACCGGCCTGATTATCTTTTTTGTGGGCACTGAATATTTGACGTGTTAAGGAGCCTAGAGCCGGTGAAAAGTTCGTTTGTGCGCCAGCCTTCAAAGCGAGATCTAAATCTTTAATCATTAGATCAACAACAAAACCCCCAGCGTATTCCCGCGCTGCTGGAACATCTTCCATCACCCCCGGCCACGGATTGTACACTTCCAATACCCAGTTACTTCCGGACGACTGTCGCATTATTTGCGACAGAACCCCGGCATCCAAACCGTTGTTCACTCCCAAAGATAATGCCTCTGTCGTAGCAGCCATTTGAGCTGCTAACAACATATTGTTACATAGTTTAGCTGTTTGTCCTGATCCGCTCGGGCCAGCGAGAAAAATATTTTTACCCATCAATTCGAGAATCGGTTTTATCGTATTCAATGCATCCGCATCCCCGCCTACCATAAAGGTCAGCGTACCCCGTGACGCCCCNGCTGTACCACCGGAGACAGGAGCATCGAGCATCACAATGTTGTTCCGACTAGCTTCCAGAGCCACCTGTCGACTAGCTTCTGGTCCTATGGTCGAACAATCTACCACTATAGTCTCTGAACCTATTTCATCGAGAAGACCCTTGTCGATATATAAATCCAAAACTTGTTTTGCTTCGGGAAGCATGGAAATCACAACATCCGCGTCCTTGCAAGCACTGACTGCTGNAGTAACTACAGTTGCCCCCTCGTCCTTCAAGAGATCCGCTCTTTGAGTCAAAATATCGTATACATTTAACTCATGACCACCACGCAATAAATTACATGCCATTGGAAATCCCATATTACCTACACCAATAAAACCAATCCTCAATTCAAGCTCCTAAGTCTTCCAATGGATGTCTATCCCAAGGTTCCGAAAAATGACTGTCTACTACCTGTTGATCTAACTTTCTCCAACGAGGTGAATAATCTTTATCTATTAATAGGGCTCGCACCCCTTCTGGAAAGTCGTCTTGTCGCACACANTGACTCGCAATCGTCATTTCCATACGNAATNTCGAAGCGGTATCTAAATTGCGCGCCATACTCAGTTGCCGTAACAAAATTCCCAGGGTAGTAGGGCAACCAGTGTGCATCTTTTGAACAGCCGCCTTCGCCCAAGGACTCTCCNTCGAAATCGAGTCNATTGCCTCCACTAATTCNTCTACCGACCCAGGAATATCGGGTAATACCTCAGCTAAGNTTGAATCTAGAGCNACTAAGTTTCCGGGTTCCAGTAGATCCCGATTTAGGTCCGTATAAGCATTCCGNTCGAGCAACCCCAGGTATTCNNTTGGATTATCAATTAGATGCGTAGCTATTCCCAAAGCCATTGCGTCCGCGGCGTTTATCTGTGCCCCAGTTGCCCCTAAAAATAGTGCTTGGTGTACAGGTAACTGTTTCATAAAGAGACTAGCTCCGGCATCAGGAAACAAACCGATAGTGACTTCGGGTATAGATATTTTCGATGTGGGAGTGACACACCGAATAGAACAAGCAGATAAAATCCCCAAACCCCCACCTATTACGATTCCGTGACCAATACATACAATTGGCTTGTTATATGTATGCATCAAATAATCAAGTCTGTATTCCCTTTCGAAAAATCTATCACAATAATCACGTTGTACTGANTCCACATGACCAGGAAACACTATAGATCGATAGAGCTCTTGCACATCCCCNCCAGCGCAAAAAGCACGAGGACCANGCCCCCTTATTATGACTTGACTTATTTCNGTATTAGCTTGCCACTCCAACATTTTGGTATATAGCAAATCGACCATTTGAAGTGTTAGAGCGTTAAGCGTTCTTTCACTGTTTAAAGTCGCGATCCCAACTAAACCACTATCAACGGAACGAATCTCTTCAAAAAGAACTACGCTATCCAACGTACAAACTCAAATACATAAAGAATTTACTCTATCCGAATAGTCATATTCGGCGCATTGGAAAGCGGAGTATCTTCGAACCATCTAGATGTAATCGTTTTTGTTTCAGTAAAAAATCGGACTGCCTGTTTTCCATATACATGCAAATCACCAAAGAATGACTGCTTCCATCCAGTAAATGAGAAAAATGGCAAGGGGACGGGAATCGGCAAATTGACCCCAATTTGACCAACCTCTATTTCGTGAATGAACTTTCGTGCCGCGCCACCATTTGAAGTAAATATAGAAGTCCCATTGCCATAAGGATTTTTATTGATGAGCTNAATAGCCGCATCAAGATCTTTGCATTCCGAGGNGATTAACACCGGTCCGAATATTTCCTCGGAATAAATCGACATATGTGGTTCTACATTAGCGAAAAGGGTGGGGCCTATCCAGTTACCNTCTGGATACCCAGAAACTACGCACCCACTNCCGTCTAACATGCAGGTAGCCCCNTCTTTTTTCCCTTGTTCGATGAACTTCAAAATTCGGTCTTTCGCAGAAACTGTAATCTGGGGGCCGTATCCAGCTTGAACATCCTCCCATACACCAGGTGTTACAGCAGACATCGCCTGCTGAAGATCAGGCAGCCACTCTGCAGCATCACCAACAAGAATTGCAGCACTAATCGCCATGCAGCGTTGGCCAGCCGCACCACAGGAGGCCCCGACTAAACTACTGATTACCTGATCCTTGTCTGCGTCCGGCATGACGACCAAGTGATTTTTTGCTCCGGCTAATGCTTGGACTCGTTTTAAGTTCTTTGTTCCCTCTCGATACACATGTTTGGCAACCGGTACAGAGCCCACAAAACTGATAGCTCGAATATCAGGATGGTTTAAAATAGCGTCTACTTGTTCTTTACCCCCATGAATAAGTTGTAACACCCCCTCAGGAGCACCAGAGTCATAAAATAGCTCAACAAGCCGATTCGGTGTCATCGGATCACTTTCCGACGGCTTCAAAATAAACGAATTTCCGCAGGCTATTGCCAATGGAAATAGCCACAGTGGGATCATTGCAGGAAAATTGAAGGGAGTGATTCCGGCGCAAACACCTATCGGCTGCGTAATACTGTGTGTGTCCATCCGCCGGGCGACATTTTCGACCGTCTCCCCCATCATTAAAGAAGAAATGTTACAGGCGTGCTCAACTACCTCTATACCTCGCCATACTTCACCCTGAGCATCCGCGTACGTTTTNCCCGTTTCTCGACTCAAGATTTTCGCAATTTCATTTTGCTCTTTTTTTAAAGTCGCCTGATACGCAAACATTAGACGTGCTCGTTCAGGAATTGGAACCTCTCTCCACGCGAAAAAAACATCCTTCGCCGTCGANACCGCGAGATCGATCTCCGATTTAGTGGCAAAAGGNACTTCACAAAGNACATCCTGAGTAGCTGGGTTNGTGACGGGAATCGCCTNACCNNTACTNTTTTTGAATCCATTTCCGATAAAAAGCGGTAGTGTTTCCATTGCNTACTCCACGTCAAACCAATTGATTGGGGCTATATTTTTATGAACTAAGTATTCGTTTGCACGAGAAAAGTGTCNACAGCCNAAAAATCCTCTGTGTGCCGATAATGGCGAAGGATGNGGTGCCTCTAAAACAAGATGGTGATTTCGATCAATCATTTTGCCTTTAGCTTGTGCATAGCTACCCCACAACATAAATACGATATTTTTTTTTCTTGCATTAAGGTAACTGATCACCTTATCTGTAAACAATTCCCATCCCTTGTCTTTATGCGAACCAGCCTTACCACTCTCGACCGTCAATATCGAATTAAGCAACAAAACACCCTGTTTTGCCCATGGGANCAAACAGCATCGGTTTGANGGNAACTTACTCGNCCCCNCATCTTCAGTTTCCGTTCCTTCTCCGAGATCATCTCGTATCTCCCTAAATATATTCTCTAACGAGGGAGGCGTTCGGACTCCTGATTTAACACTGAAGCTCAAACCATGAGCTTGATTTGGACCATGGTANGGATCTTGTCCCAATATAACGACTCGNACTTTAGGAACGGGGCATAAATCAAAGGCTTTAAAAATCTCTGAGCCAGGCGGAAATATGATTTTTCGTGATCGTTTCGCTTCCAGCAAAAACTCCCGTAAATTTTGCATATAGCTACTTTTGAATTCCGTACCCAAGGCCTCTTTCCAACTGTCCTCGATAACAGCTCGATTTATCTCGGTATCCATCTATCATGCCTTAGGTTTCAAGTGCGGAAATAAAAGTACGTCCCGAATACTTGGCTTATCTGTTAGTAGCATTAACAAACGGTCAATTCCTATTCCTTCGCCAGCCGTAGGTGGCATTCCATACTCTAGCGCTGTGACATAGTCGGCATCATAGTGCATAGCTTCATCATCACCACTTTCTTTAGCAGCGGCTTGTAGTTTAAATCGTTCCCTTTGATCCTCTGGATCGTTTAACTCCGAAAAGCCATTCGCGCATTCGCGTCCAGCAATAAAGAGTTCAAATCGATCAGTATAATTTGGATGGNCGTCTGATNTNCTTGCCAAAGGCGACACTTCCGCTGGGTANTGTGTGATGAAGGTTGGATCCAAAAGCGTTTTCTCTACTTTGCTTTCGAAAAGTTCCACNAATACACGCCCAGCGCCTGCNTTTTCNGGCACATTGATTGCATGGTCTCCTGCAATACGGAATATTTTTTCNGGATCGTCTAAATCTTCGANAGNAACATTCAGTGCATCACTAACCGATTGAATCATCGAAATCTTTCGAAAATCACNTCCAAAATCTATTTCTCGATCTTGATAAAAAACCGTNTCCGAACCTTTTGTCTTAGATACCACNTCTCTTAGTAAATGCTCTGTTAGCACCATTAGATCCCGAAAGGTTGCATAGGCCTGGTAAAACTCGAGCATCGTAAATTCAGGGTTATGACGAGTAGAAACACCTTCGTTACGAAAACAACGATTTACTTCGTATACACGCTCGTACCCTCCTACTACCAACCTCTTCAAGTACAGCTCTGGAGCAATACGCAGATAAAGGTCCATATCCAAACTATTATGATGAGTGATGAATGGCCGAGCAGATGCCCCTCCTGGAAGGAGATGCATCATTGGAGTCTCGACTTCTAAATAGCCCCGTCGATCGAAAAAGTCACGCATCACTCTAATCACCTGACTACGAGTTTCGAAGACCCTTCGAGAATCGGCATTCATGATCAGGTCGATGTATCGCTGCCTATATTTTAGTTCCTGATCGACTATTCCATGGTATTTTTCGGGTAACGGTTGTATAGATTTAGTTAGAATATTTATTGCCGATGCATGAATCGTTAGTTCACCCTTATTAGTTCTCATCATGACACCACTGACCCCAACGATGTCCCCCCGGTCCGTCAGTTCAGTAAATTCATCATAGACGACTTGACCTAGCTCTTGAGCCCGCAAGTAGCACTGTATGTTAGATGAGGGGTCTTGAATGGTAATAAAACTTGCTTTGCCCATTATTCGCCTAAGCATCACACGCCCTGCTACTACAACAGCATTCTTTTGCTGCTGTAAGGTTTCCTTATCCACTTCGAGGTATTTTTTATGTAGATCACCTGCAAGGTGCGTACGTTCAAACCCGACTGGAAATGCTTTTCCAAGGTCCCGTAACTTAGAGAGCTTTTTCCGCCTATGTTCCACAATCTCGCTTTCGTCGTCGTTCATAGACCTGCCTTTAGGCTCGCTTCCATAAAGATATCGATTGAACCATCAAGAACGTTACCAGGATCGGTACGTTCGATATTGGTCCGTAAATCCTTGACTCTCGATTGATCCAATACATAAGACCTGATTTGACTTCCCCATCCAATATCCGATTTCGAATCTTCGAGAGCCTGAGCTTCAGCTTTTCTCCGAGACTCTTCCAATTCATATAATTTTGCTCGAAGCAGTTTCCAAGCCTTATCTCTATTTTGATGCTGAGAACGCTCGCTTTGACATTGGACGACAACTCCCGTCGGAGTATGCGTTAAACGCACGGCGGAATCCGTCTTGTTCACATGCTGCCCCCCGGCACCACTTGCTCTATAGGTATCTGTGCGTACCTCGCTCGGATCAATAATTATCTCCGCCTTCTCGTCAATTTCAGCAGACACGAAAACCGATGCAAAAGATGTATGTCGTCGGCTTCCCGAATCAAAAGGCGACTTACGAACAAGCCGATGAACTCCAGTTTCAGTTCTCAGCCATCCATATGCATTCTCGCCATCGAAATAAACTGTCGCACTTTTGATCCCGGCGATATCGCCGTCTGATACCTCGATCAATTCCGCACGAAAACCTTTTTTCTCTCCCCATCGCAAATACATCCGAAGTAACATCTCTGCCCAGTCTTGAGCCTCCGTACCTCCAGAACCGGCCTGAATATCTAAATAAGCATTTGCTAAATCTAGATCTCCTTGAAACATTCGCCTAAATTCTAGTGATGCAAGCTCTTTTTCCCCATTATCCAAATCGTGATCAATATCCTCTAAAGCTGAATAATCACCCTCTTCAGAAACCAACAAACTGAGTTCTTCTGCATCCGAGAGTAATAAGGAGAGAGAGTTCAATCCATCTACCACTGCTTTTAATGATGAGCGCTCCTGGGAAAGAGCTTGAGCTTTTTTCTGCTCGTTCCATACCTCTGGTTCAGCCAGCTCCCGTTCTACCTCCTCCAGGCGGTCTACTTTGACTTCAAGGTCAAAGATACCCCCTTAATGCATCAACACGCATTCGCATCATTTTTATTCTTTCTCGAATCGACGTAATTTCTGCCACTGGTATCCATATCTTTAAAGAGCGAGATCGTATCATCTCACATCANGANACTGTTTCTATATTCTCAATG
This sequence comes from Gammaproteobacteria bacterium, assembly GCA_002708205.1. Classification (GTDB taxonomy): domain Bacteria; phylum Pseudomonadota; class Gammaproteobacteria; order Pseudomonadales; family Azotimanducaceae; genus UBA11889. Next base: position 12,302 of record PAMR01000047.1, read on the forward strand.
ANGAGNTGTAACGTCGGAGCTGAACCAAAGTAATTGATGTCTAGACGGTAGAAAACTTTTATCTTGGAACTGGCNANNTGTTCTTGATTGAANGCTATGGCGTCNAGGAGGTGCGATTGAACTCGAAGCACTAATTTTAGATGACGNCCGTTTCCAACACTCCGTTGATTTACCACTTCAAACGTTCCATGAAATCTTGGCTCATCAAAGCCTTGTCCCCACGGACCAAACTGTGCAATGCGCAGGGCACTTTCGAGTACTAATTCACTTTCCGCTAATTCTCCGTCCGAAAGCGCGATACCTCGGAGATCTCTCTCATCGGCCTGAAGTTCCACCTCTTTGGAGAAAGCGTTACTAAATAACTCTAGGTGGATACGTTTTATCGTCAAACCCGCCGCCATTGCATGACCGCCAAACGTTTCTATAAGTCCGGGATTACGAGTCGCTATATTCTCAAAAGCATCTCTAATGTGTACTCGACTAACACTTCTACCGGAACCTTTAATAAGTTTAGTGCTGCCGACTCCCGAATCGGCGAAAACAACGACCGGACGATGATACTTTTCTCGCATTCGAGAAGCGACAATACCAATGACCCCCTGATGCCAATTCGGGTCGTATAGGGTAATACCGGATAAATCGGTCGGCACCTCGGACATAATCATAAGTGCTTCCGTACTCATATCCTGTTCAATCTGCCGACGAGTTTGGTTCAAATCCCCCAGTGTTTTCGCATAAGCCCTAGCTTCCGCCAATTCGTCAGCCAAAAGGCATTTAATACCTACACTTATATCATCCAATCTACCGGCGGCATTCAATCGAGGTCCTAACCCATAGCCTAAGTCCGCAGCAGATAATCTATCTAACGACCTATCGGCAGATTCACATAATGCTTTAATACCCGGACGCACACGACCGGCACGCATACGTAATAATCCATTCTGCACTAAGATTCTATTGTTTCGATCAAGAGGCACGACATCGGCAATCGTTCCAAGAGCGACTAGATCGAGCCAATTTGATAGGTTTGGTTCATCAATCTGATTTTTTTCAAAAAAATCTAATTTACGTAGGTGTGATCGAACAACACCCATCACATAATAAGCCACCCCAACACCCGCCAAAGTAGTCGTCGAAAATGCATTTCCTACCATATTCGGATTCACTATCGCGTAGGCATCCGGCAATTTATCGGGAGGCAAATGGTGATCCGTAATAATCACTTCTATGCCTGCTCGATTCGCCGTACGAACACCTTCATGGCTGGTAATTCCATTATCGACCGTCATGATTATCGCGGGATCAAGAGCAAGCGCCATTTCGACTATTTCAGATGTTAGGCCATATCCGAATTCAAAACGATTTGGAACAACATAATCTATATGTTGTCCTCCCATTGCACGAAGTAAGGATACGACTAAGGCCGTTGCTGTCGCTCCATCCGCATCAAAATCTCCGACAACTAACACTCGTTCGTGAGAACAAATAGCCTTCACTATCCGTTTAGCAGCTTTCTCGATTCCACTTAGTCCATTCGGGGGCAGCAATTCACGAAGTTTTAGATCCAGCTCAACTGCCGCCTTGACTCCACGCGAACTCAAGATTCGTGCTAAGAAAGCTGGAATATCCAGGTCATGGCGCAAGTCATCTTCACTTTCACCAACCTCCCTTTCCTCGATCAGCATTTATTGTGACTTCCCGTTCAATGAGCTTTCCCGTTACGAATTAAATTGTGATACTCGTATACGTCTTATGGGCCCCACCACACTCGCGCTTTTTTGTAATTCNTTCTGCGCTGATTCCATCGTCTCTTCCAAGACTAGATTAGTCAAAATGACTATTGGAACCCAAGTTTCTCCATTGTTTTTTCTAGTCGCTTGAGATTTTTGAATAACGGATTCGATTGAGATCCCTTCTCGACTTAATATCTCTGCCACTTCAGCAAAGACACCGGCCCTGTCAACTGCAGGTATATTTAGATAGAAACAAGATTCTGTCTCCTCAATAGAGATATACTTTTGGCTAACATGNCCAAATTGNGCGGNTATNATCGTACCCCTGGCAACNTCAACCAAATCCGAGATCACAGAAGACGCNGTTGGTGANCCTCCGGCNCCAGGTCCAACAAACATTAATGAACCAACTGCATTTGCTCCAATCAATACCGCATTAGTGACTCCTTCNACTTGAGCTAACAATTCCGTCTCAGATACGAGAGCAGGATGAACACTTAATTGTGTACCATTCGCAGTTTGTTTAGCCACACCGAGATGCTTAATCCGAAATCCAAGTTCTCGGGCATACTGTAAATCCTCAACTTCTATTTGAGATATNCCCTCCATATGGATTCCAGCCATAGATATTGGAATACCGAAAGCTATCGCGGCCAATATGGCGAGTTTTTGGCCGGCATCAATGCCATCTATATCAAAACTTGGATCCGCCTCGGCATAACCCAATCTTTGAGCATCTTCTAAAGCTTCTTCAAANAGTTTTCCTTCCTCTTCCATCGAAGTAATAATGTAATTAGAGGTTCCGTTAATGATCCCNGCTATCCAATCAATTTTATTTCCAGAAACCCCCGTCCGNAGACCACCNATNATCGGTATNCCACCNGCTACAGCCGCCTCGAATCCNACTTGGGTGTGCCCATCAAAAATATCACTTCCATACTCTGCCAACATTGCCTTATTGGCGGTTACAAAAGGTTTATGAGTCGCTAGAACGCNTTTCGCAATATCCCATGCGGTTTCAGTACCACCGATTAGTTCAACCACAACATCAACATCTTCTGATAACAAGCTATTAATATCAGTCGAAAATGTTGCATCGCCTATATCTACTTCTGGTTTAGGTGTACGGCTCACTACACGCACTATTTCAATACGCATGCCGGCATTTCTCTCGATCTCGACCTGATTTTCTCTGAGCAGACGCACTAGACTCTGACCAACAGTGCCCAAACCTGCCAACCCAACTCGTAAACTTCTCACTGATTCCCCCATGCAATCATCAATATTTAAATACCAAGCTCCACAGCCAAACCGTCAGGGGGAACCAGTCCAGGTAACATCCGTCCATCTGGTAGCAGTATCGAGGGCGTTCCTGAAATACCCAACATCTGCCCTAACTCGTATTGAGAGGCAACTGGATTCACGCAACTCGATTCATCAATTGTCTTTCCATTCTTCAACTTTGTTAGAGCAACTTGAGGATTTTTCGAACACCATGCAGAAACATACTTATGATATGAATCCGTTCCAATTCCTGACCGAGGATAAGCTAAATAACGTACTTCTATCCCTCTTTTGTGATACTCGCTCATCTGTTGATGAAGTTTGCGACAGTATCCACAGTCAACATCTGTGAAAACTGTTACTACGGCTTTTACCGAAGAGACTCGGGATTGCGGAGTAAATATGATTAGCTCATCTTCCTCTATACTAGCTAGTACTTCGCGACGTACTTTTGATCGATACTTTTCCGAAAGACTCACCAAATTCGAATCTGTGACTTCATATAGTTCACCAACAAATATATGTCGTCCATCCTCTGTCGCATACAGATATTGTCCTCCTCCCACAGACCCCATAAATACTCCAGCTATTGGAGTTGGCTTAACATCTTTTATCGACATCTCAGGCTGTAATTTGCGCAGCTTCGCAAAGGCCTTATTAGACGCGGCAATACTTTCAGAGCTGCGATCCGAATCTACAACCGTTTGGGCATAAATGTTCGTACAAAGCACAAGCAAAGCTATCAGAAATAGTAATCTGATGACCAAATGTTCTCTCACAAAGAAAAGCNTAATCATTTTTTTTCCTATAAATAGCGTAATTCAATCAGCCCCTTGGATGGTGTACTGAATGCAATGCCTTCAGACGTTCCTTAGCNACATGAGTATAGATCTGCGTGGTTGACAAATCTGCATGGCCAAGCATCATTTGTACAGCCCGCAAATCAGCTCCATGATTTAATAGATGGGTGGCAAATGCGTGCCTCAAGGTGTGCGGGGAAATTGGCCTANGTATTCCNGCTCGCATCGAATATTTTTTTACCGCATGCCAAAACGTCTGTCGTGTCATCATCTGACCTCGGTTGCTGAGAAATAGAACATCAGATAATCGTCTTTTGAGCAACGNCGATCTTCCGTTATCGATATANCGCTCTAGCCAANTCAAAGCATCTTCGCCTATTGGAACAAGACGTTCGCTAGAACCTTTNCCTAATACACGCACTATGCCCTGACGAATATTCACAGAAGTAAGTTGCAATCCCACTAGCTCACTGACCCTTAGCCCAGTNGCATATAAGACCTCTAACATAACGCGGTCCCTCAGTTCAATCGGCCCACTATTCGGATCCGGTGATTGAATCAATAAATTTACCTCTTCTTCAGACAGAGCTTCTGGGAGGGGTCGGCCTAAAATCGGTCTACTTACGTTAGCAGTCGGATCTTGTTGGACTAGTTCATTATCTAACGCATCACGAAAAAAGGCTCTCAACGAGGACAGGAATCGTGCACTAGATCTTGAAGATAGTCCCTCAGAGTGCCTTTGAGCTAAGTAGTCTAAGAGTTCGAATTCGCTGACTGTTTCAATAGGTTTTTCGACCCATTGTTGAAACATATGTAAATCTCTGGAATAAGCTTCAATTGTCGCAGGGGACAGACCTCTTTGAAGCCATAACCTATCTAAAAATGCCGCAATCGAATCCATTCAGGTTATCCCCCGCGGTCCAAAGTAAAACAGTGAAGTACTGTCAGCCAGCTACTCTAAATTAAATCAGTGTCCCCTGTAATCTTGGCGGGAAATATCAAGTTCTGAAATAGTTCATAGCNTCAACGGGAGGGAGGTCTGAGAAAAGCAGAATGTCNGAATGAGCACCGANACGCGAATAGACCTTCGGCACCTTAAACAATCTCACAATTTTTCTTTGATTCGCGCGCTCTTACCTGTACGGTCTCGCAAGTAGTAAAGCTTGGCTTGATTCACGTCACCACGACGCTTCACTTCNATNTCCGCTATCAACGGACTATGCAATTGGAAGGTGCGCTCTACGCCCACTCCATGGGAAATCTTTCTAACCGTAAAAGCAGAATTGAGACCTCTATTTCGTTTNCCGATCACTACACCTTCGAACGCCTGAAGCCGTTCGCGAGAGCCTTCTCGAACTCGAACTTGTACCAAAATAGTGTCACCAGGACTAAACGAAGATAACTCATCCTTCATTTGATCCTTTTCTATTTCTTCTATTATTTTATTCCGCCTCATACGAAACTCCTCGTATTAACACCTCACGGTGTTTGTCCTGTCTCAATAAAGTCTATAAGTAGTTGTCTCTCTTCCGATGAAAAACTCCGACCCGCGAGCAAATCTGGNCTCTTCTCCCAAGTTCGCTCAAGCGCTTTCTGTTTGCGCCATTCATCTATGCGATCGTGATCACCGCTCAGGAGAACTTGCGGGATTGACCTATGATTATCGTTTTGCTTCCCGTCCCCCACGTTCAATTCCTGCGGGCGCGTATACTGCGGAAATTCGAGCAATCCGTCCACATATGAATCAAAATTTATTGATTCAGGATTACCTAAAACCCCAGTTGTTAAACGAGCCACCACATCCATTATAACCAACGCCGCCAATTCTCCTCCCGACAGTACGAAATCGCCAATGGAAATTTCAAGGTCAACCTCTTTATCTATAAACCGTTGATCCACCCCCTCATATCGACCTGAAACCAGTATGATTTCATCCAGCTTCGACAGCTCTGACGCCATTTTATGGTCGAATTGGCGACCCTGAGGTGACATCAAAATTACTGGACCACAAAAAGAAGATTCCTCCCTTGCCGCAGCGACGCTTCTAATCAAGGGCTCAGCCATCATCACCATGCCAGGTCCACCACCAAACGGCTTGTCATCGACATTCCGATTTACATTATTTGCATAATCTCTAGGGTTATAGATCTTTAGGTCTAGGGCGCCTTGATTAACTGCTCTTCCGATAACCCCATATTCCAAGTGCTGTAGGATCATCTCTGGAAATATCGAAATAAAACTCACTCGCATATCCACATGCCTTAACCCAACTCCCAATCAACTAAAACGTAGTCTTTTACCTCGACGACAGCGGATTCGACCATCGGAATTAAAATCTCTTCCCTCCCTTGACCTCGTACAACCAAAACCGAATGTGCACCGTTGTCAAATATTTCCCCCACGGAGCCAAGGACTCTCCCATGTGTGTCTTTGACTTTCAAACCAATTAATTTGTGCCAGTAAAACTCGTTCTGAGCAGTCGGAGGAAGAAGCGAAGAATCTATTGCCAACTCTCTACCCCGCAAATTAGACGCACGATTGCGGTCATCTACCCCACGAAATTTAACGATATAGGCATCAGCGTATTGCTTGACGACATCCCGTTCTATGGAATTCTCGTTGTCTACTATGATCCATGGTTCGTATTTAAGAATGTTATCCGGCGGCTCGGTGAAGGATGTGAGATGAAGCCAACCAGAAAGTCCGTAGGGCGATCCCAAGCGACCCACAATAACGAGATCAAGGGCCATGAGCAAAGGGAATAGTCTGTCCGGTAACCTTAGCCGTCTTGGGTATTTGGTGCGCTAGTTTCATCCGTTGGGCTTTCCTGCAATTCACTGCGTGCTTGAGACACCAATTTTCTTACACGCTCACTGGGTTGTGCCCCCAGCGAAATCCAATGATCAACACGTTCCAGGTCTATCTTTAAGCGGCGAGCTCGTCCTCGTGCCATAGGATCAAAAAAGCCTATCCTTTCAATAAACCTTCCATCACGTGCTGAAGTTCGATCCGCAATCGTAACGTAATAAAAGGGCGCCTTCTTGGCACCGTGCCGGGCGAGTCGAATGACGACCATTGTTCTCACTAACTGAATGAAAGCGCGGAACTATACAGTATGTTTTTGGAATATTGAAAGTCTGAATTCTATACACACCTATTTCTATGTCTGAAAAAGATTTCAAAATACCGTGTTATCGTCGTCGTCTCGGCCCCCCAGACAAGCCCCCAGGGTTTTGTTGCAGACCTCTCATCACTGAATCCATACCACCCTTGCGACTTACCTTTTTCATCATTTTTTGCATTTGTTTATGCTGTTTAAGCAAGCGATTAATTTCTTGTACTTGGGAACCGCTTCCAGTCGCTATTCGTTTCTTTCTAGATCCATTTATTACATCTGGAAATCGACGCTCCTGCTTAGTCATAGAGTCGATAATAACCGTCATCTTTCGAAATACGCTGTCATTCAACTGCGACTGGGCTGCCTCCGGAACCTGAGTCATTCCGGGCATTTTTTCCATCAGATTGGAAACCCCTCCCATTTGTTCCATTTGTTGTAGTTGATCTCGAAAATCCAAAAGATCGAACTTACGTCCCTTCGAAATCTTTTTTGCGAGCCGATTGGCTTTCTTCTTGTCGACTTTACGCTCTGCTTCTTCCATTAAGGTAAGCACATCGCCCATCCCTAATATTCGCGACGCGATCCGTTCGGGATAAAAAGCCTCTAGTCCATCTGTTTTTTCTCCTGTCCCAAGAAACTTAATCGGCTTACCGGTTATAGCGCGGACGGAAAGAGCAGCCCCTCCTCGAGCATCGCCGTCAGTTTTCGACAAAATAATTCCCGTGAGGGGAAGGGCTAAGTCAAACGCTTTTGCTGTAACAACCGCATCTTGTCCACTCATCGAATCGACTACAAAAAGGGTCTCTACGGGCGACATTGCTCGGTGAAGAGCGCCAATCTCAGCCATCATTTGCTCATCTACAGCCAAACGCCCGGCAGTATCTACTATCAATATGTCATCGAATCGTCTGCGAGCAGCTTCCTGCGCCCGTTCGGCGATAACAATAGGATCCTCTTTTGAGTGGCTCTCGATAAAAAATGCCCCAACTTCGTCTGCAAGCGTTCGTAATTGATCAATAGCTGCCGGCCTATATATGTCGGTGCTCACGAGCGAAACTTTTTTCTTGTCTCGTTCGATTAGATACCGAGCAAGTTTTGCCACAGTCGTAGTCTTGCCGACGCCCTGCAATCCGGCCATGAGAATAATGGCGGGAGGAGTGGTGGAAAGGTTGAGAGCATCGTTCGCATCACCCATCAGCTGAACTAGCTCGTCGTGGACAATCTTTACGAATACATTACCAGCGTCGACCGAAGANCTGATCTGCTGGCCTATNGCTTTGTTTTGNACTNCTTTNACAAAAGAAGTGACGACTTCTAAAGCGACATCCGCTTCAAGCAACGCAATTCTTACATCGCGCATGGATGCCTGGATATTACGCTCTGTCAGACTTTTACCTGTCAGACTTCTCAGGGATTGTGTTAGTCGGTCAGATAATGTGTCGAACATACTTATTTTGCCTAAACATGAAACGCGTACAGTGAAATCNGGGNATNTTTTTAAGCCAGTATATGTTTAAAACAAGCTACGTTCACTTCTCCACTTTAAATTCGCATAGGCTCTGTGCCAAACTAATTATTCACTCTTGATATAGGCCAAAATGATTTCAGCCTATGTGGGACTGGTGGCTATGGCTGTNTACGCTCTCAGTTCCTATTCTCAGCTTCGATGGTTCACCAATAATTGGGTAATATCCCAAAACAACGGTACAACTAAAGTAATACCGGCACCCAACCCTGCCTTAAGTACCGCTGTGATTGCAATCGTGAGCCATGGCATTTACGTAGCACTAGAGATGAAAACGAAATCCGGTATCGATCTGTCTTTTTTCAATGTAGGTTGTCTGGTCAGTTTGGCAATAAACATAGCCGTCCTATTGTCTTCAATACGTCAGCCTGTCCATACTCTGTTCTTTATAGTTTTCTCGATCGCGATATTGACTATTTTTAGTTCTATGCTTGTAGGAACAACAGCCACCCCGAGAACAAATATCAGTGCGGAATTATTAACACACATTCTGATGAGCATAGTGGCGTACTCAATTCTCGCGTTAGCAGCTTGTCAAGCAGCAGTTTTATTAGTTTTTGAAGGTCGCTTAAGACGGCGCATGTCACTGCGTTTTGTCAGATCGCTGCCTCCATTAGAGACTATGGAAACAGTACTATTCCAATGGCTGTCAACAGGGCTCTTCCTATTAACTATAGCCATCTCATCAGGCTTTATTTTTCTCTATGACCAATTTTCGGAACACGTTACACAGCACCACACAGTGTTATCTATGGCGTCCTGGATTGTCTACACGACTATTTTTATAGGTCATTATTTTTTTGGGTGGAGAGGCAGCACCACTTCGCGGTGGATCCTGGTGGGATTTGTGTTGCTCATGACGGGATATTTTGGAACAAAATTTATAATTGAATTCATACTGGTTCGCGGCTAACAGGTAATGGAAAACGATTCAAATACCTCTTCTTTAGCACTCCTACTGATAATTTTAGGCTTGACTATCGTTAGTGCGTATTTCGCGAGTACTGAAACCGCGATGATGAAATTAAATCCGTATCGGTTAAAGCATCTGGTACGCCAGAAACATCGTGGAGCCCGTAAGTCAAACAAACTACTGAGGCGTCCGGACAGGCTCCTGGGTGTAATTCTTATCGGCAATAATTTGGTTAACAATTTCGCCGCGACCGTGGCTACTCTTCTCGGTGCGCGATTGTTAGGAGAAACTGGAGTCGTACTCGCCCCTATACTTCTTACTTTGCACTTTTTGATATTCGCTGAAGTCGCACCTAAAACCGTCGCGGCTCATAGGCCAGAAACTATAGCCTTTCCCTCGTCTTTTATCCTAGAACCGTTGCTTCGAATTCTCCAACCAGCCGTATTTATTGTAAACGCTATCAGCAACCTATTAGTGGCACCTCTTATTAAAAGATCTCAGGAAGGAAACGATGAACTCAGTATTGAAGAACTGCGGACCGTTGTTGACTCTGGAGCCAATATTTCGCGTCAACGTCAGGAAATGCTTTTGGGTGTTCTTGATCTAGAAAAAGTAACTGTCGAAGACATCATGGTACCGAGAAACGATATTGCAGGTATTAATNTCGATGAGGAACATGAAGCTATAGCANCTGANATNCTAAATGCCCAACACACTCGANTCCCGGTTTTCAAGNCACANTTAAACCAGGTCATAGGTATCCTTCACCTTAGACGAACGAGCCGGTTTTTGAGTCCGCCTAGAGAATTCAANAAAGCGGAATTAATGCAAGAAACCGAAGAGCCATATTTCATTCCTGAGGGCACTCCACTGAGTACCCAATTGGTGAATTTCCAAAAACACAAGGAACGANTCGCTCTCATCGTCGACGAATACGGCGACGTTATAGGGCTATTAACACTTGACGATATACTCGAAGAAATAGTNGGGAAGTTTACNACCGACTATACTTCTGAGATAGAAGAGATGCACCTCCAAGAAGACGGCTCCTATTACATAAAGGGATCCAGCCTGCTACGAGAAGTGAATCGGACATTAGAATGGGAACTACCAACAGANGGTCCACGAACAGTCAATGGACTCATCCTAGAACACCTTGAGTTTATACCTGAAAGCANCGTCTGTTTTCGAGTAGGCCCGTATGCGTTCGAAACGCTTCAAATGTCGGAAAACGTTGTCAAGAGTGTGCGAATTGAGAAGCTTGATGCGAAGCGCTTTGCTTTCGATACAGATATTCATCACGACTTAGATGATTCCGAGGGTATCGACGACTAACTTCTCCTAGGCATCTGTGATTTTTCCTTAGTACCTACTCCATCGACGATTCATCGCTGAAACAATTGCCAACAAAGAAGCAGTAATAGTGTTCTTGCTCATACCAACACCATAACAAGGTCCTTCACTATTTTTTCCTTCAATCGCTAACAAACAAACAGCGGATCCATCTTTGCCAACAGAATCACCTGCAGCAGAAACAGCATGTTCGTGATAATCCATAATATTCAATGGTTCGTTCAGCGCTTCAACCAAACCATTAACAAAAGCTTCGATTGGGCCCGTTCCTACACCAGTAGCTGATACCTGCGACTCATTTATTTCAATTCGCAAATCACACCTTTGTTCCTCCTGATCTCGAGAGAGATCATAGTCGATAAGCCGGTAAGGGCCGGCCTCTACCACATACTCCTCAATAAACGCCTTGAATATCTCATCTGGCTGTATTTCTCTATCAAGTTTTTCGGTTAATTCCTGAATAATTTTCGAAAATTCAACAAGCATCGTTCTTGGCAGAATAACTCCGTAATATTCTTCAAGTATGAAGCCAATGCCACCCTTGCCGGATTGACTGTTTACGCGCACTGCCTCTTTATAGGAAGAACCAACATCCTCCGGATCAATCGGAAGATAAGGAACTTCCCAATGTTTCCGATCAACAATTGCCATGCCCTTTTTTATCGCGTCTTGATGAGAGCCCGAAAAGGCTGTAAACACGAGGTCTCCTGCATAGGGGTGGCGTTCGCCTATAGGTAATTTATTAATTTCTTCTACCGTATTTCGAATACGAGGCATATCCCGCAAATCGAGCTGAGGATCTACGCCCTGCGAAAATAAGTTCATGGCAACGTTTACTATGTCGCAATTACCGGTTCTTTCCCCGTTCCCGAAAAGAGTCCCTTCTACTCTTTCAGCACCCGCCATAATTGCTAATTCTGTGGCTGCAATACCAGTGCCACGATCATTATGAGTATGCAAACTAACTAGTACCTTATCACGGTCGTTAAATTGTCGACAAAAGTATTCGATCTGGTCCGCATAGACATTCGGGGTTGACATTTCGACCGTAGAAGGAAGGTTAATAATCACTGGTTCTTCTTTCGTTCCTCCCCACTCTGCGACTACCGCTTCACATATTTCTACGGCGAAATCGAGCTCAGTACCCGTAAAGCTTTCTGGTGAGTATTCAAAACTAACTTGGCCGCTTTTCAAGCCAGCTAAAGCTTGCCTCACCATCCCGGTTCCCTCGACCGCCAACCCGATAATCCCCAGACGATCCATATTAAAGACGACACGGCGTTGCAATTCTGACGTCGAGTTATACAAGTGAAATATGGCGTTTGGTGCACCATCAATCGCTTCGATAGTTCTATCGATGAGTTCTTTTCTAGCTTGACACAAAACCTGAATATGCACTCCATCAGGTATCATATCGTTATCGATAATTCTGCGAATAAAGTCGAAATCGGGTTGAGACGCCGCTGGAAAACCTACTTCTATCTCAACAAAGCCTATCTCGAGAAGTAGTTCGAACATACGTAATTTTTCATCGACATTCATGGGATCAACAAGGGCCTGGTTCCCATCTCTCAAATCCACACTGCACCAACGTGGTGCGTGGGTCAGAACCCGAGAAGGCCATTTCCTATCAGAAAGGTCGATGGGCGCAAACGGTTTATATTTTTGAAATGGCATCGCACCTTGGCGACTACCTGGAGGAACTCGCTCTACCATTAATATCCTCTAATACGTTGTTTTCGTAATATGCTGGTCTAGTGGGCAAATTCAGCCCTGAGGTAAACATAGCCGGTCACGCCGGCAGATAGTGTAAACGTAAGTATGGGCTATCAAAAAGCAACGACACGTTGCCCGGAGCAATTAATGTCTTCATATCACAGATTTTTCGACGTTCTACAAAGTTGGACATGAAAGAGCCTCACCACAGTCGTACCACTATAGGAGACCTTTAGGTTTCGAGTCAATCGGGCTGTTTCTGGTCAATCAGACTCGTACGGTAGCGCTCTGAATTTCGTACGTAGCGATCAGAGAAATCAGTTACTTCCAATATTTCTTCGGGTGATAGTGGCCTAACGACCTTTCCTGGTGAACCTAGTACGAGAGAGCCATCAGGAATCTCTTTTCCCTCCGTTATCACCGCATTCGAGCCGATCAGACAGTTGTTGCCAATGACTGCGTCGTTCATAACCACTGAATTTATACCAATCAGAGTATTGTTTCCTATCGTGCAACCATGTAGTACAGCTTTGTGACCTATGGTGACTTGATTACCAATTACTACAGGGGAATCCTCATCCATATGGACTACAGCATTATCTTGGACATTACTACGTTCTCCGATCGTAACTTGATCATAGTCACCTCGTACAACAGCTCCCCACCAGATGCTGGAATTGTGTTTCATGGTCACCGAACCAATAACTATGGCGGTTTCTGCTATAAACACATCGCCCTCTGCCCGTACGCGCATGTCACCTAGCGAATAGATCATGGCACTTCCCTCTTACAAAAAATAACGGCCCCAAAAGTCAGATGCAGGGCTAGCTAGCCGATTGCCAATACCCAAACATTTTGGTTGCAAGTCCAATTATAAATCAATATTAGTCCCACAAGTCTTTTCGTTGACTAGATACTCGAGTTAAGCTTGCCGCCGATGAAATTTTGTAATGTGTGCAGCCATCCTGTCTCTTTATTAATCCCTGAAGGAGACAATCGGGAACGATACGTTTGTACCAATTGTCATTCGGTGCATTATATTAATCCCAAAGTAGTGACCGGATGTCTCGTACACTCCTCCAATAAAGTACTACTCTGTAAACGAGCAATATCTCCTCGTGAAGGACTCTGGACTTTGCCGGCAGGCTTTATGGAGCTGGGTGAAACTTCCGAGGAAGGTGCTTCCCGAGAAACCTACGAAGAGGCGTGTGCGAGAGTAAAAATTCTCGGCCTATACACGCTGTTTGATCTGCCACATATTTCGCAGATCTACTTGTTTTATCGAAGTGAACTTGAAAATGACGCTTTCGCCCCTGGTCCGGAATCCTTAGAGGTCCGTCTTTTTGAGGAGCAAGATATACCATGGTCTGATCTGGCTTTCCCAGTAGTGGAACGAACCTTGCAGCACTATTTTGAGGACCGTAAAAAAGGCTATTATAATTTTCGAACCGAAACCATAATCCCTAACAAAATTTAGTTAATTGCTGCTCGCGCATTTCGGAATAGACGTAGCCAAGAACCTTCTTCCCGCTCGATACCAGCTCTGTCAACCACACTATTCTGTACCGCACGGAAGACTCTTTCCGGATGCGGCATCAACGCGAAAACCCTTCCATCGCCAGAAACCACTCCAGCTATTCCGTCAACGGAACCATTGGGATTAGACGGGTATCTGTTCGAACATTTGCCTACACCGTCTACATATCGTAATGCCACCAACCCTGCATTCGATAACTGGCTACTTTTAAGACCATCGGGAAATAGAACTCTACCTTCACCGTGAGCCACTGGGACAGTGAGAATACTTTCTTCCATGCCGGCTAACCAGGGACCAGGTACAGTGTCTACTTTCACCTGTATCATCCGACTTTCAAACTGATCCGATCGATTACGCACAAACCTGGGCCAAAGCATGGTCCCGGGAATGATTTCGGTAATCTGTGACAGCATTTGGCATCCGTTACAAACACCTAAAGCTATCGTGTCTCGCTGAAAGAAACGCTCAAACTGTTTTCTCATTTCGTTATTGTGAAGAATCGTTTTAGCCCAACCACCACCACCACCAAGTACGTCTCCATAAGAGAAACCGCCACAAGCCACTAAGACATTAAAATCACCCAAGCTGCTCCTGCCATCAAACAAATCAGTCATATGAACGTCAACTGCTTCAAACCCAGCTTGGTTAAATGCAGCTGCCATTTCTAGCTGACCATTCACACCCTGATCTCGAAGGACAGCAGCACGAGGTGATTTGTTGAAATTGACATANGGTGCAGCCACGTCGCGTTCTGGATCAAAGGTCAAATTATCNTGAAGCTTTATCGTATCGCTCAAAATTCCCGAGTACTCTTCATCGGCACATCCAGAATCATCTCGAATTCTTTGCAGCAAGTAACTCGTCTTCGCCCAAATTCTTTCCAGCTCACCTCTCGTAGATCTATAACCAGACTGCTCAAATTGAATTTGTTCGTCCTTCCTGGTCCGGGCCACAACCAAAGCATATAAGCCAATGCTTTCTGCTTCACATAGGATCTCCTTAACGGCTGATTCCGGTACTTCAATCGCTATTCCAATTTCCTCAGAAAAAAGGCCCTTCCAATCTTGTTTCCACAAGATATCAATCCCCACACGTCCAGCGAATGACATTTCCAAAAGGGTGGTGATCAAACCNCCATCAGACCTATCGTGGAGTGCTAAAANANGTCCTTCTGCGACCAGACATTGCACATACTCAAGCAATCGTTTCAAAGACAAATTGTTATCAACATCTGGCACAGTATCACCAATTTGCGAATTAACTTGAGCTAACGCACTACCTCCCAGNCGTAATTCAGAATTCATTGCTAATAGAATTATTTTTGTNGCNCCANGGCCACGCAGCATTGGCGTNACTGTATTCCTTACATCTTCGACCGGNCCGAACGCTGTTACATTCAAAGTTACCGGTGAAACAACTGTAAGACTTCGNNCTTGGTCTTCCCAATNAGTANGCATCGAAAGNCTATCCTTCCCTACNGGTATGGCAATACCGAGATCTGGACACAGCTCCATACCAACAGNTTTTACAGATTCATAGAGNGCTTGTTGTTCTCCCGGCTCATCCACGGCAGCCATCCAGTTCGCCGACATAACAATTCGATCGATATCAATCAAGTGTACACCGGCCAGATTAGTTAGAGATTCAGCAATGGCGAGGCGTGCTGCTGCTGAAGGATCAACAGTAGCCACCGGGCTCCTTTCTCCCATAGCCATAGCTTCGCCTTTAAAAGTCTGATAGCCGGATAACGTAACCGCGGCATCCCCAACCGGGACTTGGTATGGACCAACCATTTGATCCTGAGCAACGAGACCCGTGATACTTCTATCGCCAATGGTCACTAGGAATTTTTTTGAGCCAACTGCTGGAAAACGTAATACACGANGGAGACTTTCTTCGAAATCTATTTTCACTAAATCAAGGGGCGCCTTAGACCGTTTCCTTTCTGAATATTTGAGATTCATTTTTGGCGGCTTTCCGAGAAGAGTGGCTAGATCCATATCGACCGGAACACCNTCTAAATCCGGATCAAGAACCTGGATTTTTTGCTCCCGAACGGTCTCTCCGACAATTGCATAGGGGCACCTCTCACGAGCGCATATCGCTTCAAATAATGCTTGTTGNTCTGTCGAAATTGCCAGCACATATCGCTCTTGTGCTTCGTTACACCATATTTCCATAGGCGACATGCCGACATCCGAATTAGGAATTGCTCGTAAATCAATAATCCCTCCTAAACCNAGATCATTAATTAACTCNGGCAANGCATTCGACAATCCTCCGGCGCCAACATCGTGAATGAGACGGATTGGATTATCCGCACCCATAGCAGTACAACTATCAATCACTTCCTGACAACGCCGTTGTAGCTCCGCGTTGTCGCGTTGCACCGAAGCAAAATCCAATTCTGAATCCGATTGGCCGGACCCCATACTCGAGGCTGCCCCACCCCCAAGACCAATCAACATGGCAGGGCCTCCGATTACGATCAGTTTGGCTCCGAGAGGAGCGTCGAGAGCGTTTACGTTTACTTCTCGAATCGATCCAATCCCCCCAGCGAGCATTACTGGCTTGTGATATCCCCAGATCAAATTATCCGATCGATACGATTCAAAAGTGCGAAAATAACCCAGAACCGCCGGGCGGCCATATTCATTATTGAAGCCTGCAGCGCCGATAGGGCCTTCTAGCATAATTTCTAAAGCACTTGCGATACGATCCGGACTACCAACAAAATGCCTCTCCCATGGTTGGATGTCACCAGGGATTCTCAAATTCGAGGTTGTAAAACCTACCAATCCGGCCTTAGGTTTCGAACCTCGCCCAACAGCACCTTCATCCCGAATCTCACCCCCTGATCCTGTCGATGCTCCAGGATACGGAGCTATCGCCGTTGGATGATTATGCGTTTCCACCTTCATTAAAATATGGGCTGGTTCATCTCGATATCGAAAAATGTGGTCCGTGGGATCAGGCCGAAATTGGCTAGTATTCGGACCGCTTATGACAGCTGCATTATCGGAATAAGCAGACAGGATATCTTTCCCGTTTATCTGTCTGTAAGTATTCCTAATCATTTGAAATAGAGAATGATTCTGCTCTTCATCATCAATAGACCAAGAGGCATTAAAAATTTTATGCCGACAATGTTCAGAGTTCGCCTGGGCGAACATCATCAGTTCAACGTCCGTTGGGTCTCGCCCGAGATCCATATAGGCATGTTTCAAATAAACCATCTCGTCACTAGATAGTGCGAGACCAAGCTCGTTATTCGCTTGAGCAAGAGCCATATCCGGATCCGTCCCTAACTTAACGCTTACCAACGGTCGTCGAAGGGGTTCTCTAAATATGTCTTGAAAAGAATCCCCGTATTGAGAATCCACTGGGGACTTTCCCCACACAACCTGGTGAGTCATACGATCGTGAATATTTTTTTCAACACGATCTACTTCGTTTAAGGTTTCAAAGAACCAACAAATCCCGCGTTCAACTCGCAATATTTTCTCCTGACCACACAAGCGAAAAATATCAGTAGCTTTGCTAGACCACGGCGATATCGTGCCAAAACGAGGAATAACCGTCGCAGTAAAATTACTTGACTCACTCTCGTTAACACATAGTCCATAAGTCAACAGTTCAATAACTCGAGACTCTTCTACTTCGGTCAATGCTTCCGACAGGTGTAGAAAATGAATAAATCTAGCTGTTGTTACCTTACTGTGTTTACCAGATGAATTAATAAGCTCCGATACTTTCTTTAACTCACCATCGGGATATGCCAGTTCTCCCAGATAAGTGTATATATTTAACGTCAATATATTTATCCCTATGAAATCTCTTCAACTATTAAATAGCGATCAACGCTTCGAAGCGAAAAAATCAGTCATTAGTAACTTACAACTTTCGGCCAAAACCCCACTTCTAATTTCAAACCGGTGGTTATGACAATTTTCATCCATCATCCTAAAGGAACTCTCGATTGCTCCAGTTTTTGGTTCTACGGCTCCGTACACCAATCTTTCTATTCTCGCCTGAATCATGCTGCCAACACACATTACACAAGGCTCCAAAGTTACATATAACGTCGCGCCTGGAATTCGATAATTTCCTATCGCTCGGCAGGCTTTACGCAAGCAAATAACTTCAGCATGTCCCGTAGGGTCGTTATCTCTTATCGAAGAATTCCCACCTCGGGAGATGATCTTGCCATTCAGAACGACCAAGCCTCCCACCGGAATTTCTCCAACCGCTGCCGCCATCTCCGCTTCTTCGATAGCTATAGACATATAGTGTTCGTCTATCCTTTGAACATTCTCCATTTATCTATCTCTGTATATCTCCGAATATCACTATCTCCTAACTACGGACGAATATAAAAGCTACTCTTTCATTCCCACTCAATAGTTGCTGATTTAGATAGCCGTATAGACAAAGGGCTACAAGCACCAAAATAAAAGCGTGTAAGTCTCACCGAGCATCTTTTGGATGACTGTCTCTTCCATCTAAGTACTCGATATTCAAATAATCTTCGATTTTTACACCCTCAACACAAGCAATATTGAACCCATATTCGGAAGGGACCGAACGCCTCTGGTGATGAGTGTAAATACCGCATATTGAACAGAAATAGTGCTTAGCTGTGTGAGTATTAAATGTGTATTCCTTTAATTCAGCTGAACCCTTCACTACTTTCAAATTGTCGATAGTAACTGAGGCGACTACCGCATTTCTTCTGCTACAAATTGAGCAGTTACAACGCCTAAGCTTTTCCAATCCATTGGGTAAAGTCAACTGAAGTTCAACTGATCCGCAATGACATTTTGAAATTACAGAACTGCTCATTATTCCCACTCTATTGTGGCTGGAGGCTTGCTAGACACGTCATAAACGACTCGGGAAACTCCCGAAAGCTCATTGATGATTCTATTAGACACCTCTCCTATAAAATCATGCGGCAAGTTAGCCCATCCGGCAGTCATAAAATCCGTCGTTTCTACCGCCCGAAGAGCAATAACATGTTCGTATCGACGAGCATCCCCCACTACACCAACGGACTTTACCGGCAGGTAAACAGCGAAAGCTTGACTGACCTGATCATACAATCCATTTGCTCTTAACTCCTCGATAAATATCGCATCAGCCTCTCTGAGAACCGTTAAGTACTCACTTTTAACTTCACCCATAACACGTACCGATAAACCAGGTCCTGGAAATGGATGTCGAAACAGTAGACTACGGGGCAATCCGAGCTTGATCCCAATTTCTCTCACTTCATCCTTGAAAAGTTCCCTTAGCGGCTCGACAAGGCCTAATTCCATTCGGTCTGGGAGACCACCCACATTATGATGCGATTTGATAACCTGCGCTTTTCCAAATTTTGAGGCAGCGGATTCAATAACATCGGGATAGATGGTTCCTTGTGCCAACCACTTTACTCCCTCTATCTTCTTGGACTCTCGTTCAAAAACGTCAATAAAAGTATTTCCTATAATCTTCCGCTTTTCTTCGGGATCTGTTCTGCCCTGGAGTTGTTTAAGAAACAGTTCTGCTTCATCTACTGTTACAAGATTTAAGGAGGGCGTATCAGAAGATGCAAAAGAGTTCTCGACTTCCTCTCTTTCATTTTTTCGCAGTAAACCATTGTCCACAAATATGCAGGTCAGTTGATCCCCTATTGCCCTAGATATAAGAGCAGCCACGACACTAGAGTCGACACCCCCAGACAAGCCCAAGATGACTCGGTCCTGGCCCACTCTTTCTCGAATAGAGACGACTGACTCTTCTATTATGTTCTCGGCCGTCCATGTCGCTGCGCACTCACATATGTCGATAACAAATTTGCGAAGAATTTCTTTTCCGTCACTCGTATGAGTAACCTCTGGATGAAACTGTACGCCGAAATATTTACGTTCCAAATCGCTCATAGCAGCTATAGGGGCGTTGCTGGTTTCCGCAGACAACTTGAAACCGGGAGGGAGTGTTTCGACACGGTCACCATGGCTCATCCATACATCCAAAACCGAAGTCAAACCGTCGAGAAGACCACCCTCACATACATTTAATACACGAGCAGCACCAAATTCCCTCTGCTCTGACCTATCAACAGTACCCCCAAGCTGCTCTGCCATGGCCTGCATTCCGTAACAAATACCTAATATTGGAACATTCAGAGTAAGTATTGAATCGGAAATACGGGGTGCACTATCAAAAGTAACAGTATCTGGCCCACCAGACAAAATAACGCCTTTTGGAGATAANGTAACAAGTTGTTTATTNGTTATATCAAANGGATGTATTTCACAAAATATACCGAGTTCTCGAACTCGTCTCGCTATNAATTGCGTATATTGTGACCCGAAGTCTACGATCAATATTCCGTGATCGCGAACTCTAGTATTCAAACGATTTCCCTCCGTACTNCAAANAACTCACGGAATACCAATAGANACTCAATTCATCTTCAATCGGGTNTGCCCATCAAGCTCAGGACATCGGATAATTCGGTGATTCCTTCGTTATGGTGACATCATGCACATGATTTTCCGCAAGGCTNGCTGCTGAGACCTTTACAAATTCTGGCTTAGTGCGCATATCTTCGACAGATTCCGAGCCNGTATATCCCATCGCTGCTCGCAATCCTCCCATTAACTGGTGGACGATTGGACCAACNGGACCTCGATACGGAACCCGACCCTCTATTCCCTCGGGAACGAGTTTTCCATTATCCGGTTGTGGTTCTTGAAAGTAGCGATCACTCGAACCGAACTGTTCCGCCATAGCCCCTATAGAGCCCATTCCTCTATATGATTTATACGTCCGACCTTGGAATAACTCCACTTCACCCGGAGCCTCCTCAGTCCCAGCTAACAGTGCACCCACCATTACNGCACTTGCTCCTGCACAAATCGCTTTCGCTATATCTCCAGAAAAACGTACGCCTCCGTCAGCAATTACCGGAACATCCGCATTTTGCGATTCCTCTACAACATCGGCTATCGCAGTAATCTGTGGTACACCTATTCCGGATACGATTCTCGTCGTACATATACTTCCCGGTCCTATACCAACTTTGATCGAATCGACNCCCGAATNAATCAGTGATTTGGCACCATCTCTGGTCGCAACATTTCCTCCTATCACAGGAGTATTCGGATATTTCTGTTTGATCCAACTTATGCGATCCAAGACCCGTTGTGAATGTCCATGAGCTGTATCAACAACAATTACGTCTGCTCCTGATTCNACCAATGCGGCNACTCGATCATCCGTATCCTCACCCGTTCCGACAGAAGCCCCNGTCCGCAANTGACCTTGCTCGTCTTTNCACGCATTCGGATAATCCTCTGCTTTAGCAATGTCTTTGACTGTGACCATTCCCTTTAGCTCAAAATNATCATTCACTAGCAAAACTTTTTCTATTCTGTGCTCATGGAGCAATTGCGTGATGAGTTCCGTAGAAGCATTTTCATGAGCGGTAACCAAACGTTCTTTCGGGGTCATCACGTCCGCTATCCGGGCTTCACTACGAATCTCAAATCGAATATCACGACTAGTTACGATACCTACGAGATTAGTGCCCTCCACAACCGGTACGCCAGAAATATTGTGATCCTGAATGAGCTTCGTTAANTCTGCGACCGTGTTACTAGGGCTGATAATCACCGGATCTCTGATAACTCCAGTTTCATATTTTTTGACAGCCTTAACCGCTTTCGCTTGCGATTCAATGGACATATTCTTATGGACTATTCCGATACCGCCTTCCTGGGCCACTGCNATGGCAAGACGAGACTCAGTGACTGTGTCCATAGCCGCAGAGATTAGAGGAATATTTAGCTCAATATCCCTAGTTAGTCTCGACTTTAATTCGACTTCTGAAGGCAATACTTTGGAGTACGCAGGAACGAGCAGAACGTCATCGAAGGTTAGAGCTTCNTGAGCGATCCGCAACATAGAGTCTCCTGCAAATTAGGCCGCTCATAGTACTCGCGGCTAGTTTCGTTGTAAATCTNAGAGACATTCCAAAACNGCCTANNGTAATAGANATCAATACTTGCTTATTCAAGTAGGAACTAATTATTGTTCAGTGCATCCAATCACAACTAACGAACACTATGCAGTACAAAGGCCAAAACGAACCTATCATGTCCGTTGGTGATGTAGTCAAAAATGTACGTGATCTAATAGAAAACAATTACCCTATACTTTCGATTGAAGGGGAAATATCAAATTTNAGCCAGCCAAATTCAGGTCATTGGTACTTCACCTTAAAAGATGCNANCGCGCAAATTCGATGCGCAATGTTTATTAANCGNAACCGTCTNGTAGCTCATCCAGTGAAAAATGGTGATCAAGTACTTGTCCGGGCNCGACTATCTGTTTATGAGCAACNGGGGGACTTTCAAGCCATAATCGAGCATATCGAGCCAGCCGGAGAGGGAGCTCTTAGAGCAGCATTCGAAAAATTAAAAAGCAAACTTTCTATAGAAGGTCTATTTGACAGTTCACTGAAAAGGCCGCTTCCTGACTTTCCTCGGCATTTAGCCATCATTAGCTCAATATCTGGAGCCGCGCTCCAGGATGTANTATCCGTCATTCAGCGTCGNTTTCCNTCTATGAAAACTACTGTAGTCGCTGCAACCGTACAAGGTGAATCTGCGGAAGCAAGCATCCTCGAAGCCCTAAAAAAAATCACTAACATAAAACCACTGCCCGACGTCACACTTATCACCCGTGGTGGAGGNTCTCTAGAAGACCTCTCCGTATTTAATACCGAATCAATCGCTCGTTCTATCAGGTCTTTTCCAATACCCATTGTTTCNGCTATCGGACACGAAATCGATTTTACGATTTCTGACTTTGTTGCTGACGTAAGGGCACCAACCCCGTCCGTTGCGGCCGAATTGATCACCCCAAACACAGAAGAAATTGCCAAGGAATTACTGGCGAAAAAAAGGCAACTTTATACAAAATCGAACAACGATATTAATTATTTTTCTGAACGTATATCCACTTTATCCAAACGGNTAACACATCCTGGAACTAACCTAAAAAAACATGCCCTTCGGCTCAAAGAACTAACCTATAGNNTGGTTCGATCTGTAGAAGAAATTGAAAACTATCAACGAGTGCAACTGAAGCACGCTCAAAGAATTCTTCAGCACAGCAATCCNAATGTCTTGATTTCGGATAAAGAGAATCACATTGAGCGATTATTCAAGATNNTCCACNGTTCACTAAAAAAACAATTAACGGAAAAAAAGATCGTATTTACTTCAATGAAAAGAACCTTAAATACCGTAAGTCCACTGGCTACTGTGGATAGAGGATTCGCAATCATCACGACAAAAACCAGCTCAGACGTTAAGGGAAAACTGGTTCATTCAGTTTCAGATTTGAAAAAAGGAAGTAAGATAGAAGCTCAAATCTCTGACGGCAAAGTTATCGCTACAGTAGAAGCTTTAAGAGACCGATAAAATGTTAAAACTATTATGTTTACTAATTTTTGGTTCAATCCCAGCATTTGGTGAACGTCCAATCATCGGCTATGTCGGAGGAGTTGTAGGAATCAAAGTTCCGAAGGACACTTTAAGCGTGTCCTTCAATCAGACCAATCAATTATTATTTAATCATACTGCCATAGTCGCGCTCCCACTGGATCTTGAAGACCAGAGTTATTTACTTTCTGTAGAGGCCAAGAGCGGATCACAACAAATACCTTTTCTTGTCAAAGCAAAAAATTATCCTGAACAACGACTCACTATTAAAAATCAAAAATACGTAGAACCAAGTANAAACGATCTAGAGCGCATAAGAAAAGAACAGNAGGCGATGAAAAATGCTTATAGGCATGTATCCGCGATACCAACCGATCTTCGGCCTTTTCTTCAACCTATCGACGGAACAATTACTAGTTTGTTCGGGTTTCGACGGATTCTTAATGGGTTGCCTCGAAACCCTCATAGTGGACTCGATATAGCGGCACCTCTNGGAACCAAAATCAAAACTCCAGCACCGGGCAAAGTCATTCTGACAGGAGATTTCTTTTTCAATGGCAACACAATTCTGATCGATCACGGCGGAGGACTNATCACAATGGTTTGTCATCTCGATGANATTTATGTCGAATCTAACGAGGAATTATCTCGTAGTTCGGTCATAGGAACCGTNGGATCTACNGGTCGAGCGACCGGNCCTCATCTGCATTGGAGTGTGAGCCTACAGGGACATAGGATAGATCCACAAAGCTTTATGAATACGATAAATAGTCTATAAANTCCGCATAGTTCCAATAACTTAACGGTCTAGCTTCTTGCGACGTTGNATCATACGNTTTCGGCGTCTATATTGTCTTTCCGAAAGTTTGTTTACCTTACCTTTAAAAGGATTATCCGTGCTACGTGTCTTTATTCTCAGCGGCAAACCGACTAAATCAAGTTTANCTCGGTAGCGATTTTCCAAATATCGAACNTAACTTGAAGGCAATCGTTCCGTTTGATTGCCATGAATCATAATNGTAGGNGGATAACTTCCGACCTTATGCGCATAACGTAATTTAATTTGCCGACCATTGCTGCTCGGAGGAGGGTGATCGTGAGTTAAGTTATCCAGTATTTGATTAAGCTCAGGTGTTTTTACATTGAACTCCCCTGCTTTATTGACACGTTGAATATCGACAAACAAATCCCCAACACCAGTCCCATGCAAAGCCGAAGCAAATCTTATGGGTATCCATGGAGCAAATTGCAAACGTCTNTTTATTTCTTTTTTTATCTCAACGCGCTCCGCTATTTTCAGGCCGTCCCACTTATTCACNACTAATATGATTCCACAACCAGCTTGCTCAGCATAACTAACAATATGTAAATCCTGATCAACGATCCCCTCTTTGGCATCGATCAAGAGCAAAGCTATTTTTGATCGACTCAGTGATTGTAAGGTTTGGACAACCGAAAATTTTTCAACTGTTTCCGACNCCCNCCCCTTTCTCCGAACACCTGCCGTATCGATCAAACAATACTTTTGGCCTTTTCGATTTATGGACACCGCTATCGAATCACGAGTTGTCCCTGGTTGGTCAGATACTACCTGACGATCTTCACCCAATAAGGCGTTGACTAATGTGGATTTACCTACATTAGGTCTTCCTACAACCGCAATTGACGGCCACTCGGCTTCGATTTCAGCAGAAACTGAATCCGCATATTGTGTTAGTTCTCTTTGAAGCTCTAAAAGACCCCTTCCTTGTATCGCAGCAATACCTAACGTCTTAGCAAACCCCAAGGTCGAGAATTCCGATATGGCAGATTGTTCTTTCATGTCATCAATTTTGTTAACAATAACTACTACGTCACACCCCCTTTTACGTAGCCATTGCGCTATATCTTCGTCTCTACCAACAAGNCCCACTCGAGCATCCAGAACNAAACCCACTACGTCCGACTCGTCAATAGCCGTTTCAACTTGGAGCTTCATACGGCCGGCTAGNTCNGATTCATCAAAAAGACCNCCNGTATCNATAACNGTGAACTCTNCNCCTTCGAAACTAGCTTGTCCGTAACGACGATCTCGGGTTAGACCCGGGGTATCGTGNACCAAAGCGTCTTTGGCACCACAGAGTCTATTAAATAANGTAGATTTNCCTACATTCGGACGACCAACTAAAGCCAAAACACCGCACTTACTAGTTACTTGACCAGNTGAGCTGACTTCTTTTGTGATCATTCATTCCGCCTGATCTCAAAGGCCGACAAAACACCATTGTTAGAAAGAACATACATAATCCCATCCTGGTATAAGATGCGTCCGAGCATATTTGCTCGCCCAACCTTTGTCCGCGCGATCATTCGCCCATCGCTTTGTGCAAAGACATGCATATAGCCGGCATCATCACCGACGACCAGGTAGTTCCCGAAAGCTGATGGACTGGTCAACCGCCGATGTTTCAAATCGCTCCGTTCCCAGGCCACTGTCGCATCGCCTTGTCCGAGAGCAAATATTTCATCGTCTTCATTGATTACGTATATCTGCCCGTATCCTTCGGCTAAATCCAGATAGGAGGACATGTCCGTTTCCCAAAGAATAGCACCGTCGCGCCGTCGCATTGCCTTTAGCTTGCCCTGGTACGCTACCGCATAAACAAAATTACGGTCGACTAGAGGCGTGCCATCTACATCCACCATACGCTGCAACTCGGATCGTCCCTCTGGAAGCATAATACGTTGTTCCCACAAAGGGGCGCCGCTNCTTATATCCACCGCAACAACCATGCCTGTCGCAAACCCCGCATATACAATGTCATCTAGTATGGTAGGTGTCGCAGTCCCACGTAGGGTTAAAACAGGCATCTGCGTATCGTAAATCCAGCGGACCTCACCAGAATCATGTTCGAGTGCGAACAGTTTTCCATCACCAGTTTGCACAGCAACGATGTCTCCATTTCCNGTTGGAGGCGCCAAAATCTCACTTGATACTTGAGATCGCCAAAGCTCGCTTCCGTTCGATGCATCAAGAGCNATGACCACACCCAGAGTAGTCCCGACCAAAACAATGCCATTGCTCTTTCCGACGCCTCCNGTTAGAAANGCCGGATCTTGTAAATCCCAAAACTCCCAAAACGCCGGACCTTCATGCTCACCTATTCGNGCTTNCCATATAGTTTTGCCATCAAATCGATTCCTTGCTTCCACCTGACCGTATGCATCGGCCGCAAATATCCGATCNGCAATAATTGCTGGTGTGGTACGAACATACTTTGAACCCAAACCACTCCCGATTCCAACCTTCCAGAGTCTGTTGACTTTAGCTTCTGCATTGAAGGCCACAAGAGGACGGGGCTCATTTTCTTTCGAAGGAGGCGCCTCAATCCCAGGAATCCAACTAAACCAAGCACAGCCACTTACCAACAGAATGGTCACAGTAGTGAATATGTTTCTAAACACACTTCCAGTAACGTTGGCTTGAAAGCCAGAAGAAACCTGGTTGAAGATACGATTGGTTCTAAATAATTGTGATAGCACGTTTATTCCGCCACTAGACTCGAGTGTTTCAAACGTAATAAACCAGCAGCATCTGAATCAGACAGACCATCTAACCCAGCCTGATAGGCTTCTTTTGCGAGCTCGATCTTGCCCTGCGAGTAGTAGATATCNCCNGTTAACTCGGCGACNACCGCCTTGTAACCTCCACCNCGCATCATACTTAGCGACTGCAGTGCGGACTCGAATGCTTCCATTTGCATCTGTATTTTAGATAATCTCAACAATGCAATATCTTTGAGGCTTCCGTCGTTAGCTGTGTCAACGGCGAGATTTAAATAACGCAATGCACCCTCAAAATCGTCCGAGTCAACGGCATCCTTTGCTCGAAAGAAGAGAGTAAAAGTATGGTAGGCAGTGCCTTCGTATTCCTCATCCAAATTCTTCAAAGCAGAATCTTGTGAACCGGAAAGCTTACGTTGTTCAAGATATTCCGCGTATACATTAAAAGCCGCAGCCGACCTTTCTTCAGATCGTGATTCATACCAATTCCAACCAACAACACCAATTATTGCCCCAAAAAGAGACACAACAATAGTTATTCCATTTTCTGACCACCATTGTTTGATCCTGTCTACTTGTTCTTCGTCACTCAGGTAATCGGACACTCATTCACTCCAATTCATTGTGTTTTAACAAATCGATTGCGGTTTCTAATGTAACGCTGCGTTGCTCTTTGTCGGTTCGTAAGAATTTTACCGACAGCATGTTCTCAGCAACTTCTTTTTCCCCAATNATCACCGCCCATTTGGCACCGCTCTTGTCTGCCTGTCGCATTTGCGCTTTTATTTTTCCTCCACCCTGATGTACCCGCACACGCAAGGCATTATTTCGCAAAATACCTGCTACTCGCCGCGCGTATGGATACGATTCATCGCCAATAATGGCAATATATATGTCAACGGAAGACGTCTTGACTGGGTGTCCAAGGGATTCATGCAGTAAAACGACTCGCTCTAATCCTAATGCAAAGCCAGCTGCAGGTGTATCAACCCCACCTAATTGTTCAATCAAGCCGTCATAACGCCCACCGGCACATACTGTACCTTGCGACCCTAACCTCTCCGTGGTCCATTCCACTACAGTATGAGTGTAGTAGTCCAAGCCCCTGACGAGTCTAGGATTAATGCGATATGCTTGATNATCTCTTTCTAACCGTTCACACAAATCTTCAAAGTGTTTTGTCGACGATTCATCCAAAAACTCAATGAGCTCNGGAGCATCAGTTAATATTTCNTGTGTCGTTACATTTTTNCTATCCAGAATACGAAGCGGGTTCGTGTTTAAACGCCTCCTGCTGTCNGAATCTAAATCACTAACAAACGGGGTTAAATATTCGACGAGAACCTGTCTATACCTATCTCGCGTTTCCCTTGACCCAATNGAATTNATCTCAAGTGTCACTTCATCTTGCACCCCAAGCCGCTTCCACATCGAACCAGCAATATTAATGAGCTCCACATCAATGTCCGGGCCCGGATAACCAAACGCTTCNACCCCAATTTGATAAAATTGACGGTATCTGCCTTTTTGGGGTCTTTCATGCCTAAACATCCAGCCGCTATACCAAAGTCGCTGCTTACCTTCTCTGAGCATACCCGCATTAATTACTGCACGTACGCAAGATGCAGTACCTTCCGGCCGAAGGGCCAACTTTCCACCATCCCGGTCATCCAATANATACATTTCTTTTTCGACTGCATCGGTAGCCTCCCCCAAACCCCGACTAAAAAGGCCAGCTTGNTCGATAATGGGGAGCCTTATCTCATCATACCCATAGCTTGNAACTGTATCTAACAAACAGCTTTCCACAAAACTTACCCGCTCCACCTGTCCTGGAACGATATCCCTCATTCCTCTAACAAGGTCAAATTTTNGATTCTTTTCTGTCATATTCCCAATACGAAGCTGGCTACGTTATTTCGAGTATGCGGAGCGAGAGCCACTCTACTCCCATTATGCATAAGAGAAACCCCATGAGCATATCCCAAGAGAACCCTTAGGGGCGGAATACCCGAAACCTCCAAAGTAGANCCTGCTCGACTCAAGTCTCCATAAATCAGCTCGCCACTTCCGTCCTGAACTTCCACCCAACAATCCTCTCCGAAAGAAAAAAGCAACGTATCGGATGCTATCAACTCATTGCTTTTCAGCCCATGCATGCTTGACTGAATATCTATCGACCCCTTGTTATCTCTGTGTTCGGGGACNGTAATTACTTTCTCTTTCGGGAATATTGATAAATTCGCCTTATTTAAGTCATTCGTCTGACTAGGCGATTTTTCTTTTTCTTCAATGGTAACCACTTCCTTACTATCAGATTCCTCTAGTGTTGGATCGGTACTTTCCTCCACAAAATTACGTCCAGCCCATAACCCGATCATCAAAATAATCAAAAGAGNAATAAGAGATAAAATCCACTTTATCTGGCGGGCGCCATGCTTTTCGGCTCCTACCGAACCTATGGTACCCATATTTCCAGAACCTACAGNAGATAANGATAGNCCAACTTTCACACTATTTTTCTCATCGTATAAATCAACCAACGNATCCCCATCTAGATCCATCAATCGAGCATAAGACCTTATATATCCGCGCATAAATACGGATGATCGCGTGCCCACTGCTCGATCGGCTTCTATGGATGTAATAACGTAAATCGGTAAATTTAGTGCCAGTGCAATGTCATTCTCTGTGAGACTTTGCGACTCGCGCGCGTCTCTCAAGATCAAACCGGGACTTTTAGAAATTATTCCTTCATCTTCGGCTGTAGTCTTTTCAGGATCATCATTCACAATATTTGGCGCCGCTATAGCTTATCGTCGTTATCGATCTCACCGGTATCTACCGAAATATACAATGCATTATCCATTGCAAACCCTATGATTTAAATCGATCAAGTCTCAAATTATTCCTAATGCAAAAAGCAACCCTGAACTAATGCCCGTTAATCAATTAGATTAGCGAACATTACACATTTTCGTTTGAATCACTGCCCGACGAGATAANCAATATCACAGACTTTCATTANTGATCTTCAGACGCTGTTGGTAACGTTTTTGCCTCTTGGTCCTATCCGTCACCTCCCCAGTCAATTGGCCACAAGCGGCGGCAATATCTATTCCTCGGGTCGTACGCAATGTAGTTGCATAGCCGGCATCGATAAGAACCGTGCGAAAAGCATTCACTTGAGTTAGTTCAGGCTTCTCGAATCCAGAAGCTGGGAACGGATTGAATGGAATTAAATTTATCTTACAACGGAGTACTCTCAATAATTTAGCCAGCTCTCGCGCCTGAGAGATCGAGTCATTCACTCCCTTTATAAGGGTATATTCGATCGTGATGTACCTCTTCCCATTCAAGGTCGATAGGTATCGCTGACAGGCTTCCAGTAATTCCCGTATTGGGTATTTGCGATTAATAGGAACGAGATCGTCTCGGACGTCGTCCGTAGGCGCGTGCAGTGAGATAGCTAGAGCAACTTCCGTTTTTTCGCACATATCATGTATTGCCGGAACCACGCCGGCAGTACTGATGGTTACACGCCGCTTAGATAGACCGAAAGCCATATCGTCTTGTAGAAGTTCCGATGCGGAAATCGTCTCATCGAAATTGAGTAAAGGTTCGCCCATACCCATGAATACAATATTAGTTATTCTCTTTAAACCCAACTCATACAGATAACGCTGAACAAGTAAAACTTGACCTACAATTTCGCTGCGATCCAAATTCCCATTAAAACCCTGCTTGCCAGTTGCACAAAACTTGCAATCCAACATGCAACCAATCTGGGAAGAAATGCAAAGCGTGTGCCGTCCTTTGTCGGGAATCAACACGGTTTCTACCGCATTGCCATTATCGGTTTGGAACACCCACTTGATAGTACCGTCGACCGATTGAACTCGTTTTATTGCCTTTGGCAATCTTATACTTGCGGTCTGCGTTAAAAGGTCACGTAGCTTCTTTGAAAGATTCGTCATAGACGAAAAGTCGGACACACCATGATGGTATATCCACTTCATAATTTGTTGAGCTCGATATGGCCGCTCATCAAGACAGCGAACTATCTCGTATAACTGCTGTCTCGTAGGCCCAACCATGTTCGTACTCATCGTGACAGCCCTACGAGGAAACTGTTATGAAACTTTTTAGGTATCCCCCTAGTTTTGACTATGAATCTCTCCAGTTTCAAAAAAGTAAGCGATTTCTCTCTCGGCAGATGCGACAGAATCTGATCCATGAACAGCATTAGCTTCTACCGACTCGGCAAAATCTGCTCGAATAGTACCCGGATCAGCCATTTGAGGGTCGGTTGCTCCCATAAGCGCTCTATTAGTCGTAATCGCGCTTTCGCCCTCTAAGACCTGAACAACTACAGGACCCGATGTCATGTAGTCCACCAATGACTGGTAAAAAGGCTTACCTTCATGCTCTGCATAGAAGCCAGCGGCCTTCTTTTGATCTAATCTGATCATCTTAGATGCAACTATTGTCAAGCCACCTTTTTCAAAGCGGGAATAGATCTCACCAATTATATTTTTGGCTACAGCATCAGGTTTGACAATCGACAGCGTTCTTTCGATGGCCATCAATCCTCCATGTTTTATATTGGGTTTGAAATGAATCGGGCAGCTCTACCACCTCGCCAAGAAATTATACTTTGGCTGGTTGACTCTGCCTAGTTTACTTTGCGGAGTTTCTGAACGATATCGGCAACCCTCTGAGCGGCAAAATCAACATCCTCGGTTGTTGTATAGCGACCCAGGGAAAGTCGTATGCTCGAAGAAGCTATCTCTTCTTCCAAACCGATCGCCTTTAGAACGTACGAAGGCTCTACCGATGCCGACGTACAAGCGGAACCACTTGAGACCGCGACATCATCCATAGCCATTAACAGTGTTTCTCCATCTACAGACTCAAAGCCCACGTTTAAATTTGAACTACTGCGATGTTCAAGAGACCCGTTGAGTCGAGATCCTGGAACTTGCTTTAAATGCGACCACAATCGATTTCTCAGCTGAAAAATACGCTCGTCCTCTACCCCCATTTCTTCGGAACATATCTTAGCCGCTATTCCGAGTCCTACAATCTGATGGGTGGGTAATGTTCCTGAGCGAAACCCCATTTCATGACCGCCACCATGCATACAAGCCTGGAGCGCTACAGGTGGATCTCGTCGAACATACAATGCTCCAATACCTTTAGGGCCATATATTTTATGCCCCGAAATACTCAAAAGATCGATAGCGGTGGCGCTAACGTCAATGGGGATCTTTCCATAGCTTTGAGCCGCATCAACATGCATCAATACGCCCATATCCCGACAAATTTCCCCAATAGAGGCGACATCATTAATGACACCTATTTCATTATTCACATGCATTACAGAACAAAGAAAGGTATCGGGGCGTATTGACTTTGCAATGGTTTCCGGTTGGACAATACCTTCGCCATCAGGAGACACATAACTTACATCAAAACCCTGTAGCTCCAAATACTTACAAGTATCTAAGACAGCCTTGTGTTCATACGTCGTTGTGACTATGTGACGCTTTTCCGATAATTCTGCGACTCCTTTGATCGCTAAGTTATCGGATTCGGTAGCGCCCGATGTCCATACTATTTCCCTAGGATCCGCGCAAATTACTTCCGCTGTTTGAACCCTCGCTTTCTCAACAAGCTCTTCAGCCTCCCATCCAAAAACATGGGAACGTGACGCAGGATTACCAAACGTCCCGTCAAACATCATGCACTTACTCATTTGATGGGCTACCCGTGGATCGATAGGTGTCGTAGCGTTGTAATCCATATATACAGCGCGGCGCTTCTTATTTTTAGCCAAATTCTCCATAGTCAGACGAGCCGGGCCTCGATCAAATCTACACCACTCATGCCATCTGAAAATGTGGTGACATCAGTTCGGTTTATTAATGCCCGTACAGTAATTGACGACAGGAAAAGGTCTATCTGAATGGAAAGGTCTGTCCATAGTTCATGTGTTAAGCAAACTTTTCCTTCGTGACAGTCCCCTACTCCACCGCACTGAGTTGCATCAACACCCTCACCAACCGCGGTCAAAATATCTGAAACTGATATCGCATCCGGATTCAAAGCAAGCTCGTAACCACCGCCGGGGCCACGAATACTTCTTACCAACCTTGCTTTCTTAAGTTTAGAGAACAATTGTTCCAAATAGGACTGCGAAATGCCTTGCCGACTGGATACCGAAGATATAGCTACAGGGGAATCATTTCCGTGCTGAGCAATATCCAAGATCGCGGTCACTGCATATCGACCTTTAGTCGTCAATCGCATTAATTTACCTTCTCAATGTTAAAAAATAGCCTGG
>PAMR01000048.1 GCA_002708205.1 Gammaproteobacteria bacterium
CGCTGCGACCGTTACTAAAAAACTAGCGAAAGCTATCGCACTAGACATGAGCCAGGTTCGCCGCCGATTGCGCCAGAGGTTTCTCCAAGCGACGGCTATTAAAAATGGTACGGCGTGTTTTCGTTTTTTCGGAACATCGGTCGTATTCGCAATATACGTTTCCGCCATCTATTCCTCCTCTCGAAGCGCTTCAACCGGCTTCAATGTACGAATTCGAAGCGCGGGCAACATAGCACCCAGGACCGTTCCCACGCCTAGAACCAAAGGGCCCGTAAGTAAAGTACTGGCATCCAACCCCGGATAAATATGAGTAGGTATTTGCATCCCACCCATAGACATTTCTGTCGCGGCGGCGGGCATTGGAACGCCAACCCAACTGGTGGGGATAACCACCGCGAGACACACCAAAAGGCCCACTACCGACCCGACAATCCATAACGCGATACTCTCAATCACGACCATGCCGATAATTTGACGAGGACGCATTCCTACCGCCACTAACATGCCAAACTCTCGTGAACGCTCAAATACCGTCATTACAAACGTGTTCACTATGGACAACAACACCACCGCCAATAACATCCAGTACATAAACTGCGCGCTGATTTTATCGAGATCAATGCCCTGACGTATCTCAGGCATGAGTGTTTCCCAATCGTGTACAACCACCTCATCGGATACGACCCGACGTATGTCTGCAACAACCGCGTTGATGTGTGCGAGGTCCGATACTGAAACTAAGAGACGATGTATCTCGTCCCCAAATTCGAACGCTTCTTGAAACGCTTCAATGCGTACCTGAACGTACGATCGATCTACATCCGTAATTCCAGTAGTAAAAATCCCGCCGATCGTCAACAACATTGGCGCCAAATTACCGGTCTTCCCCGTCCCAAGAATAACAATTTCATCCCCGACCGCCGCAGACAAGTTGCGCGCCAACGCCGAACCAATATAGGCATGACCAACATCACTCAGATAAGTCCCTTCTATCAACAAAGAAGGAAAGTCAGACACCGATGGCTCTTTGTTAGGTTCGACCCCTACGATCATTGCCCCGTAACTCCGTTCACCCACCGACACCAAAGCAAAGGACTCCGTTCGCATAGCCACTCCGGCAACGTCCGGAATTTGAGAGATGCTCCTGCTGGTTCCTAGGGCGTCATAGAATGTATTTTTTACTCGGGGATTGTCGAGATAATCGGGATGTTGTACTTGGATGTGACTATGTCCCAGCCGTGCCCCCAAGTTGATCATGTCGTCATAAGTACCAGTCTGAAACGCCATCCCGGTAACGACAAGAAATAACGAAAAAGCGATTCCTCCTACTGATAACCACGTTCGACGTTTATTACGCCAGAGGTTCCGCCAAGCCACTAAAACAAAAAGTAACGAAAAGGCCCTTTCTGAAGTTGCCGTTGAGCCTTCGAGAATGGCTGTCATCGATCGGACTGTAAGGAAAACAGAGTAAACTTGCTGTCTTGAAGTTTGGCATCAAAGTCCGCCGCCTCGTAGATAATCTCAGTCCACTCACCCGGATTTTCAAAATCCGACATTCTCATTCGACGAGGGATGGTGCGTCCTCCCATCTGGGTAATTTCCAAAGTCTCCATGGACTTAATGGGTTTCAAATCTTGATCAAAATAGGTCTGCGACAACATGATGTAGTCGTCCCGCATCACCATGCGCTCCTTGCCCCAAACGACCGGCGCATCATCATGTGGAATGGCGTCGAGGGTATAAATCTTATGGTCGTCTTTTTCTTCCACTTCAACGACCGAAAGATCGTAATACCGCAACAGCGAATCTGATCTCGATAAATCATTGTACGAAAAATCAGACTCCCCCCAACTGTTAGACATCATACTACTGGGTAGTCGCATGGATTTTTTAAACTTCGGGATGAACGTCCACATTTGATCACCCTTCTTCAGGGTGGCTTGTCCGGCATCTTTGGCTGGAGCAGTAAACCGTATCAGAGCGTCTTCCGTGCCCCGTGTCCAAGCAACCATTTTCAAGGTTTTTTGCCAACCCGGGCGCTGTATTTGCATGGTAAGCTCAGAATAGGAACTGTCTCCACGGGTCAATTCCAATGCTCCCGTAACCAAAGCTTTAGCGTCTAGTGTTGGCTTACCCAATTCATCTGCTACGGCACTCAATGGGACCAACGCTAACAATAGGGCTATTCGTCTGCACCAGATATTAATCATGTCTTCATTCCTTATCAGACGCTCCTAAATAGATCATTAGAGCCCAATACCAACGGTTTACAAGACCACGGTGAAGTGTATCTTTTACTGAGGCTCCAATCTATTCAATAAAAAAAGATCAAGGAGCGTAGACCGGAGATATATCGATGAGCAATTCGCAGAAACTATTCCTCGCAGCGTATCCATATCAAGACGATGTACTCACGCTACCAGTCGATAACCTTGATACAGCGGCACTTTATTATACGAATGCTTTCGGTATGAGAGAGGAGGAAAGATTTCGAACACCTATACCAACAGTTGTGCTTGAGCGGGATGGAACCCGCATCGGTTTTGCGATCACCGGTGAAGACCCCTCCCAAGATGGAGCCGCTATCCTAGTCTCGGATATCGCAGCGGCCAAGAAGCTGTTACGTGATCAAGGGATAGCCGTAGGTGATGAACGTACCGACGAACGCGATGGCCAGCGGTTCAGCGTATTTTTTGTCATCGCGCCCGATGGGTTGTGCTTCTATTTTCACCAGTTAATAGATTAACGAAAACCGCTCCAAAGACTGTCCTATCACGATTTGTTCACGACGCTTTTTCCTGAAGTATCGACAGACCTTGTTCATAAGCGTCTTTTGCCC
Organism: Gammaproteobacteria bacterium; assembly: GCA_002708205.1. Taxonomy (GTDB): domain Bacteria; phylum Pseudomonadota; class Gammaproteobacteria; order Pseudomonadales; family Azotimanducaceae; genus UBA11889. The sequence goes on from PAMR01000048.1 coordinate 2,840, forward strand.
GGGCTTTCAATTCCTCCACAGTACGACTACCAATGGGGTGTTCAACCATAGCGAAAGCGTATTCAGGAGCCCCCAATATTCGGGCGATATTTCGCCCAGTGGCTTCAAACGGATGAGTGCAAATCACTAATGCAGGTTTTTCACGTTGTTCGAAAGAGATGCCGTCATGCACACTGCACGTTGAACAGCTCCCTCAGTCACCTACTGCGGTAATCAGAAAATCGNATTGTTCCGCNAGCTCGTCCAAATGCTCACTTGTTGCCGGCCGGCTCGCATTTTTTTTATCGACAAAGTGAACCACTTCACACTTGTGTTCTGATTCAAAGAGCGATGCAGTTTCCCGCAACAACAAATCTGCATTGTGCTTACCATTGGTTAATAAACCAATTCTCAATCCCGTTAGGTCACGAATTCGAGGAGCGAAAGAGCGTTCCTTCGTCGTGGTCGATCCGCCGGGATCCATCAATTCTATTGCCATCAAAGTTCTCCGGTTGTTTACTTTTTTATTTGCTCACAGAAATGTCTATGGGCATCGTCTGCATTATAGATGCGCGAGCCCGACTCCAGGATGGAATAAACGCAGAATGCCCTCCGGCATCGCCCCCGGCCACAGTGACCAAGATGTCGCTGCCATCCAATCCTCGATGCATATCCTTATTACCTTGCCGTTTATGCTCTCCTGGAACGTACTTACCAACACGTTTCATTGCTACTACAGTACGCCGAGCATGCTCGAACAAAAACTTTCGCACGTCATCTTTCGACCAGCCCGAAGAAGACACAATCTGTGCATGCTCTGGACTGAGTACAACGATGGATTGACCCAACGTAATCGCTCCAAGATTTGCCATGGCATCTGCAACACACTCGAGAATCGCTTCTGGCGTACTACCACCATGATTCTCAATGTTGCAAAACCCAGCTCCGGCAAAGACGGTCACAGTAGACGTTTTGTCATCATATCCTTGCTCTATATGAAGTGGTTCCCATGGATTGCGATCGGCACGTTCGGCGATACACATCGAATATTTGCCTGGAAATCCCTGTGTCGATTGATCTGAGATCCCCGGGATCATCTTAAATACGTTCATAATAATCAGTCGTAAAGTTCGCCCTAGGGTGGCATTTGCCCGGTTACCAGGGCCGAATACATTACCGGCTGAATTCATTCCTATACGTTCGACCACGGGTCCGCTGACCACTAGCACGGGAGTCGATCCTCCGGTGCTAGCTGCTGATCCGTGAAAATTATAAGGGGTTTTGTCTGCCGCACGAAGAGCTGCTAGGACCACTGGAAAATACTCGGGTAAACAACCCGCCATGACTGCATTAACAGCCGCTGCCTGGACAGTACAAAACATGCCAGTCGTCGGATGACGACACACAATCGACTCTGCGTCATCCGCCGTATTTGCCATCATGTTCTCCACCCGCGAGCGTTCCGGAGGAACTACGGGCAAACCATCGGCTGCCCAACCCTGCTCGTAGCATTGGTCAATGGCAGACAGAGGATCACTATCCACGTGTCGTGAGGTTTCGCTCATAATTCCTCCATCGAATGCTTATATGTATCATGCCCGAAACAATCCACTAGTTGCACCAAGCTGTCCGAACGTGTAGTTGTACTACGGCTTGCGCACAGCCGCATAAGCTTTGTTTATAAATACACCATTTCGGAAGCATCTAAATCGGGAATTTTGATGTCCATAACCATTGACAAACTCGCTGTAGTCCATCCAAAAGCCGAAATTGGCGACCATTGCTTTATCGGCCCTTTTTGTACAGTCGGTGAACACGCTCGCATAGGCCACTCTACTACTTTGCGTTCACATGTAATCGTGGATGAACATACGACCATCGGCCACGAATGCGATGTCTTCCCTTTTGTGACACTAGGTATTCAATCCCAAGACCTCAAATATCAAAAGGGCTCTACAACACATACAACGATCGGAAACCGCAACATCATTCGAGAATATGTATCCATTCATAGCGGCACCGAAGCCAACACGGAAACCCGTTTGGGTGATGACTGCGCTCTCCTGGCGCATGCCCATGTCGCTCATAATTCCCAGGTAGGCAACCACGTCANNCTTAGCCATTCCGCAACGCTCGGAGGTCACGTAGTAATTGGTGATTATGCAAATTTAGGTGGACTAAGCGCAGTACACCAATTTTGTCAGGTAGGAAAAGCTGCCATGGTGGCAGGTTTTGCTAAGGTAACTCAGGACGTTTTGCCATTTACCATCGCTGACGGCTATCCAGCCCATATGAGAGTGGTAAACAAAATAGGCATGGAACGTGCAGGATACAAAAGCGACGAAATCGCTGACATACGTAAAGCTTTCCGACTTCTTTTCATGCGTGAAATGCGACTCGAGCTTGCCGTGGATGAAGTATTAAAGAGTTTAGGAACTAAACCGCACATAGATCTGCTTCTGGAAGCAGTGGCTAATTCTCAACGCGGTCTGGCACGCCCTGAATCTGCAACGTTCGCGATGAATACCGGAGACTAAGACAACAACCGCTTATTAGTATTTTAGCTGGATTCGCTAGAATTCGATTTCACTTGCTTGNGGGCCGCACGCTCTCGATTTCTTTCAGAAGTCATCTTGCCATCATGCTGCATATAATTGTACTGAGGACGAATCGTGGTCCGGCCCTTCGCTGGTTCGAGGTCGAACAAACTGGAGTAATTCTCCAGCTTCTGTCCATTCGCGGCCCCACGCTGAGCGCCTATTTGACGGTCCATGTCCCAATCACTCTTACCAAANGGGAACAGNCTGTAGACATCCATNAGNCCCGCAAATCGAANCGGGTTTCTATCCAANGCCTCCTGCGTGACGGTTTCTCGATAGGCTTCTTCAGTCTGATGACGTCGACGCATATATTCACATTGAAGCGTCATTCGTAGACCATCTGTTTTCTTAGGGAACGACCCGTGCCAGGTATGGTTACCCCAAATAACCATAGAGCCCTTTCGTGCTTCTACGGGTATTGCTCGATTCTCCCAATACTTGACATCACTAGGAGTCGCTTGACGTCTCCACTTATGACTNCCTGGGACAAACGAAATAGCTCCATCNTCTTTCGTATAATCCGTCACCATGAAATGCATATTGCAATTGATTACTTGCTCGGGTTGCGCATGAACTGCCGGATCAATGTAATCTCCATGAATACCTGTACGGACTGTTCCNGGCCCCTTAATCCAAGCNGCACACAAACTCAATACACAATCTGTTCCTAACAAGTATTCTGCTAGACCAAGTCCCGCTGGATTGTAGGATAGCCGTTCAAAGGCCTCATCTTCCCACAACATAAAGCGTTGTATGTCATTGACATTTGTCCAGCGCGTTAACGATAGACCATCGCTTCCATANCGGCGCATCATGGCTTTCTCTAACGNCTCGCGAATCTCTTCACATAATTCAGGCGGCCCGACTTTTTCCGGTGGAACGACCGTAAACCCGAAAGATTCTAGTTCTGCGATATTGGATTCCAGTCCAAGCTGTTTGAGCTCGTTATAAAGAGGCGCAACCGATCCGGCCGACTTCCACTCCCNTATTTCCATAAGCCTGCCACTCCCTTTAAATCTNTTTTTTACAGACCAGAGATACCGGACGAATATCGGCAGGCTCGGCTAACGCTCCCATCACCGGACCAAAAAGCGCCCGTACTGCTGGAGATTTTGCGTGTGCTTGGCGAGCCACTTCATTTTCGTATCGTTCAAACATGTAGTAACGCCCAGACTCCGCTCCTGNGTAGGGGGAGTACAACAAAACACCTTNTTCGACTTCCATAACCTTCTGAGAGAGCTCAACAATCGCTGCTTCGAATTGTTCTTCATGACCGGCTTTGACATCAAACACGGCCAAGTATCCTACTTCATCACAGTCGGAATACGCATAATTGGCTGCACATACCAACAAGCTAACAAACACTACCCATTGTAGTTGCATTCTCTTCATCCCTCTATCTGAGGATCAATAATCCCCAACTCTATTGAACTTTCTACTACAGTTCGGATAGTGTCTTCCACCGGNCGAATCGTTGCTCCAAGCACCGATTTGGCTTTTTTACAATCATTCAAAACTTTCGATTCGATAGTGATCGGATCACCTTTGCTAGTTATCGTTGCGGGCTCTCCCAGGGCAAAGTTCGGGAAATCCGAATTAATTACTTTCGCCACCTCGGTCCCAAAACGCATCGCAGAACGTCCACCCGAACCATGCATAACATACCGCGGACCTCCCTCGGTTTGCTTGTGGTCTACAGAGGACTCCATAGCGAGCCGATGTGCTTTGACCAGATCACGCACATCAATAATGTTGTAGTACATATCGTACTTGGATGGCCAGGTTGGCTCCAACCCCCCTGCTAGACGCCCGATCTGCTCGATCCATTGTCCGACCTGCGCCTTGAAGAGAATTGGTCCGCATATCATGGCTGGATTCATGGTAATGGCGTCCCACACACCACCACTGGCATCCGCTGCCGCATTGATTTGGTGTTCGGTATCTACTTTGCTTCGAGCGTATGAATTACGAGGGTGGTGCCACTGTTTTTCTTCGACCCCATCTGAGGCCCAATCGGTTTCCGTCCACTCATAACCTTGTGGCATGTCGGCTCCCTTTGCACCGGACACGGCAGCCATGGAACTGGTGTATAACAAACGTTTTACAGAGCCGCTCGCGTTTATTGAATCAATGACATTTTGCGTACCAACCGTGCCACCTTCATAGACATCAGTTGAAACGTCACCACTACCCAATGGCTGTGATTTCCCATCAGCGGAATTGCCGAGTACTGCCGCCACATGAAACACGCCTACACAACCCGAGAATGCATCGTCATAAGACCCTGGGGTGAAAAGGTCACACCCATCAATGATTTCTACTCGTGGCAAGCCCGATAGATAATTCACCGCATCTTTTCCGCGCCATGAATTTACATCTCGAATACACGCGCGCACCTGGTATCCGTGGTGGACCAGTTCCCGAACCATATGAGCACCAGTAAATCCCGAACACCCAGTCACTGCTACTGGACCTTCCTTCGCCGATATCGCAGACATCATCAATCTCCTTGTTTGTTCGAAAACTCTAGGCGTAGCGCCCGTTAACTCAAATGCCGTTATATCGCATCTAAGTATCGTTCGTCAGCCCATTAACACAGCCGATTCTATCTCGATGGAGGCTCCCACCGCTTCCATACAGGTAGGGTTCTTATGACGGGAATTCCCGACATAGGTGGAAACTGGAGTTACCGACAAAGTTTTAGGCCGATGACCGGTAAAAAAACGTCCCATGTCACTCGGTCGTTCCTTTAAATCCAGCCACTCGTGCGCTTCCTGATCCGCAAGCATGACCGGTTGGCGAGCATGCAAAAAATCAAGACCAGCAGAAGCTGACGTAGTTAATATCGTAAATGACTCTAGTGAGGACTTATCCGGGAGCGTCCCGACCCAACGATCCCATAGTCCAGCAACAACCAAAGTAGAGCCATCCGAAGGTTTCACATAATAGGGAACTTTCACTCCATTATTGTTCTTCCATTCGTAATAGCCAGTAATCGGAACAATACAACGACGCTGCTCAAAGCACTGTTTGAAACTTCGCGCTTTAGCTACTGTTTCTGATCTTGCGTTGAAGGTCTGGAAGCGAGTTTTGGGTTCTCGAGACCACCTGGGAACCAACCACCATTGCGACATGACCGCCGCGAGTCGATCATCTGAATCGCTACGTATGATAGGTGTTGATTCAGTTGGAGCCGTATTGAAATTCTCTACGCCAGTAAATTCCAGACCAGCAAAATCCATGAAGAACTTTGCTACCGGATCCTCCGAGACGTTGAATCGGCCACACATAGGTCGAACTACTCCTTCAAAAGCTCAAGAACCTCAGCCATTTCTCCCGCATCGAGCCGAAGTGTCGAGTTTTCTACGTTCGATGTGATTTGTTCACTGCTAGTAGCCCCTGCAATCACGCTAGATACCTCCGGAAAGGACAGAAGCCAACCAAATGCCAATTCGATCAAGCTCCTGTTACGGTCCTTAGCGAAGGCGGTTAATGCGTCAATGCGATCGAAATTCGACTCGGACAAAGCGGCCTGCGCTGACCGACTACCTGTAGACAAACGCGCGTTCGCAGGAGGTGGCACATCACGTTTATATTTTCCAGTCAGCAGTCCACTAGCTAGCGGAAAGTAAGGTAACTGCCCTAATCCAAAATGTTTACAAGCTGGGATTATTTCCGGAAGTGCAGCCCGCTCAAATAGATTCATATGATTTTGAGCCGATACAAAAGGATTGAAATGATGTTTTGAAGCAATCCAGGCGGCGTCAGCAATTTGATACCCAAGAAAATTAGAGCATCCGATATAGCGCACTTTTCCTTGGCTAATAAGATCATCGAGCGCGCGTAAGGTCTCTTCTATAGGCGTGGACGGATCTGGGAAATGCATTTGATATAAGTCAATATAATCGGTTTGGAGTCGACTTAGGCTGTCTTCCACCGCATTGAATATGTAGCGCCTCGACCCGCCTTTCAGGAGTAGACCTTCGCCCATAGGCAAACCAAATTTAGTTGCCACTACAACCTCTTTACGGCGCGANCCTAGAGCAGAACCAACAAATACTTCCGAATCGCTTCCCCCATATATATCGGCGGTGTCAAACAACGTAATCCCATGATCCAAAGCGGCATGTACGACTTGTTCCGTCGCAGCTTGATCTAGCCTACCGCCAAAATTATTACAGCCCAGCCCAACCTCTGAAACATACAATCCCGTNGATCCTAAACGCCGGTGCTCCATGCAATATCTCTCCTTACTTAACNACNTGCCTATTTACACGAAATGCGAAAAATGACAATTTTTCAGCAGAAAACTTGTTCGTAGCTAGTGTGGACGCATATGCTCCGGTAGATCAATCATTTGGAATCAATCCATGGACTCAATTGAGGAATTTCGCGACGAGACTCGAGCGTGGCTAGAAGAAAATTGTCCCTCCGGTGCACGACAACCCGGTCAAATTCCCACGGGCAGTACTAAAATAAATATCCAAGATACAGATACTCGTACCTGGCTGGATCGGATGATTGAGAAAGGGTGGACTACNCCAACTTGGCCAAAGGAATATGGTGGAGGTGGTTTGAGTAATACCGAGTACATGACGCTCATNCAAGAAATGCGCCGAATCAATGCGCGCGCGCCACTCGGTGGAATGGGTGTCAGCCTGATAGGCCCTACACTCCTAGAGTACGGAACTGAGGAACAAAAAGAGCGCCATATCCCGCGAATAATTCGGGCCGAAGTCGGTTGGTGCCAGGGTTACTCCGAGCCGAGTTCGGGGTCAGACCTCGCCTCGTTGCGGACACGAGCCGTAGATTCCGGTGATCATTTTGTCGTCAATGGCCAGAAAATCTGGACTTCAGGCGCTCAATACGCCGATTGGATTTTTGCTCTCGTACGNACAGATCCGGATGTTCCCAAGCATGTAGGTATCAGTTTCATGTTGATGGACATGCACCAGGNAGGTATTACCGTACGNCCCATCCGATTGATTTCTGGTGAGTCACCCTTCTGCGAGACATTTTTTGACGATGCNATTGCCCGCAAAGAGGATTTGATAGGAGAACTCAACCAAGGTTGGACTGTTGGCAAGCGACTTCTGCAACACGAACGTGGCAGCATGGCCTCCTTGGTCGGNGGNGGTGCTGCCAAGGAAACTGGTCCTTCCCTCGAAAATGAGGCAAAAAAATACAGCGGAGAAAGTGATGGGCAAATCGCGGATCCGGCAATACGGGAATCCGTCATNNCNCACAATATGAACTCNCATGCCTTCCANTTGACNCAACGACGAACCGTCGAAGAAGCTTCCGATGGAGCTACGCCAGGNCCNGCCACCTCAATCTTTAAGATGTANGGAACNGAACTNCAACAAGAGAAGTCNTCGCTCTTCGTCGATATTCGAGGTACTCAGGGTCTCGGGTGGACTGGAGATGAATTCAATGTAACCAGTCTTACGGACACTCGCACCTGGTTAGCAAACCGCGCAGCTTCAATCTATAGCGGCAGCAATGAAATTCAACGTAACATTATTGCCAAACGGGTCCTTGGTTTGCCTGATTGATTGCCGCTAAAAAATTAGCTGCTTCTTAAAGCAAAAGTACTGTTTGTAGACCAATGAACGAACCGTCCAAGAATGGCGTTGAACTTTCTAAATCCGCGCCCCCAAAATGTACTCGCAAATCACACACCTATTTCCACCATGGAATCGAGCTCGATGACCCTTACCATTGGCTCAGAGACGCAGACTTTCCGGAGGTTCGAGATCCAGAAATCCTTGATTATCTCAGGGCCGAAAATACCTATTTCAATTCCGTAATTTCAAAACACCAAGCTGTCGTTGACAAATTATTCGCCGAATTCAAAGGTCGAATATCACCAAGTGATAACTCGGTCCCTTTGAAAGACGGAAAGTATTACTACCAATCACAATATACAAATGGGTCGCAGTACCCCAAATATATTCGTTGGAGAATCGAAGATCCTGAGGGAAATAAAAAATCTGCTGAAACGATTCTCGATTGTGAAGATCTGGCGCAGTCTTGTAAATATTTCTCGCTCGGATCCTTCTCGTTAAGCAACGATCACCGTTATCTGGCATACAGTATTGACACATCGGGAGACGAGCGTTTCATCCTCTCTGTCAAGGACCTAAACTCAGAAAACACACTTGAAGAGCACATTGAAAATGTACAAGGAGATGTTATTTGGTGCGCCGACAACAAGAGTTTTTTCTATCTCGTATGCAACGAACAATGGCGCCCAGATAAATTAAAACNTCATGTTTTAGGGACTAGAGTTGAAAACGATCCGATCANTTATCANGAAAGTGATGACGCTTTTTTTCTTGATCTCGGACTAACATCATCTAGACGTTACATTATTCTCAGCTCCGCCGATCATGTCACATCTGAATCCTATGTGATCCCAGCGGATGCTCCTGCAACCAAACCCCGACTGGTATGCAAACGTACACCTGGACATGAATACGACGTCGATCACCAAGGTGATCGATTTATCATTAGGACCAACGACACACATAAAAATTTTCGAGTTGTCTCAACACCTCAGGAATCGACATCCCAATCCAATTGGCAGGAAATTGTCCCTGCTTCGTCTAAACGCTACATACAAGGCCTTCAGTGCTTCAAAGATTGGATCGTTTTAGAAGAAAGCCTGAACGGTATAGATCAAATTTGTCTTATTGACCGAGACCTCAATCAGCACTACGTGGATTTCCCCGAGCATACGTATACAACTCGAATCGATGCCAACGCAGAATTCGACGTTGACAGNGTACGNCTTTCNTANACNTCCCTAATTACCCCNACCACCATTTTCGACTANGACATNAAGAATCANTNTCTAACAACCAGAAAAATACAGNATATCCCGAGNGGCTATAGCTCTAGCGAATATCGATCTNAAAGGTTACTNGCNCCCGCNAGAGATGGNACTGAGGTNCCGATATCTCTCGTTTACCATANCAGTACACCTTTGGACGGTTCCGCTCCCTTATACCTGTACGGATATGGTGCTTACGGAGCAGCCGTATCTCCAAGTTTCAGTACCACCCGTCTCTCTTTGCTTAATAGAGGCTTTATCTATGCCATAGCNCANATACGAGGAGGCGATGAACTCGGCTACGCTTGGTACGAGAGTGGGAAACTTCATAACAGGGAAAACACGTTTAACGATTTTGTAGATGTAGCTCGCTACCTTATTGACAAAAAAATCTCAAAAAAGGGGAATATCGCCATAGCTGGTGGGAGCGCCGGGGGAACTTTAATGGGCGCAGTCACCAATCAAGCTGCGGAGTTGTGGGGTGCGGTGGCTGCCCACGTGCCCTTCGTAGACGTGCTGAATACCATGCTCGACAAAACTCTCCCCCTAACTCCCATTGAATGGCCTGAATGGGGAAACCCGTTAGAAGATAAGGCGGCATTCGAATACATTCATTCTTACTCGCCTTACGATCAACTTGCACCGGGAACATTCCCTCCAATGATAATCACTGCAGGACTGAACGATCCTCGTGTTACATACTGGGAACCCGCTAAGTATGTAGCACGATTACGTCATCTTGCCGAATGTAGTGACGATATAATTTTCAAAACTAACATGGAAGCAGGTCATGGCGGACCGTCCGGGAGATACAACGCACAATATGAGTTAGCTGAAGANTTCGCCTTCATATTAGAGCATTTNCTGAGGGGCGCTAAAAGATAGCCCTAACTTTCGCNGCAATTCTTTATCTCACGCGATACGGTCACAGAAAGATTACAAGTCGGCCAGATTGACCGGTCTACTTTCCATCATAGAAATAGTNACAGCCTCCGTAAACTCCATGTAACGGACACCCTCTTCAAACGATGTTCGTGTAACAGGAACCCCCGATTGAATCGAATCAATAAATTCCTGCTCGACATTCCATGTGTATGTTTTGTTTTCAGGCACAACCAATTCNCGCAAACTACCGCCTTTTTCTACGAGAAACGCCTTGTCATTCTCAAGCCTGAAACCACCACGGGTACCGTACATTTCTATCGTNGAATTTCGGCCTCCTTTGGCGACATTACTGAAATGGTATACAGCCATGGCACCGGAATGGTGTTCAGCTATTATCCCCAGACTATCAGGTATATCCGTTTTTGCTGTGCTATTCGTTTCGCTGTTGAACCGTTCGGAAACAAAAGTTTTTCCATAAGCAAAGACGGTTTTTTCATGACCTGCATACCGGCGAATCGTTTCGTTAAATATNCCCATAGACATAATATTGTGACCGGAATAATCGCGCCGTTGCCTCCAAGTCAATGGTGTATCTGGGTCGTAACCGCCACCCAAAGCACTTACCTGTATTTCTAACAGATCACCAAATTCACCTTCTTGCACCATATCTAACAATGTAGGCTCATAGGTAAAGTAAAATGGTGCCGGAACGATCATNGCAACTCTGTCAGAAGCATTTGCAGCCTCAAGCATTCGTCGCGACTCCGCAAGATTCATAGCCATACGCGCTTCGGTCAATACATGNTTGTTAGCGGACAGCGCTGCAATGGTAATATCACAATGCATATAGGGCCAGGTACCAATACACACTGCGTCAATATCCGGCGAATCAATCATATCCTGCCAATGGTTAAAGACTGCCGGTATTGAAAACTCTTGTGCCGATTTTTCACTCGACTCTCTTGTCCTGTTAACCACGCCGACTATTTCCACATCATCTATAGCTCGAAAGCCCGGTATGTGCCTCAACCGGGTATTTCCACCTGCTCCAACAATACCAATCTTAATACCCATATCTCTCCTAAAGTCTGCTATCTAACAATTCTGGGCGAAAATCTGGATGCGCAATCTCGACAAGAGCTTCCAACCGATCCGTCCGGTTTGCGTTACGCAGGTCCGCTATACCAAATTCAGTAATCACCAGGTCTATATCCGTTCTTAAGGCAGTCACCATTTCGACTTTGGGAACTATACGAGATGCTTGGCCACGTCTTGCCGTCGCTGTCATAGCTATGATAGATCGTCCTCCTTCCGAAGCTCGTGCTGAGCGCATAAAATCGACCGATCCCCCCGTACCGGAAATTTGTCGTCCACCAATTACCTCCGCATTTACCTGGCCTTCTAAATCAATTTCGACGGCAGAATTTATCGAGACGAAATGATCCAGCCGTCTAATCTCTTCGATCTCATGGGTTACGTTGGCACTATGAAACTCTACCGACGGTGTATCGGCGAGCCATTCGTACAGTTTGTCTGTACCCAATGCCATTCCCGCCACATGGACTCCTTTGCGAATTGCTTTTTTAAATCCAGTAACGACCCCACTTTGAATTAACGACATACCCGCTTCATCAATCAGTCCGCCGTGGAGACCGAGATCGTTATGGCCTTGCAACGCAGACAAAACGGCTTTTGGAATTGCACCGATACCCGTTTGGAGACAGTCTCCATCACGAATAACCGAAGCGACATTTTTGCCGATTGTCGCAGCAACGTCATCAACTTGTGCACTTTCCATCTGCGGTAATGAACGGTTACTTTCGAAAACGTAATCAATATCCGACTCCCGAACCAAGGGAGCACCAGCTGCACAAACCATACCGCGATTTAGCTCAGCGACGATGACTCTAGCGTTTCCCGTGATCGCTTTCCAAAAGTCTACATTCGGCCCCGCACGAAGCGTTCCATCACGATCGTAACCGATCTGAACGAACGCCATATCCAACCTAGTGCGACACAGATAGTCGTATATATAACGCATCTGCATCGGCAAATAATCGATGCGCCTTGCTTGAAAGTTTTCTTGCAAATCAGGAGTGAGGAAAAATGTTTCTTGATGGGTCGTTTCATCCAGCGTCGTGTAGTCGAAAGTATTCATCCCTGGCAACGGGAACTGGAGAAAAGATACTCCTCTGGCGCATTCCGGTGCTTCGCGAAGGGCGTTACACAACCCTATAGGTTCGTTACTACCACCTACTACAAAAATTCTACATTCCGGCTTAAGTAAGCTTCTCAGCTGACTTCCATTTATCGTTTTCATGAAAGGGCCTTGTTCTGTTCGGTAAGATTCCGCTTTCTTTAGATCGAAAGGATCTCGAATGACTGTAAACGTCTACCTACCGCGCGACTCAATCAATACCTAAAGATGCAACATAATTATCCCCGGCAATCTTTATATAACGCCGAAAATGTTTAAGTTGATCTTCGTCCAGAACGTCTTCCATATTCTTGACAGCTTGTTTACCAGAGGACTTTACCTCCCTTTTGATCATAGTATGGAAGTCACCACGACGAGTGGACATTACTTTACGTGGTGCGTTATTCAACTGCCGGTAGTAACGTTTTGTATGTCGTTGGAATGCTTTATTTTGCTCTGGACGTACCTTAATTAATTGCAGCTGGGTTGCGAGACGTTGTCCATATCCCTTCGCAGCGTATACGTTGTCGTCTGAATGGAGGAGAAGTCCTAAACCAATTGAGAAGATCGATATGCGAAAAACCCATTTCCAGCGATTCATGCGTTACTCTCTACTGTTCAACGTTTGATAAAACCGTAACTGATCTTCGCGGCTCAGCCAAGCATACAACTCAACAATTCGATATCTTGGAGCGAGTTTGACAGCACTCATAACTAGTAATTTTTGTCTTCAGCACGAAATGCAAGACGGACATCCGGAAAGACCAGAGCGTCTATCGGCCCTGATGGCTCATCTCGATCATTGCGGTTTGTTGCAAGATTTAGATGTTCTCGAACCTCAGGAAGCCACCAATGCTCATCTGAGTCTAGTGCATAAAAATACCTATTTGACTCAATTAAATGAAATAAGCCCTCAAATAGGCCTCGTGAATCTAAATCCAGACATGGCCATAGGCCCGAATTCACTAAAATCAGCTCGACTGTCCGTTGGAGCAGCTCTTCAAGGCGTTGAAATGGTTTTGAGTAACAAAGAGAAACGGGCATTTTGCGCCGTTCGTCCACCCGGGCACCATGCAGAGGAATCCACAGCCATGGGCTTTTGTTTCTATAACGGAATCGCCATAGCAGCCAAACAGGCTCTGCAACATAGTGCTATACAGCGGATCGCTATACTAGACTTTGATGTACACCACGGGAACGGAACTGTGGAAGCATTTTTGGATATGCCGGAAGTTCTCGTGTGCTCGAGCTTCCAATATCCACACTATCCATATCGAATGCAGGAAGTTATCCGGCCTAACATCATCAATACGCCTCTCCCCGCTATGACAACAGGCCTCGATTTCAGAAAAAATATCGAGGCATCCTGGGGACCCGCTCTCGAGTCACATCAACCCGATCTTTTTTTGGTCTCCGCTGGTTTTGATGCACATCGGGACGATCCTCTAGGGAATTTGTTATTAGACGAATCAGATTTTGCGTGGATGACTGACTACATCGTGGACTTTGCCAATCGATTTTCTATGGGCCGTATCGTTTCTGTACTCGAGGGCGGCTACGACTTAAATGCTCTATCTCGATCCGTAGAAAGCCACCTGATTCAACTGGAGAAAAATTAGCAGTGACATTCAACCCAAACAAAAGTTAGGGTTAGAGGATCTATCAAAGAACAGAATAGCGCATATGGCTGAACCGTTGGACCCAAACCTCACGAACACAACTTTGTACAAAGAACGCCGAAAACGAGCGGATGCAGACAAACCGCCACCCCGCTCCAATCCTCTAGGGGCTATCGCACACGTACGAGCTCCCAAAACAAAGTCTCGTGAAGCGATGGTGGACGCGATTTTGGCACAAGATAACGGTTTGATACCGGGTCTACTTACGAAGAGCTTTTATGAGCCCTTTTCCATCGAAGGACTAGAACTTAAGCTTGAGCCTATTCAACCTAGTATCGGCACCATCATCCATGGGATCGATTTAAACCGAGATTTGTCTAACCCCAAAGTCGTGAATTTCCTTCGCACACTTTGGCTGGATCGAAAAGTGGTTGTTTTTCGAAATCAAGGTCATTTGTCGCAAGAGGATTTAGTCGCGTTTGCCAACTATTTTGGAGAGGTAGGCGCGCCTTTCGGAGAACGTGAACACGTACCTAATTCACCACACGATCTTAACCAACAGGTCAAGGTGCCGAACATTCCAGACATGTTAGTGATCCCATCAGACGAAATTGTTCCCAACGCAGCTTCCGGGTGGCACGCAGATGCAACCTGGCAAGCTAGACCGCCAATGGGTTCGATTTTAATATGCAGAGAAGCTCCACCTATAGGTGGGGATACCTGTTTCTGCGATTGCCATGGAATGTGGGAAGGCTTACCAAAAGAAACAAAACACAAAGTAGAAAAACTAACAGCGATACACATGGGGACCATCGGGCACCAAATGGATGGAGTCACTCCAGTTGCAACACATCCTGTTGCAAGGACACATCCCGAAACTGGCAAAACAACGCTGTATGTACAACAGGGGTTTGTTCGAGGATTTGCCAAGGAACACCAGATATCTAATGAGGAGGAGAAAGAATTACTTCTCGCTATGAAATTTCAAGAGGGTAAACCGGAATATACCTGCCGCGTTCGATGGGAAGTCGGCTCTTTGGCTATGTGGGACAATCGCAGCGTACTACACTCTGCAAGTGGTGATTTTTGGCCGCACCGCCGTCTGATGGAACGGCTTACTATTCTTGACCGGAATGTGGAACGCCGAACCCCGTACTACAAACCATCAAATTACACCGATTGAGTCAATATTACCTTCTTACTATGGCACCGTATCAAAAGTAATTTCTGGTAATTTCGGGGTTTCCTGGTCAACAATATCCTGCATGCCATCCCATTCATTCCACATATTGACTAGTGCTTTTTTTGACCGAACCCACGGATTGTTTCCTTCCTCATACGACAGCCATTCCCCCATCATGCCGCGATCAGGATGATCAGACACCCCCGTGACAATCTTTCCGGGCTGCCTCTTCTTGTTTCGAATTCGAAAAATCATATTTTTTCTTGATTCCGTTCCGTATTCGTTACGGGTTCCAGTGTGTGGCATTTGAAAAATCGTGATTGCAGCATCCCCTGGCTCCATCAGGATCTGTTTAGGACGAGGCCATGCGATACCGTCCGGGGTAGTTTCTGGGGCTTTACTGTCTAGTGCTATGAGCTTTTTCTGAACAGCATCGGGAAGATAGACGTGCCCCGCACCATTCGGAACGTTGTAGTTAAACCGTGGCCATCCCGGTCCTTCAGGCCCTATACGTCCTCCGTTTTCATATTGCCATCGGTAAAATGCCTCTAATACTCGGTGTCCTCCAGGGACGACCGCAGTTTGACCTACTCCCTCCAATGTCTGATCGTTTAAAGCAACGATAACAAAGGCAGTAAAAGAGCCCACGGACAAGGTCATTTCTGGGTCTTGAAACAATGGATCCGTGTTCGACCCAATCACGTCAGCTGAGCGCCCAATATCGCCTCGAGGTCCAGAAGCGATCATCCGGCTATAGATCTCATCGGGTGTGCCTTCTATTCGCTCCTGCGGTGGGGCCACGGTAAACAAGCCTTCTGCATGCATCCCATGCCCAAAATAAGGTAAGTCTTTTTCCTTGTAGCCCAGGGGTGTATAGAAATCCCTGGGCAGACTTTGTTTGGTCACTCCAACATGACAATGACTCGGGGGATCAAATTGACCCATAACCTCCTGCAGTATCGGGGTGACAGATGACCTATTTACTAAGTCTGTCAATGCTACTGCCTCTGCTAGACTTTCACCCTTCTTGGCAGACTTAATTCGAGCTCTCGCACTATCAACCAAGGACTGCGAAACCACATTTTTCAATACGACATAACCGTCGTGAAATAACGTGCGTCTGTGTTCATTTGTAATTGTGTTCAAAATAACCCCCACCTTTTAACTAGTAGATAGTCAACTAGCGGCCACCCAACGAAAGTTTAGCTAAGAGGTCCGCCGCCATCGCAATAGATCCGCTGGCCTGTCACATACGAGTTGGATTCGGAAACAAGATACGTCACAACATTGGCTACATCCTCCGGCTGGCAAACGCGTCCAAAAGGCATCGTCGCATCCAGCTCACGAAGATCCGTCACTCCTGCTGTTGCTCTCATCAATCGCCTCCCCATTTCGGTTTCAACCAAACCCGGTGCCACGATATTTACTCGTATGCCATGACCCCGCTCTTCCTTCGATAGGGTCATTGCCAGCGCTTCCTGTGCAGTTTTAGCCATATTGTAGGGTGCGCCATTCGCGCCCAGTCCCTTCGTGGCCGAACTCGATATCATCACGATATCTCCCCGTTCAAGTTTTCGCATATTTGGAAGTACCAGTTTTGACAGGAAATGCGAGCCCATCGCGTGGGTGGATATCACTCTGATCAATTCTGCCGGTTCTGTGTCGGCAACAGACAACCCCCGACTCGCTACACCCGCATTGTTTACCAAAATACCAACAGGCCCAAGGTCGGCTTCTACCGCCTGAACCATTTGTTGAACCTCCTCATAATCATCGACACTTGCCGCATAAGGACGGGCTTTACCACCTACAGCCTCAATCATTTTTACCGTCTCTTCGGCTGCGTCACTGTCCCGGCGAAAGTTAACGGCCACCGTCGCTCCGTTTTCTGCAAGCGCAATGGAAATTGCCTTACCTATACCTCTCCCGCCTCCTGTAACAAGGGCTATTCTTCCTTCGAGTGACATATTCTTACTCTCCCTTAAAGATAGCTTCGCGTTTTTCTAAAAACGCCGCCACCCCTTCTGCATTATCTTTGGTTTGGCCCGCTTGATTTTGTAGCTGGGCTTCCAATTCCAATTGTTGCTCGTAACTGTTACTCCATGTTGACCAGTATGCTTTGCGCATAAGAGCCAAAGAACGAGGGCCATTAGCTAACTTACGAGCCACTTCTAAGGCTCCCGCCATCAGCTGATCGTTGTCTTCAAACACACGGTTGACAATACCCCATTCGCACGCTTTTTCGGCATAAAGACGCTCGGCTAGAAGCGATAGTTCCACCGCCCGGCCCCACCCGATCATACGTGGCAGCATGAACGTAGCACCACCATCTGGGACCAAACCTATGCGTGCAAATGCCTGGAGAAAAAACGCGTCTTTTGAAGCACAAACAATATCTCCGAAAAGAGCAAAACTCATTCCTACCCCTGCCGCAGCCCCATTTACTGCCGTGACAATGGGCATTTCAAGGTCACGTAACGCAAAAAAAAGTGGATGATACGAGGACCTCAAACTCCCCCCAGATCCTCCACCTTTGGAACCCCGCTTTTTACCACCTCGATCGGATAGGTTGGCGCCTGAACAAAACCCACGCCCAGATCCCGTGATGACGAGACAACGTACCGCATTTTTTTTGCTCTGAACTTCCGCTAACGCTTCAGCCAATCCTTCGAGCATATCCACCCCAATTGCGTTTAATGCCTCCGGATCATTGAAACGCAGGATAGCTACTCGATCCTCAATATCTAATGTAACCCTATTGAACTCCATACGACGTTCTTACCTTCCATTTGTTCAGTTGCGAAATGACGATGTTGCGAGCAACATCGAAGGACTCTAAGCTAACAAAAATGAATCCATTGTGGACCACCGAATTCCGTCTTAGCAGGCTTGAAGTTGCCAAGATTGTGCAATCCAACACACAAGAACCCGCCAACCGACTTCAAAAATTGGGCGACGGTTCAGACTTTATTTGTTTTCTGGTCGATGATAAGTGGGTATTTCGTTTTCCTAAAAGTGCGACAGTCGTCCCTTCGTTCGTACGAGAGTACGCATTTCTCCAGCATCTTCGTCTCCCCATAGACGTACCATCTTTTGAGTATTGGCTCGAAAAGCCAAAAGGTTTCCATTTGCCTATCGCCGGCTATCGGCATTTGTGTGGCACTTCACTACTTGATGCGGCCCAGCCTAATTTCAATGTAGAACAGATCACAGCTCAAATGGGTACGGTAATGAGAGCTTTGCACTCACAACCTCACGCACCGTCGATCTCAATTCAGGATCCAGTCGTTAAACATGCAGCGGTCTGGGACAGCAACGACTATCGAGAACTAATTTCTTCCGATCTGCTAAATCATTGTGAGTCTCTTATACGGTCATATAAAACGCAGCCGATGGTTCTTGGTCCAGTGACCACGCACGGCGACTTAGGAGCAGAACATATACTGCTCGATGAGCGGGGAACGCCGACGGCCATTCTAGATTGGACGGATGTGCGTCAGACCAGCCCTATAGTCGACTTCATTTGGGCTTGGGCTTGGCAAGGGGATATAGCAGTTCAGCTAATGGCTGACTCGTACGGCCTAAATTTACCAGCACTCTCGTGGCGACAAATTCGAACTCTCGGAACCATATATTTGACACATCTCATCTCTTGGGAAACGGAAAGAAATGGTTTGATTCGAGTATCAACGGCTCACCAGTGGCTCCAACAGCGCGTTCAGTCAGGCGAACTGGAAAATTCAGGCCATCCACANATCTGGACATGATCGAACCAGCATTAAGGGGTTACGAAGCATTTTTTCTACCGATAAGATTGTTTCAACAGCACCCAACTTTAGTGATAATTGCTGCATGACGGACCAAATCAGCAAAATAGGTTTTGCCAANGCACAGGATGCCGANACACTGGCGCAAATGTCCCGTGATGAAATCGAAAACGGACTCGGTTGGCGCTGGCGTACCAAAGCTATACTTGCAATGATCGAGAACCCAGAGGCTTCCGTTCTTTGTGTCCGTATACCTAGTCCAACTCAAGAAAATACCATCATTGCCGGTTTTGCGATCATGGAGTTCGACNTGGAATCAGCCCATTTAAACCTTCTCGCCGTGGATCCAATCTTTCGCAGAAGAGGCATCGCCCGCAGCCTACTTAGTTGGCTTGAGAAATCAGCAAAAACAGCGGGCATCTTTGAGATCACTTTAGAAGTCCGAACTATGAATACTGGAGCGCAAAAATTCTATCGGCAGCTCGGATTTAGCGAACATCAATACCTACGACACTATTACGTCGCACCTGACGGAACGAAGGAGTCTGCCTACCGTATGAAAAAACGGCTGNACGAAAAGTCCTTTCACACATTCAGAGATATCACTTTNCTGCCAAATAGAGACTGATCAAGTCTGATTACTCCGCCNGACAATAGCGTNTATGAGTCAACCAAAAAGGGTCCTAAATTAATGACATTGCACCTGCAACCGAGTCAAAATAGGACGTATAGGGTGCTCTTTCCNGATAAAACTGAGGAACATGAGGGCCGTGCCAAAACACCACGTCCATAAACACGATCAAAGCCAAAATAAAAGAAGCCTCGGCCTGGCGTTCCTGCTTATTTCCAGTTTTGCAATATTGGAAATTCTCGGNGCAACCGTTTCTCGTTCTTTAACCCTTCTAGCAGACGCCGGACATATGATTCTAGACGCTTCGTCTCTAGGTCTCGCTTGGTTAGCGCTACGAATTGCCTCTCGCATTCATTCAGCGACTCATTCCTATGGTTATCACCGTTTTCAGGTCTTAGCTGCATTAGTGAATGGATTGTTGCTTTTAGTACTTAGCGCTTGGATTGTTATTGAAGCNGTGGAAAGACTCGAATCTCCGGAGGCAATACTTCCTATCCCAACATTGCTCATTGGCATGATTGGACTCATCGTCAACTGCATTGCTTTACGCATCGTTCATGGCTCTAATAATCTGGTGGTTCGAAGTGCAGCGCTTCATATCCTGGGNGATATTCTAGGATCCCTCGCAGCAATTGTGACCGCCTTCGGCCTCATCATATTCGGTTGGATATGGCTGGACCCAATCCTTGCACTTGTGATTGCTTGNATTCTCGTGTACGGCGCCTTCAAGGTGTGNAAGGAATCTATACACATCTTGTTAGAAGGTGTCCCAAACCACATTAACTTGCATGAAATCAGNGAAACACTAACACAGAAAATCAATGGTCTNTTGGATGTTCATCATCTTCATGCCTGGGCNCTCACTAGCGAGCGGCCTATGGTGACGCTTCACGCGACCATTTCTGANACCGCGCATGCCACNGACATCGTGTCTGGAATCAAAGACGAACTCACAAATACATTCGGTATTAGCCATTCAACCGTGCAGATCGAAATTGGTCCGTGTCCGGACGATCAGGAATACTAAATTAACCAGCGAACCTTCACCCATACAACTAGACAATATTTAGCCATTCGGTAGCCAAAACCAAATAACACCAACTTCACATTCTCATCACTTGCGTAATGTCATCAGTCTGACATTATCTAAATGATGGAACCTAAATTTCACAGTACCAGCGGTCGAAAATACGTAAATAAAAACGGCATTTCTGCAATCAAAGATGGTGTGAAACGATCTAAGCACATTGAACTTGTCGACATTACGAAAGGCCGGAAACCTCCGTGGCTAAAGGCTAAAATTCCTAATGGAAAACGGTTTTTAAAAGTGCGCGAAACCGTCCAAAGTAGAGGCNTATCTACTGTATGCGAAGAATCCAAGTGTCCTAATATCGGCGAATGTTGGAACCACGGTACCGCTACGATCATGTTGATGGGATCCGTATGTACGCGTGCATGCCGATTCTGCTCAGTCGATACAGGTAATCCAAACGGATGGCTGGANTACGAGGAGCCTTCTAAAGTAGCTGAATCTGTCCATTTNATGCAACTCAAATACGTGGTCCTCACATCGGTGGATCGCGACGATCTTGAGGATGGCGGAGCCTCCCACTACGCGCATTGTATTCGTGAGATTCGGGAAAAGAATACTGGAACGATCATCGAAGCNCTCACACCCGATTTCCATGGTTCATCAACAGCAATACGAACATTGGTTAATTCAGGTCTNNATGTTTTTGCACACAATATTGAAACTGTACGGCGCTTGACACCTNCGGTAAGAGATCCAAGAGCAAGNTACAAACAAACGCTACATGTTCTGAAAGAAGCTAAGCGTTTACGTAANAANNTCANAACGAAATCCAGTCTTATGCTTGGATTGGGAGAAACTAAANACGAGATTGAAGAAACTATGCGANACCTGCGAGACATNGGTGTTGATCTGCTTACACTCGGACAATACCTACAACCGACCGCGAACCACCTTCG
Source organism: Gammaproteobacteria bacterium (assembly GCA_002708205.1). GTDB lineage: Bacteria > Pseudomonadota > Gammaproteobacteria > Pseudomonadales > Azotimanducaceae > UBA11889. The sequence goes on from PAMR01000048.1 coordinate 24,525, forward strand.
TGTCAAAAGATGGATATCGCCCAATGAGTTTGAAATGNACCGTGATCTTGCACTCAACATCGGCTTTACTGACGTGGCTAGCGGCCCNCTAGTTCGATCCAGCTATAGAGCCGACGAACTGGCAAAAAAAATAGAACTTTAAAATCTCTCGAAACAAAAATAGCTTACGATATGAANGCACGTAATTACTGTAACTTCTCCCCGTAAAATTTTATTAAATTAGAGTTATTCGATGTTGAAATATGAAAATAACCCTGAGGCGCCGGNTTTAGAACTGATATCTACCGCAGATCTTTCTGATTGGATGGCAAATGCCGATCCTATTAACAGTGCATGGGTCTCCCAAGCCGGGTTTGAGGCGCAGCCAAACCAATTTGTATTTATGCCAGCGGCCCATGAAGAGCCAAATAGGGTTCTAGTTGGTATTGGTGNCAAACCGTCGATAGAGAGTATCGGAGCACTTCCCTCGCTGCTGCCACCGGGCGCGTATCAACTGAATACTGATAATAAAGATATTATTCTGGGATGGGGACTTGGTGCATACCGTTTCGAAAGCTACAAAACGACAAAAACTGGTTTACGTGAACTTTATGTTGGCAGTCAGCACGTGGACGTTGAACACGAAATAAGCGCTGTGGGTATTTCCAGAGACTTAATCAACACTCCTACGTCCGACATGCTACCCCATGACCTCGAAGGTGCCGCTAGAAAAATAGCAATCAAGCACAACGCCACTATAGAAGTCACTACCGGCGATGAACTTCTCCTACAAAAATACAACACAATCCATGCGGTAGGACGAGCCAGCATTTCTTCCCCCCGATTAATTGACCTGCAGTGGGGACCATCGGATGGTCCAAGCATCACACTTGTCGGAAAAGGTGTGTGTTTCGATAGCGGTGGTTTAAATATCAAACCCGCTTCTAACATGCGCTCTATGAAAAAAGATATGGGAGGAGCCGCCACTGTGTTAGGTCTGGCGGATCTCATCATGGCAAAAAAGCTTCCTATACGCCTTCGAGTGCTTGTGCCGGCCGTCGAAAATGCGATTGCAGGAAACGCCTTCCGTCCCGGAGATGTGCTAACCACCTACCTGGGAAAAACTGTAGAAATAGACAATACAGATGCCGAGGGACGTCTAATACTTTGCGATGCCTTAGCTCTAGCGGTAGAGGAAAACCCTGACTTATTGATTGATTTCGCAACGCTCACGGGAGCAGCTCGATCAGCATTGGGTACTGAACTTCCGGCAATGTTTTCAAACGACGACTCCGTCGCTAACGATCTAATCGCCTCAGGAAAAAAAATTATGGATCCGCTTTGGCGCATGCCCCTTCATGAAGAATATCGGTATTTACTGGACAGTAAAATCGCCGATATCGTGAACTCAGCAAGCACGCCTTACGGTGGCGCCATCACGGCTGCACTCTTTCTCAAGGAATTTGTCGGAAATGTCCCTTGGGTNCATTTCGATGTTATGGGCTGGAATCTTCGAAGCCGTCCGGCNCATCCAGAGGGAGGAGAAGCGATGGGGCTTCGAGCCGTATACCAATACCTATCAGATCGATTTGCTTAATTAATCTGATTTCAATCAATATCCTTCCTCTTGAAAGGATAGCGTTTTTTGAATAACAACAGTGTCTTATACTTTGTTACAACGCAGATATGGTTTTTCTAAATGCTCCAGTTTGGATACAAAAATATTTCAGTGCTCAATCAAAGATCTTTGATTCAACCCGCCTTTATTGAGCCTGAAATACTATGAACATTCACCTACACAACACCAAATCGGGGAAAAAAGAACTATTCATTCCGTTAAACCCGGAAGAGATCACAATTTATGTTTGCGGTCCTACTGTTTACGACCGCGTACACATCGGCAACGGAAGACCTGCTGTGGTTTTCGACGTGCTCGTGCGTTTGCTAAGACTCATTTACCCTAGTGTACGTTATGTTCGAAACATCACTGATGTAGATGACAAAATAAACAAACAAGCAATCGACCGAGGGCTAGATATCGGTGAATTGACGGAACACAATACTCGCTTTTATCAAGAAGACGTTCGAAATCTAGGCGTCTTAGAACCTACCGTAGAACCGCGAGCCACCAACCATATCGACGAAATCATCGATATGATCGGTAGGCTTATAAAGCGGAATCACGCTTACGAATCACAAGGACATGTCTTATTCGATGTCCCATCAGACAAGTCGTACGGACAACTGTCTCATCGTTCGCTCGANGACATGATCGACGGAGCCCGGGTCGAAGTTGCCCCCTACAAAAAAGACCCGAAGGATTTCATTCTTTGGAAACCATCGACTCCAGAGTTGCCAGGGTGGGAAAGCCCTTGGGGCCGTGGCCGGCCCGGTTGGCATATCGAGTGCTCGGCCATGATTCACAAACATCTCGGTACCACCATCGATATTCATGGAGGAGGAAATGACCTAACATTTCCCCACCATGAAAATGAATTGGCTCAGGGTACATGTATAGAAGACAGCGCGGACTACGTACGTTATTGGTTACACAACGGCATGTTAACCACCGGGACCGAAAAGATGTCTAAAAGCCTAGGCAATATTGTGACTATCCACGATCTTTTGAAACGCCANGATGGNGAAGTCTTACGCTACGCACTTCTCTCGGGACACTATCGGCAGAGTCTAGTGTGGGAAGAACGGCTGTTGAACCAAGCTAAAGCCAGTCTAGATTCGTTATACCAGGCCATACGAAATGCCGGGGAATCACTGACTANAACATCCAACACATTTGAAAGAGCGGCAATCGAAGATTNCCCCTCACCCGTCCTAGAAGCCTTAGCAGACGATCTGAACACCCCCAACGCACTTGCTGCTATGCACGCTCTTGCTAACGAAATTAATCGGTCAAAAAACCAAGAAACCACTCGAAGTCTCGTAACACAACTATTCACAGGGGGCCGAGTTCTGGGTTTATTGACGCAGGATGTTCAGTCCTATTTCGAAGCAAAAACATCAATTGAACCCCATGTCATTAACTCTTTGATCGAGCAACGGGAACAAGCNAGAAAAGATGGAGACTTCAAACTCGCCGATCAGATTCGAGACAATCTGGCAGGCGAAGGGATAGAGCTTGAGGACACGCGAGAAGGCACACGTTGGCGAGTTGTCTAGGGAATATGAGTTTTAACGCATTAGTCTATTAGTGCTTTTCACCTCACTTTAATCACTAGCCGTTTAAGCTTACTAAATGCTTATACGTTACCTATATCTATCATCATTTTTGATGCCGGCCTTCACTTTTTCCGACGAAAACATCGAAGAAAAGATCGAAGAAAAGANNGAAGAAGAGATCGTTGTAGTCGCAAGTCGTTTAGATTCGACGACCCAATATATTTCATCGCTCGATCGGGATTCATCTCCCAAATTCGCGCTAGTCGATCAGCTGCGAGGACTACCAGGTTTGAGTATATCTCGAGCTGGTAATCACGGTGCGTTGACCCAAGTACGAGTGCGCGGTGCCGAAGCAAATCACGTTATGGTTGTAATCGACGGCGTCCAGGCCACTGATCCGGCCCAGGGTTCAGAACTCAATTTTGGAACTNTCTNATCTGCCGGAGTACAAAANATACTNCTAGCAAAAGGTCCGCAAAGTGCGGTTTGGGGCAGCGATGCGCTAGCAGGCGTCATCTATATCGACACGCGGCCTGTTTCGAGCCAAAAAAAAATTACTATTTAACACGGTCAA
>PAMR01000049.1 GCA_002708205.1 Gammaproteobacteria bacterium
TTACTTTAGAACAACGGATGTCACAGGAACGGTTGAACTTCCTGAGAACGTTGAAATGGTGATGCCCGGAGACAATATTGATATGCAAGTCAATTTGATCAGTCCAATTGCAATGGATGAGGGCTTGCGCTTTGCGATACGTGAAGGCGGTCGCACNGTTGGGGCGGGCGTGGTAACTAAGATTAGTAAGTAAGATNATTTTCGAATTGCGCGGGTAACCANACAAGACAAAAGCCTTTGAAATGGAACGTAACACTTGTATAGTTCGCCTCCCNTTTTTANACGCCTGGCAGANGTTTTCGGCAGGTCNTAAAAGGGTTTTTTTCANTTTATGTGGCTTTAATGGAGTCGTGGAGAGTCAGTGGTTCAAAACCAGCGAATACGTATCCGTTTAAAGGCGTTTGATCATAAGTTGATCGATGTCTCTACGGAGGAAATTGTAGACACGGCTAAACGGACCGGAGCGCAGGTACTCGGGCCGATACCTTTGCCGACAAGAAAAGAGCGTTATACAGTTTTGATATCACCGCATGTTGATAAGGATGCCCGGGATCAGTATGAAATCCGTACCCATAAGCGGCTCATAGATATTGTTGAGCCGACGGAGAAGACCGTGGATGCGTTGATGAAACTTGATTTGGCCGCAGGTGTGGAGGTGCAGATAAGTTTGAATTAACCACAGTNACGAAGAATGACCTATATCTTATATAAAGTTATTCTTNGTGATTTTGANGAGTTGAGAGGCGGTTAGTTGTATTAATTGCCACAACAGGGTCTCGATAGGAGACNGCCACAGTGATTATGGCTGTAGCCGCTTNTGTAGCGACTGCAGCTTTTGGCGTNAGCAANGAAGAATAGCAGAAAGAAGCTGTTNTCCGTCGGCCATNACGACCGATNGGAGTTGAATAATAAAGCGCCNCCGATGNTTNGGGTAAGAGATTTGTTTTCAATAGTAATAGATACTAAAAGGTGAGTAGAGATGTCCATAGGCATCATTGGAACTAAAAGCNGGATGACGAGGGTCTTCGATGAATCGGGGAAGAGCATTGCTGTCTCGGTTATTGCTGTGNAGCCTAATCGAGTGACACAGATAAAAAAAGATTCGATAGATGGCTACGATGCGGTGCAAGTTACCACTGGTACGGTAAAACAAAATAACGTAAGCAGGCCTATGGCGGGTCATTTCGCAAAAGCAGAGACAACAGCTGGTCGGGGGCTGTGGGAATTTCGTNTAGAAAATATTGAAAGTGAAATGAAATTGGGTGCAGAGATTACAGTAGACAATTTTTATGCTGGACAGATNGTTGACGTGACAGGTGTTAGTAAAGGCAAGGGCTATGCAGGCGCTATAAAGCGCTGGAATTTTCGTAGCCAAGACAATACACACGGGAATTCCATATCCCACCGAGCGCCTGGCTCNATAGGACAATGTCAAACTCCGGGTAGGGTGTTTAAAGGTAAAAAAATGTCTGGTCACATGGGGGCGAGCCGAGTCACAACCCAAAATTTAGTGGTGGTGCGCGTTGATGAAGAACGCGGGTTAATTTTGATTAAGGGTGCAGTGCCTGGTGCGGCTGGGGGTGATGTAGTAATCAAGCCGGCGATAAAGGCGGGAGACCAGAGTCGACCAATTGAAGAAGAGGCGTCTTGATGAACCTTTCTCTTGCGATGGGTGGTGATACGGTCGAAGTTTCGGAAGTGGCNTTCGGTCGTGAATTCAATGAGTCTCTGGTGCACCAAGTAGTTGTGGCATATCAATCGGCAAAAAGAGCGGGGACNAGTGCACAGAAAAATCGATCTGAAGTAAGAGGGGGCGGCAGAAAACCTTGGCGTCAAAAAGGCACAGGTAGAGCTCGAGCAGGTACTATTCGNAGCCCCATTTGGCGCGGTGGAGGTAGAACATTTCCAGCGAAACCTCAAGATTACACCCAAAAGGTGAACCGAAAAATGTATAGAGGGGCTATGCGGTGTATTTTTTCCGAACTGATTCGGCAGAATCGACTGGTGGCCGTCGAAGAATTCTCTATCGATTCCCCAAAAACTAAAAATCTCCTAGGTAAGTTAGCTGAATTAAGTTTGGACGATGTACTAATTATTTCGTCTGATATTGATGACAACCTGCGGCTGGCTTCGCGAAACTTAAAGTCTATTAGCGTCAGGCATGCCTCTAATATTGATCCNCTGAGTTTGATTAGTCATGAAAAAGTACTTGTTACGTTAGCTGCCTTGAAAGAATGTGAAGAGGTATTAGCATGAATTCGGAACGGCTATATACTCTTATTGATCAACCGCACATATCTGAAAAGGTCTCGAATATTGGCGACGCTTCGAATCAATTCGCCTTTAAGGTCGCACGTAGTGCTACAAAACGAGAAATCAAGAAAGCCGTAGAGAAACTGTTCGAAGTAGAGGTCGTATCCGTTAATACAGTGAATGTGAAGGGAAAAGTTAAGCGTAATTTTCGCGGAACAGTATCCCGGGCAAAGAACTGGAAAAAAGCATACGTTCGTTTAGCTCCAGGGCAAGATATTGACTTTACGAGAGGTATTACCTGATGGCGGTACAGAAAGCTAAACCGACATCTGCAGGACGTCGGTTCGTAGTTAAAGTTGTTCATCCAGANCTACACAAAGGAACGCCGTATAAGCCTTTAGTCGAGTCAAAAGGAAGATCGGGCGGTAGAAACTCGAATGGACGAATAACAACTAGGCATAGAGGTGGTGGTCATAAGCGCCATTATCGTCTGATCGATTTTCGAAGAAATAAAGACGGCATTCAGTCTGTAGTCGAACGATTGGAGTACGATCCCAACCGAACCGCGAATATCGCTTTGCTAAAATATGAAGACGGTGATCGCAGGTATATCGTTGCCCCTCGTGGGGTTCATGTGGGTGATCAGATTATGTCTGGCATAANCGCGCCGATAAAGCCNGGGAATGCAATGCCTCTTCGAAATATCCCCGTAGGTAGTGTTATACACTGTGTTGAATTAAAACCGGGTAGAGGGGCTCAGCTTGTTAGAAGTGCCGGAGCATCCGCCCAATTGGTAGCGAGAGAGGGGGCTCACGCAACATTACGACTTAGGTCCGGCGAAATGCGACGAGTTTTGGTGGATTGTCGGGCCACATTGGGCGAAGTTAGTAATAGTGAGCACAATCTTCATTCACTTGGAAAGGCGGGTGCAAAAAGGTGGCGTGGGGTAAGACCGACGGTTAGAGGTGTGGCAATGAATCCGGTCGATCACCCGCATGGAGGAGGAGAGGGTCNCTCATCCGGAGGACGTCATCCTGTTTCTCCCTGGGGGACGCCTACCAAAGGATTTAAGACCCGGAAAAATAAGCGAACGGACAGAATGATTATCCGTCGCAGAGGGAGAAAATAGACCATGCCACGTTCTTTGTATAAAGGCCCTTTTGTGGACATCCATTTGGCGAATAAGGTAGAAGCTGCCGTAGCTAGCAATGATAAAAGGCCAATAAAAACCTGGTCGAGACGATCAATGATCATCCCAGANATGGTTGGATTGACAATTGCTGTATACAACGGGCGTCAGCATATACCGGTATTTATATCGGAAGATTTAGTGGGGCATAAGCTTGGAGAGTTTTCGCCAACTCGAACCTATCGCGGACACTCCGCCGATAGAAAAGTGAGTAGGTAGGGGGGCTTTATGTTAGTCACTGCAAAAGCAAAACGACTAAGGCTTTCACCGCAAAAGGCAAGGCTCGTAGCGGATCAGATTCGTGGAAAACGAGTAGATGACGCTATTAATATTCTTAGTTTTGCTCCGCAAAAAGCGGCAGGGCTGGTAAGGAAAGTCTTGGAATCGGCAATAGCTAATGCNGAAAATAATGAAGGTGCGGATGTTGACGAGCTTAAGGTATCTGCCATTTTAGTGGATGCAGGCGTGACGATGAAACGAATTCGTCCACGGGCTAAAGGACGGGCTGANAGGATCCTTAAGAGAACATGTCATATTACGGTATCAGTAGGGGATAACGACAATGAATAGACTTTTAGTGTTACCTTTTTTGAGTTGGGAAGTGGTTATCTAATGGGACAGAAAGTTAATCCGAATGGAATGCGCTTGGGTATTGTTAAGGNACATACTTCTGTTTGGTATGCCGACAAAAAGACTTACGCGAACTACTTGTTGAACGACCTGGAGGTCCGCGAATATTTGAGGAAACGACTTGCTCAAGCTTCTGTAAGTCGAATAGATATCGAGCGGCCGGCGCAAACGGCTCGNATATCTATACATACAGCACGTCCGGGCATAGTTATTGGTAAAAAGGGAGAGGATGTAGAAAGGCTGCGATTTGAGCTTGCTGGTATTATGGGNATGCCAGTACACATAAATGTGGAGGAGATACGTAAGCCAGAGATAGATGCTCTATTGGTCGCACAGAATGTTGCTCAACAGCTTGAAAGACGCGTTCAGTTTAGGCGAGCAATGAGGCGAGTAATTCAGAATGCTATGCGACTAGGGGCTAAGGGGATCAAAGTTCGGGTGGCTGGCAGATTAGGTGGCGCAGAGATAGCAAGGGCTGAGTCGTATGCAGAGGGCCGAGTTCCACTCCATACTCTCCGNGCTGATATAGACTATGCGACCGCCGAAGCTCAAACGACCTACGGCATTATCGGGGTCAAGGTCTGGATTTTTAAAGGCGAAATTTTAGGGCAGGAAGAAGATTCGTCCGTGAAAACGACTAACGCAGCCCCAGTTCAGTCATCGTAGGAATAAGCGGGACCAATAACGATGCTTCAACCAAAAAAGACTAAGTTTAGAAAAACCCAGAAAGGCCGTAACCGAGGGCTGGCCTTGCGTGGAAGCAAGGTAAGTTTTGGAGAATACGGATTGAAGGCTACTGCTAGGGGGCGCCTTACAGCCCGCCAAATCGAGGCAGGTCGTAGAGCCATGACGCGACATGTGAAAAGGGGGGGTAAGATTTGGATACGAGTTTTTCCAGATAAACCCATCACTAAAAAGCCGCTAGAAGTGNGACAGGGTAAAGGAAAGGGTGCTGTTGAATACTGGGTAGCACAAATTCAACCAGGAAGAATGTTGTATGAAATGGAAGGTGTACCTGAAGANGAAGCTCGCCGAGCATTTGAGTTAGCTGCTTCGAAGATACCGTTTGCTACNTCNTTTGTGCGTCGGGTNGCAATGTGAGNAGGTTTGAAAAATGGAGNTAAGTGACATNAAAGAAAANACCGTTTCCGAATTGGAGANAGAGTTAGTGCGGTTGCGTAAGGAACATTTCAATCTTCGAATGCAGCGTGCTAGCGAACAATTACCACAGACACATTTACTNCGTCAGACTAAGCGTGATATTGCTCGGGTCAAAACTATTATCGTGGAGAAGACTCGTGGTTGAAACTCAAGAGAAGAAGACTAATCCACGTTCCGTAACGGGCTTGGTTATATCGAATAGCATGGACAAAACGATTACCGTCCAAGTGGAACGCCGCGTTAAGCACCCTATTTACGGCAAGTTCGTTCGCCGTTCGACCAAGTTGCACGCTCATGATCAGGATAACGATTGTAGNGTAGGNGACAAGGTGACATTGGTCGAAACTAGACCGATCTCAAAGTCTAAAACATGGCAACTTGTTTCGATTGACTCAAAAGTCAGTGAGGCNGATAAGATCGAAGTNGCCACGGGGATTGANGAGTAATGATACAAACAGANNCGATGCTAGATATTGCAGATAATAGCGGAGCTCGCAGAGTGCAGTGCATAAAAGTTCTGGGTGGATCGCACAGAAGGTACGCTGGCATTGGCGATGTGATCAAGGTTTCTGTNAAAGAAGCGATCCCGCGNGGACGTGTTAGAAAAGGGCAAGTGATGAATGCCGTTGTGGTTCGCACTAANAAGGGTGTACGTAGGATCGACGGTTCGTTGATTCGATTTGATCAAAACGCAGCAGTGTTACTTAATCAGCAGTTGCAACCCGTTGGGACTCGGATATTTGGCCCGGTAACTAGGGAACTGAGAACAGAGCGTTTTATGCGGATTATTTCTCTGGCTCCAGAAGTTCTTTGATCTTTTGAATTTTNAAAATTAGGAATAGATAGTATCTATCATGCAGAAGTTAAAAAAAGATGATGAGGTAATTGTTATCNCGGGCCGGGATAAAGGTAAACGTGGATCTATTCTNAGTTTTATGAAGGAAGAACGAGTGCTGGTTTCCGGTGTAAATATCGTTAAAAAACANAAGAANGGTGATCCACAAACCGGAGAGCAGGGTGGAATTGTTGATCAGGAAGCGCCCATTCATATTTCTAATATAGCTATTTTTAATGAAGAGAGCGGTGAAGCGGATCGTGTCGGTGTTCGCCTAGAGGATGGTAAAAAGGTTCGCTATTTCAAGTCTAGTGGCCAGTCGGTAAATTGATATGAATTCCTTACAACAGAAATATAAAGAAAACATATTACCCGCGTTGATTACAGAATTTGGCTACGGNAGTCCGATGGCTGCGCCGCGGCTTGAAAAGGTCACACTCAATATGGGTGTTAGCGACGCGTTAGGTGACAGAAAAGTATTGGACTCTGCGGTGAACGATATGAAATTAATATCGGGCCAACAACCGATAGTTACGGTAGCTAGGAAGTCGGAGGCTGGATTTAANATTCGGGAAGGTTACCCGATTGGTTGCAAAGTGACACTTAGGCGTGACCGAATGTATGAATTTGTAGAACGATTGGTGTCAATAGCCATTCCACGAATCCGAGATTTTCGTGGATTGAATCCTCGGTCCTTTGACGGTCGTGGGAACTTTTCNATGGGGCTTTCGGAACAAATAGTTTTCACNGAGATTGACTACGATCGGATAGATAAAATTAGGGGCCTAGACATAACAGTAACTACGTCAGCCTCCACAAATGCGGAAGCTCTTGCCCTTCTCAGGGNTCTCGATTTTCCTTTTAGGAGCTAGACTATGGCGAAAACTTCAATGATCCAGCGTGAAAAAAAGCGAGCCGAATGCGTNAAAAAGTACGCAACAAAGCGTATGGCTCTTAAGGATATTATTAATGATCGTTCAGTTTCTGACGATGAACGTTGGGAAGCTCAGTTGAAACTTCAAAAACTTCCTAGAAATGCTAGTCCATGTAGGCAGCAAAGCCGTTGCGGCCAAACNGGTAGGCCTCGGGGGGTGTACAGAAAGTTTGGGTTAGCACGNACAAAGTTACGTGAGGCGGCAATGCGTGGTGATGTCCCTGGTTTAGTAAAAGCTAGTTGGTGATTCTATGAGTATGCAAGACCCAATAGCCGATATGTTCACACGCATTCGCAATGCACAAACTGCGAGGTTGCAGTCGGTTCGGATGCCAAGTTCGAAAATGAAGCTTTCGCTTTGTGATGTGTTGAAGGAGGAAGGCTATATCACATCTTTTTCTGTCGAAGGGGATGCTAAGCCTGAAATATTGGTGGTACTCAAATATCACGATGATAGGCCTGTTATNGAAGAGATAAAGAGAGTAAGTCGGCCTGGATTGCGTATATATAAAGAGGCTGANGGAATTCCAAAGGTGCGTGGAGGTCTGGGAATTTCCATTNTAACTACCGATAAAGGTGTAATGACGGACCGAGCNGCTCGTGCGGCTGGTGTTGGTGGCGAAGTTATTTGTACGGTATTTTAAATAGAGGTTTCTATGTCTCGAGTAGCGAATAACCCAATAGATTTGCCAGATGGTGTGAAAGCCAGTGTTGTAGATGGTGTGGTTACCGTCAAAGGTGGTAAGGGTGAGGCGGTTTTGACGTTGAATCCATCTGTGGGCGTGGACAAGGATGACGAAGTATTGCGAGTCTCGGCTAAATTGAATTCGAGGGCATCTAGAGCTATGGCTGGAACTACTCGAGCTTTGGTAAACAATATGGTGCAAGGTGTAAGTCAAGGCTGGGAACGTAAGCTGCAGCTACAAGGCGTTGGATACCGAGCACAATCGAAAGGCCGTGTATTGAACCTCCAGTTAGGTTTTTCTCATCCCATCGATTTTAANCTACCGGAAGGTGTAGAAGTAACCACGCCGAGCCAAACGGAAATCGTGGTATCGGGCGTGGACAAGCANCTCGTAGGCCAAGTGTCTGCTGAGATTCGCAGTTTTCGTCCACCTGAACCTTATAAAGGTAAGGGTGTTAGATATATGGACGAACGCGTGCGTCGCAAAGAAGCGAAAAAGAAGTAGAGGGATAACTATGAGCATTAAGAAAGTATCTCGATTACGGAGGGCGAAGCGTAGTCGCATAAAAATGCGTGAATTGGGCGCTATCAGACTTACTGTTTTTCGGACTTCTAGGCACACGTANGCACAAGTTCTTAATTCGAGTGGGGATCAAGTTTTGGCCGAAGCNTCTACTTTAGATGAGTCCATACGGGATGGCAGTACTAGTAACGTTGAGGCTGCTAAACAGGTCGGCGGATTGGTGGCGGAAAGGGCGAAAGCGAAGGGAGTTAAGCGAGTAGCATTTGATAGATCAGGGTATCGATATCATGGTCGGGTTCGAGCGCTGGCTGAGGCTGCAAGAGAGGCGGGATTGGAGTTTTAAATGGCATATTCCGAAGAAATAAAAGAAGAAGGTTTAGTGGAGAAACTTGTCGGCATCAATCGGGTGGCGAAAGTTGTCAAGGGTGGCCGTATTTTTGGATTTACAGCGCTAACCGTAGTTGGAAACACTGAAGGGCAAGTAGGTTTTGGTCGGGGAAAGGCTAGAGAAGTAGCGTTAGCCATCCAGAAGGCAATGGAGAATGCGCGCCGAAATATGATTGAAATCGATCTAAATAACGGAACAATCTGGTACCCCATTACTGCTCGACATTCAGCNTCGAAAGTTTATATGCAGCCAGCTTCGGAGGGCACCGGAGTTATTGCTGGAGCTGCGATGCGTGCAGTATTAGAGGCGGTTGGTGTGCGTAATGTATTAGCTAAATGTTATGGATCGACATCGGACATCAACGTTGTGCGAGCAACATTTAAGGCATTAATGCAAATGAGGTCTCCTCACCAAGTGGCAGAGAAACGCGGCAAGAGTGTAGAAGAGCTTGAGGCNTAATTAAATGAGCAAAACCGTACGAATAAAACTTATCAAGAGCCCAATATCGAAGTTGAAGAAACATCAGGCGTGTATTCGCGGATTGGGATTACGTCGGGTTGGGCATGAAGTTGAATTAGAAGACACTCCAGCTATTCGGGGAATGATAAGTAAAGTAAACTATATGTTAGANGTTGAGGGCTAGNGGATGCGAATTAATAATCTTAAGCCGGCATCTGGTAGTAAGAAAATAAGAAAACGGGTTGGTCGTGGTATATCGGCGGGTCAAGGTAAGACCTGTGGTCGGGGACATAAAGGTCAAAAATCGCGTTCAGGAGGAACTGTACGTATNGGTTTTGAAGGTGGACAGTTACCGTTACAAAAACGGATCCCCACTTTTGGTTTTCGTTCACGTGTTGGATTGACGACTAGTGAGGTAAGGTTGAGCGAATTAAGTCGAGTTGAGGGGGGTANAGTCAATATAGAAACGTTAAAGGCCTCAAGCTTAATCAATCGGAATACAAAAAGAGTTCGAATCTTTTTATCTGGGACAATAGACCGTGCGATAGCGGTAAAGGGAATTCATGTTACCTCGGGCGCAAAAACAGCTATAGAAGCGGCTGGTGGTTCAGTCGAAACGTAATTGGAACTATTTTGATAATTATCGGTAACAATTAGTGGCTACTTCAGGACCAACATTGGCAGGTGTTCAATCGGGGCTTTCCGAGTTAAGGAAGCGCCTCTTTTTTGTTTTGTTCGCCCTGCTTGTGTATCGAATTGGAACACATATACCGGTTCCGGGTATCAATCCTGATCAGTTAAAGGCTCTGTTCGAGTCGAATCAGGGTGGAATATTAGACCTTTTTAATATGTTTTCGGGAGGCGCGCTAGAGAGGATGAGTATCCTTGCGCTAGGTGTTATGCCGTACATAACTTCTAGCATAATCATGAATTTGCTGTCGATGACGTATCCCGCTTTAAATCAGCTACGGAAAGAAGGAGAGGCCGGTAGGCGAAAAATCACTCAGTACACTAGGTATGGTACCGTCGTTATAGGCTTAGTCCAAGGTACGGCACTGACCGGAACTTTGGCAGCACAGGGTTTGGCTTTTGCTCCTGGAGTGGCATTTTATTTCGTGTCCGTCACTACTTTGCTTACGGGTGCCCTTTTTATGATGTGGCTTGGTGAGCAAATAACGGAGAGGGGAGTAGGAAATGGAGTTTCACTATTAATATTTGCTGGAATTGTTTCCGGATTTCCAGCAGCAGTGGGTCAATCATTTGAGGCAGCCCGGCAAGGAGATATCAATATTGTCGCGTTGTTAGGCATAGCAATTTTTGCCGCGGTTATCGTGGGTTTTGTAGTTTTTATAGAGCGTGGACAAAGACGCATAGCGGTGAATTACGCAAAGAGGCAGCAGGGTAGACGTATGGTGCAAGCACAGAGTAGTCACCTACCACTTAAAGTTAATATGGCTGGTGTTATACCTGCGATATTTGCGTCTAGCTTGCTCTTAGCACCATCATCCATGGCGACTTGGTTTGGGCAAGGAGAAGGATTGTCTTGGTTGCAGGAAGTCTCGCTAATACTGAGCCCCGGGCAACCGCTTTACATATTGTTATTCGCGGCCGGGATAGTGTTTTTTAGTTTTTTCTATACAGCTATTCAGTTTGATCCAAAAGATATGGCTGACAACCTAAAGAGACAAGGAGCTTATGTNCCCGGCATTCGACCTGGGCAGCAAACAGGTAAATATCTAGATGATGTTATGACGCGGCTAACNGTATTCGGTTCGCTGTACGTCACTCTTGTCTGTTTGCTCCCTGAGTTTATGATAGTTTTTTTCAATGTGACGTTTCAGTTGGGAGGAACTGCATTACTTATCGTTGTAGTAGTTTCGATGGATTTTATGTCTCAAGTNCAAGCGCATCTAATGTCTAGTCAGTATGCGAAATTGATGGAAAGGTCTAATCTAAAAAATTACGGGCGTCGTAAGGCGCCGGTTAGGTAGCAGATAAATGAAAGTTCGAGCATCAGTTAAGAAAATGTGTAGGGATTGCAAGATAGTGCGTAGAAAGGGAGTGGTGCGAGTTATATGCAGCACGGAACCCAGACATAAACAGAGGCAGGGTTAGTTATATGGCAAGAATTGCTGGAGTAAATGTACCTGATAACAAGCATGTAGTCATAGCGTTGACCTATATCTATGGTATTGGCCGAACTATAGCTATGAAAATATGCGAAGTTGGTGGGATAGACCCTAATGTGAAGATTCAAGATTTATCGGAGGCTGACTTAGATTCATTACGTGGCGCGNTAGCGGAGCGGAGCGTAGAGGGTGACCTCAGACGTGAACTATCGATGAATGTAAAGAGGCTGATGGACTTAGGAACCTACCGAGGTATCAGNCACAGGNGAGGATTGCCCGTTCGAGGGCAAAGGACAAGGACAAATGCTCGGACCCGCAAAGGGCCTGTAAAACCAATACGAAATTAAGTGGATATGAAAAACATAGTCTTATAGATATGGATAGGAATTATGGCAGAGGCTGAAGAAACTGAGTCGTCAGGCGGCTCTANTAGCACACGAAAACGTGGGGGACGCACAGTTACNGATGGAGTGGCGCATGTGCATGCGTCATTCAACAACACGATTATTACCATCGCGGATAGGCAGGGCAACGCGGTTGGTTGGGCAACGGCAGGGGGTTCGGGATTTCGCGGCTCTCGAAAGAGTACGCCGTTTGCAGCTCAGGTAGCGGCGGAACGGGCGGCTACCGCGGCGATTGAAAACTACGGCATGAGAAGTGTTGATGTCTTAGTCAAAGGCCCTGGTCCAGGTAGAGAGTCCGCGGTTAGGGCGATGAACTCGGCTGGTTTAAAAATAAACAGTATTTCGGACGTGACACCTATTCCTCACAATGGTTGTCGCCCTCCGAAGCGAAGGCGCGTCTAGGAAAAAATTATGGCACGATATTTGGGACCGAAACTTAAGTTGTCTCGCCGAGAAGGGACAGATCTGTTTTTAAAAAGTGGTGTGCGACCGCTGGATTCAAAATGTAAGGCCGACACCTTGCCCGGTCAGCATGGTGCCCGTAGACAGAGAGCCTCTGATTACTCTATTCAACTACGAGAAAAGCAAAAAGTACGCCGACTATATGGTGTTTTAGAAAAACAATTTCGGAATTACTACAAGAAGGCGGATCAACAGAAAGGAGCGACTGGAGAAAACTTGTTACGCTTGTTAGAAGGTAGGCTAGATAATGTAGTTTATCGCTTTGGTTTCGGTTCGACGCGAGCCGAGTCGAGGCAGTTGGTTTCGCATAAAGCTATTTTAGTGAATGGAGAAGTAGTTAATGTTCCGTCGTATCAAGTCAGTCCAAATGATGTTGTTTCGATTAAGTCATCAGCAAAAGCACAACTACGGATTAAGGCGGCACTAGATTTATCAGCCCAACGGGGAATAGTTGATTGGATTGATATTGACCCGGAAAAGTTCGAAGGCGTTTTCAAGCGGCTACCGGACCGAGAAGAGCTGCCACAAGAGATCAACGAAAATCTGATAGTCGAGCTGTATTCAAAGTAGCTCGATAACTGTTTAACTCGAATATACCTATATCTTCTGAGGAACAAACTTATGCCACAGTCGGCCACGGAATTTCTGACCCCAAGAAACATTGAAGTGCAGGAAATTAGTGATACCCATGCTCGGGTGACTCTGGAGCCATTAGAACGTGGATTCGGACACACATTGGGGAATACTCTACGTCGTATCCTTTTGTCTTCTATGCCTGGATGTGCCATCACTGAGGTGCAGATAGATGGGGTTGTTCACGAATACACTACTATGGACGGTGTGCAAGAAGATGTTCTTGATGTTCTATTGAACTTAAAGGGCGTAGCAGTCAACTTGCATAATGGCGAAGAGGCGACTATCAGCTTATCGAAAACAGGTCCGGGCAAAGTTACTGCAGGAGATTTTCAAGTAAACCAAGACGTGGAAGTTGCCAATCCTGACCATTTGATTTGTAACTTAAACGATAATGGTGAGATTCGACTTGAAGCAAAAGTGACACAAGGTAGGGGTTACGTCTCAGTCGAGTATAGTACTCAGGAAGAAGAACTAGAAGAAACTCGACCGATTGGGGTATTGAGGTTGGATGCAACTTATAGTCCTATGCGGCGAGTAGCATATTCTGTAGAGAATGCACGTGTTGAACAGCGCACTGACCTAGATAAGCTGATACTTGATATTGAATCCAATGGAACTATAGAGCCCGAAGAAGCTATTCGCCGGGCGGCTACAATACTTCAGCAGCAGCTCTCGGTTTTTGTGGATATAGATACTGAAAGTGAAGCCGAAGAAGAGGAGAAGGAAGAAGAGGTAGATCCCATACTACTTCGACCAGTAGACGATCTTGAACTTACTGTTCGTTCAGCTAATTGTTTAAAGGCGGAGAATATTTATTATATTGGTGACTTAGTGCAAAGAACTGAAGTTGAATTACTTAAGACTCCAAATCTGGGAAAGAAATCGCTAACTGAAATAAAGGATGTTCTAGCATCAAGAGGGCTATCTTTGGGTATGCGATTGGAGAATTGGCCACCGTCTATTTTACGTGGTGAAAGTAGAGTTCTTTAATGACTACAGATTATTCCGTTGTAGTTGTAATAGGGATGCGTTAATGAGACATAGAAAAAGTGGGCGTCACTTAAACCGCACTAGTTCTCACCGAAAGGCAATGTTCTCGAATATGGTCGTTTCGCTCATTGAACATGAGGTCATTAAAACAACGGTTCCCAAGGCTAAAGAACTAAGACGATTTGTTGAACCTTTAATCACTTTGTCGAAGATCGATAATGTTGCGAATAGACGATTAGCCTTTTCAAGACTCCGGTCGAAAGAGGCCGTAGGTAAGTTATTTTCCGAAATAGGGCCGCGCTATGTAGAGCGACCAGGAGGATATACCCGTCTTCTAAAGGTTGGATTTCGAAATGGGGATTCAGCCCCGCTTGCATATATAGAACTAGTGGATCGACCTGTAGATTTTGATGAAGATCTTTTGGAAGAGGAAGCAGATGTCGAGGAACAAGAGCTAATAGAAGATAGCTCCAATAGAAATGAAACCTAGTAAAGGTCAGCCTTCTAGAATTATCAGAGGACATTTAGGTAAAGGATTGTCGTCTGATGAGTCACACTCTTCGCACTCCCGAGTATGAAACTAACAATCAATTGAATAACGATTGCAATATTGAGGCAGCCAATTAGCCGGCTTCCGACTCAAGGACCGAGCAGAAAGAAAAGTCTTTTTTTTTTCTATCTTGGACTTGTTTGGTTAGTTTCTGTTCTTGGGTTTTTCTTCCCGGAAGTTCGCTATTTTCTCGCTTTGATACCGCGTGACTCAAGTGGACTGTTAGGTATTATTACGATGCCTCTCGTTCATAATGATTGGGGGCATTTGTTTTCCAATACTTTTCCTTTCATCGTTTTTTCTTGGGTAATTCTTGTAAAGGGATCCCGATACTATAACTGGTCTGTAATATTTTCTGTTTTNCTAACAGGATTACTATTGTGGTTTTTTGGTAGAGGCAGTGCGCATATTGGGGCNAGTGGATTGGTTTTTTCTTTGTTCGGTCTTATATTGGTAAACGCTTGGTTAACACGTCATATAAAAGATGTTGTTTTAGCGATAATGGTATTTGTACTTTACGGTGGTTTGGTATTTGGACTGTTGCCCTCAGATGCTTCAATATCTTGGGAAGCACATATTTTTGGAATACTTGTGGGTGGAGTGGCAGCTTATTTNGGCGAAAAATATCGGATTGCGAGATAACGTAGCTTAGACACCGAGACTTTTGTTATTCAAATATCAGAGGTGTTTTAGAAAAAAAGGTCAGGAAGTATTTAGTAGTTTTGCCAGGAAAAACCCCGTGTGTGAGTTACTGGATTTAGCGATATCTTCGGGTGTGCCTATTGCTACGACTTTACCTCCAAGAGAACCTCCTTCGGGACCTAAGTCGATAATCCAATCAGCCGTTTTAATAACATCAAGATTGTGTTCGATTACGATTATTGTNTTTCCGTCCTGTCTAAGACGATGNAGAACTTCCAGAAGTTGTTTTATATCGTGGAAATGTAANCCAGTAGTAGGTTCGTCAAGAACGTATAGTGTTTTGCCAGTGCCTCTCTTTGAAAGCTCCCTAGATAATTTGACACGTTGCGCCTCGCCGCCAGAAAGCGTCGTGGCGCTTTGTCCGAGCTTTATGTACGAGAGNCCCACATCTATTAGAGTCTGAATTTTACGGCAGAGCATAGGTACTGCTTCAAAAAAAGGCAGGGCGTCTTCAACCGTTAATTCCAGTACCTCGTGTATGTTTTTACCTTTGTATCTCACTTCGAGCGTTTCCCGGTTATATCGTTTGCCGCGGCAGTCATCACAGGCAACGTATATGTCAGGAAGGAAATGCATTTCAACTTTGATCACCCCATCTCCTTGGCATGCCTCACAACGTCCACCTTTCACATTAAAGCTAAAACGTCCCGGTTTATAACCGCGAGCTCTTGATTCCTGAGTTTGTGCAAATAGTTCGCGTATAGGAGTGAATAGACCAGTATAAGTTGCCGGATTAGAACGCGGAGTTCGTCCGATTGGGCTTTGGTCAATAGCAATTACTTTATCGAGTTGACCTATTCCCTCGACATTACCTGGCTCCCGTACTTTCTTCGTTGATCCGTTTAGATGATGTTCGGCTATAGGTAATAGCGTTTGGTTAATTAAAGTTGATTTCCCTGAACCAGAAACTCCTGTCACACAGGTTAATAGACCAATAGGTATTTCTACCGTTATTTCTTTTAGATTGTTTCCACAAGCATCTGATAAACGTATAACTTTTTCTGGAGTAAATATCACACGTTCTGTCGGCACCTGAATGCTTTTTGTTCCGGTCAAATATTGACCTGTTATTGAACGCTTATTTTGAAGTATTTTCTTTAGAGATCCTTGGGCTACTACTGAACCCCCATGCACACCGGCACCTGGCCCCATGTCAACAATATGATCAGCTTTTCTAATGGCCTCTTCATCGTGTTCTACCACGATGACGGTATTTCCCATATCGCGTAGATTTGTGAGCGTATTCAATAGCCGTTCATTATCTCGTTGGTGTAACCCAATAGAAGGCTCATCGAGAATATACATAACACCTACTAAGCCAGCTCCGATCTGACTAGCTAGTCGAATGCGCTGNGCTTCTCCTCCNGANANAGTNTCNGCNCTGCGNTCTANNGTAAGGTANTTNANTCCNACGTCGTTGAGAAATTNCAANCTAGCTTTNATTTCGCTCANTATTTTNTCAGCAATTTCTGCTTTTCGACCTGAAAGTCTTAGGGCTGACAAACGTCGTAAAAGTTGCTCGGTCGAATCCGCAGTTATTTCGGGTAAATTGAAGTTTTGCACGTAGACGTTTCGCGCTTCTTCGTTTAATCGGGCTCCTTCGCAGGATGGACATGCGCGAATAGTGAGATACTTTTGTAAACTTTCTCGTACTACATTCGAGTCCGTTTCCTGATAGCGCCTTTCCATGTTCGGAATAACGCCCTCAAAACGATGTGTTCGGTGAATAGTATCGCCTCGGTCGTTGANGTAACTAAAATCGATTCGTTCACCGGAGGAACCATGNAGAAGNATATCCCTATGTTTCTTTCTGAGTTTCTTATATGGAGTATCAAGATCAAATGCGTAATGCTTTGCTATCGATTTAAGCATGTGAAAATAGTAGATATTNTTTCTTGTCCAGCCGCGTATGGCNCCATCTGAAAGTGTGGCAGAAGGGTTTGTGATTATTAGNTTGGGGTCAAAATACTGTTTTATTCCCAGACCATCGCATTCGGAACATGCCCCCGCCGGATTATTAAACGAAAATACTCTGGGCTCNAATTCACTAACACTGTATCCGCAATTCGGACATGCAAAACGTGANGAGAAAACTATATCTTTGATATTTGGATCGTCCATTGAGGAAACAAGAGCTAAGCCATCTGTCAGTTCCAAGGCAGTTTCAAACGACTCAGCGAGACGTTGTTGTGCGTCTTTGCGTACCCGAAGTCGATCTACGACTACTTCAATAGTGTGGTTCTTATTTTTTTCCAATTCGGGAGCTTGGTCGAGGTCTATGACGACTCCGTCGACTCTTGCCCTAATGAACCCGTTGGCAATAAGTTCTGTGTATATATGACGGTGCTCTCCTTTTCGCTCTTGTATTAGAGGGGCTAAGACCATGATTCGAGTTCCTTTCTCTAGAGTTAGTACATGGTCGACCATTTGGGATATTGACTGTGCAGCTAAAGTGCTGCCGTGGTTTGGACAGCGTGGCTCACCAATTCGAGCAAATAATAAGCGCAGGTAATCGTAAATTTCAGTAATAGTACCGACGGTGGATCGCGGATTATGTGAAGTAGACTTTTGTTCGATAGATATTGCTGGTGAAAGTCCTTCNATGTGTTCCACCTCAGGCTTTTCCATCATTGACAGGAATTGACGAGCGTAAGCCGAGAGAGATTCCACGTATCTGCGCTGACCTTCCGCATACAGAGTATCGAAAGCTAGCGANGATTTTCCGGATCCNGACAAGCCAGTAANTACGATTAGTTTGTCGCGGGGTAGATCTAGGTCGATATTTTTTAGATTGTGTGTTCGTGCACCGCGCAATGAAATATGGGTCATCGAATTGTTCATGACGGCCCTATTGGTCCTGGTTTTGGAGTTNCTTCCGACTTATTGTCAAACGTACCTGAGATAGTGTTTTGCTCGCAAGCTTTTTGCGACGAATATAAGGGGGGNTAACGATTATTCGNGTGGTACNCTGCAAATCGGNTTTAGNTAAGATTATTTTATTGAGCGATTTCGAATTCATGCGTTATGCTGCNCTNGTTATTTGGAAGAAGGACANANGGTGGCTCGGGGACTAAATAAGGTTATGTTGATTGGTAATTTGGGGAGAGATCCCGAAACTCGGTACACACAAGCCGGTAGCGCCGTGGCACGATTCAGTATTGCCACCAGCGATTCTTGGAGAGACCGAAATACTCAAGAAATGCAAGAGCGAACGGAGTGGCATAACGTTGTTTGCTTTGCGCGTTTGGCNGAAATAGCAGGGGAATATTTGAGGAAGGGATCGAAGGTTTATATTGAAGGCGCGCTTCGCACAAGTTCATGGGAACAGGATGGTGCAACACGTTACCGCACAGAAGTTATTGCCCGAGAAATGCAAATGCTGGACAGTAGAGGTGGCGGAGCATCGGACACGTATGGAAACCCGCCTCCCCAAGGGGCAGGGGGACAAATTGACGGGCAGGCCGCAGACCCACAGAAGAATTCAGGCTCAGTAGCAGCAGACCACGAGGACTTTGACGANGATATACCGTTTTAGCCCTGGCTGGATTTCGGTANGGTTCTAGGGACGTGTTGTTNCGAGAAATTGGGNCTGCATAATTNTNTAGTGCTATAGAAAGATCAGAATCACAANGCCCAACGTGAGCCGGTAATAAACGTATGGCAGCAGTCCAGTCCAGCTTATCAACCTTATAAAAAACCCTATACACAAATACGCGGACAGGCCGGAAATGAGCGCACTTAAAGCGAGGGTATACCAGTCGACCTTGAGTGCTATTTTTATCGCATCGTAGAATCCNAATAAGCCTGCTCCGGCGATCACAGGAATTGATATCAAAAAAGCGAAACGGGTCGCGTGTTGGTAAGTCATTCCCAGAAATAAAGCTGCGGTTATTGTTATACCGGATCTAGAAGTTCCTGGGATCAGAGCCACAACTTGAGCTAATCCAATAATCATAGATCCGAAATATCCNGGGATATTGTCCGAAGAGTTCACTCCTGAATTTTGAGTATCTGTCAGCTATACCCATGAGTANCCCAAAAACTATGGTAGCCCAAGCGATTACCTGTATTGTTCTNAGGTTAGTTTCCACTAGCGGCTTCAATAGAAATCCAATTNCCACAATGGGTAAAGTNGCTATGCAAATTTGAATTGCAAGATGTGTTTCGGGATANAACTGGCGTCTAACAAAGGAGGTAAATGTTTTCTCGATGATTTGTTGAAGNTCNGATCGGAAATAGATCACTACTGCTAAAAGGGATCCTATATGTACNGCTATGTCGAAACCTAAGCCTTGATCTGGCCACCCAAAAATTTTTGAGGGTATGATGAGGTGCGCAGAGGAAGAAATCGGTAAGAATTCTGTCAGTCCTTGAATTAAGGCCAGTAGGTATGGTTGCAATAGTTCCAAATGTTGCACCTGAATAGTTGAAGATTAAAGTCTGATCCAAACTATAGCTTACTAATGATAAGGTAAAGGCAATGGAAGGCAGATTTGAATTACCGTTATTTCCTATTGGGGCTGTGCTGTTTACAGGGGGTAAGATGCCGCTACGGATATTTGAACCCCGATATATCGACATGATTAGTGACTGCATGAAAAGCAATACTGGCTTTGGTATTGTACTNATTAGAGCTGGGTCAGATTCGATTCGAGATAAGNAAGATAAGTTGCCAACATTTTTTGAGATAGGCACTTATGCGACTATCGTGGATTTCAATTCTTATGCAGATGGCCGATTGGGAATAGTTGTGGAGGGCGGGCCNCAGATACNTATACATGATAGCTGGGANCAGGAAAACCGGTTGCAGATAGGCAGTGTGGAAGTATTAGCTGATGAACGCCGAACGCAAATAGGTGAAGAAAATGAGCCTCTNGTAAATTTGTTGAAGCAGTTGATTAAGGATCCAATGCTCAAGGGATTAGAAGGTGACATTGACTTTCATGATGCTCGGGTAGTTGGATGGAAACTGGCTGAATTACTCCCGATTGCGGCGGAGACAAAACAAAGCCTTCTGCAGATAAGGTATGCTCGAGAACGTTTAGCGGAGCTGCGTCGATTGCTAGCAAAGTTTCAGGGAAGACAATCCTGATTAGGCAAATACTGGGGTTTTAATTCTTGGCTGTGATTTTCGGCGGAACTTTTGATCCGATTCATAATGGACATATACAGATAGCGAATGCTGCTGCCGAAGCTTGTTCTGATAAAGTGATGATGCTGCTCTCTGCCCGGCCNGGGCATCGCAATGAGCCTTATGCAAGCATAGAAGATCGATGGCAGATGCTCCAATTGGCATGTTCTGATCAACCATTACTCCACCCTTCTGATTTAGANGTTGTTCGCTTGGGCCGGTCTTTTGCTATTGATACAGTGGTAGATATTGGAGCTACTAGTTCTCGGCCAGTGGTCTGGGTCATTGGAGCCGATGCGGTTAGTCTAGCTTCAACATGGAATAGATATGAGCAATTACGGACAGTTTGCAGTTTCTTGGCATTGCATCGTCCAGAGTCACGNGGACACACTGTGCCTCTCGGATTTGAGTTGGTTAATAGTGTTGAATTACTGCAGGAATCTAGTGGACGAATATGTTGGTTGTCTAACCCACTTTCTTCTGTGTCAGCTACTCAGGTTCGCAAAAGTGTNGCTGCAGGCGAAAACGTAGAGAATCTTGTACCACCAGCTGTTGGGTCGTATATCCAAAGTAGTGGCCTCTATAGAACTATCTAAACACAGTTATAAAAAAAGATTAATGCTACAAAAACAGAATCTCGCTAAAAAAAGGACAATAGGATATGTCCCCGGAAATACTAAAAAATATNGTCGTTGATGCCCTTGAGAACCTGAAGGCGGTCGACATTACTATTCTCAATGTCAAGAAACTTACCAGTTTTACAGATTATATGGTGGTCGCCGGAGGCAGATCCGCCCGTCATGTGAATGCTTTGGTAGANCATGTCCGATTTATCGCTAAACAAGCGGGACAAGTTTTAATCGGAGTAGAGGGAGAGGACCCTGGTGATTGGGTATTAGTGGATTTTGGAGACGTGATCTTGCANGTCATGCAGAGCGATGCACGTCAACTTTATGAACTTGAGAAGTTATGGAGTGGCGTAGTTGAACACGAAATGAAAAATTGAAACTCTCAATTTATTCATTTGGTAAGAGTCGAAGCTGGATAGCTGATGGTGTGGATCAGTATTTACGTCGCATGCCGCAGGTGAGTGTGGAATCTATATCGGATAAGCCTGTTAAGGATAAAGAAGAGCGCATGTATAGCCGNATATCTCGTGGTGAACTGGTTGTGGTGCTCGACGAGAAGGGAGAGAGTTTTACTACTAGAGAATTGGCTGCCAAGTATAAGTCATGGCAGATGTCGGGAAGTAATGTTTCATTTTTGATTGGTGATGCAGATGGCTTTTCCAATGCGATTCGTGAGCGCGCCGATCTCGTGTGGTCTCTTTCAGCTTTGACTTTTCCTCACGCGTTGGTCCGAGTAATTGTATGTGAACAATTATACAGGGTTAGGTCTTTGGTTAATGGCCACCCGTATCATCGTGGCTGAGCTATGGTTANNGTTGAGATAAAGGATCAAAAAATTGAGAAGGGAGTTTTTACTAACCGAGTTATTCTCGCATTTGTGTTTTCGATGTTTTTGTTTTTCGTGCTTGTTGTACGTTTGGTTCAGTTGCAATTAGTTGAGCACGAGACTTACCAGACACGTTCAGATAAGAATCGTATTGAGGTTCAAGCGATACCGCCGCTNCGCGGNTCTATTTTTGANAGAAATGGGGTNCTTCTAGCGGACAANCAACCNATTGCCTCACTTTCAATAGTAAGAGAGCGTGTGGCGGATATCGACAATCTCATTCAGGTCATTGGTGATTTGGTNGGGATTAGTGAGCGTGAAGTTCATGACTTTAACNAGAGACTTAAACACTCTAGAAAACCGTTTGCACCGGTAACCTTGAAAGAAAGTTTGACGGAAAAACAAGTAGCTATCGTTAGAGTTAACTCTCATCGTCTCCCGGGCGTTGCAGTCGATACAGAGATTCAAAGATATTACCCCCTTGGAGAATTATTTACACACGCGATCGGGTCAGTGCGTCGCATAACCNGCGATGATTTAAAGGAATTGGANAAAGCTGATTATCGCGGCACCAAGTTCATTGGTCGTCTAGGAGTTGAATCGCACTACGAGGTACCACTTCATGGTCAAGTAGGACATCGGCAAGTTGAGGTTGACGTTGTAGGTCGCATAGCTCGTGAATTGGATATTGAACATCCGGTACCCGGGCAAAATCTGACATTACATATAGATAGTCGATTGCAGATCGCTGCCCATAACGCTCTCGTTAATCTTCGTGGTGCTATTGTTGCTCTCGATCCAAGAACAGGTGGAGTATTAGCGATGGTTAGTACACCAAGTTATGACCCCAATTTGTTTATTCGGGGAATGAGTGAGAACCAATACAGTACACTAACAAAATCCGCGGATTTGCCATTATTTAATCGTGCCACGCGCGGTCAATATGCACCAGGATCTACTTTTAAACCGATTGTTGGATTGGCTGCAATTTCCTATGGAATCACCACCTGGGAGGAACAAATTATGGACAGAGGCTGGTTGAAATTGCCTAATCAGGATCGTATATATCGAGACTGGAGTTGGAAGAAGGACAACTCTGGTGGACAGGGCATAGTGGATTTAAACAGGGCAATATATAGATCTTCTAACGTTTACTTTTATAGCTTAGGAACACGTTTAACCTCTGACCAACTTACTGGGTTTGCAGCACAATTTGGCTATGGGAAGAGAACGGCTATTGATGTCAACGGAGCAGCCTTGGGGGTTCTACCAAGTGTCGAGTGGAAACGTCGACAAAAGGGAGAACCTTGGTTCCCAGGAGATACGGTTAATATGAGCATAGGACAGGGGGATCTATTGGCGACGCCTCTTCAGGTCGCTACAGTCGCGATGCTGATAGCTAATCGGGGTCGTTGGGTTAGGCCTCGCATGATCCTGTCTAGTGATAGTCAACTATTCGGAGCTGACCCTCCGGAAAAAATTGCCAACATCAGTGGGCTGGAGGAAAAAGACTGGACTCGAATTATTCAGTCTATGGAGGCCGTCGTGCATCGGGGCAATAAAGGATTTAGACAGAATGGAACGGCATGGAACTATATTGGACGGAACATTCCTTATCGTATGGCTGGTAAATCAGGAACAGCTCAAGTGGTCGAAATAAAACAAGGAGAGGAATATGACGAAGAATCTCTGGATGAGCGGAAACGAAAGCATGCATGGTTTATGGCCTTTGCCCCGGTAGACGAACCAGAAATTGCTGTGGCAGTTCTGGTAGAAAATGGTGGAGGAGGAAGTGCTATCGCAGCGCCGATAGCGCGCGAAGTGATAGATGCTTACCTAATCCCTCAGCTGGCCTTGAATCCTTGAACGACTTTGTCCGGTCTGTTCAGGGAGGATCGGGTCTCCGGCAAGTCGTTGGAGTGTCTATTTTTAATGTTGACCCTTACCTGTTGTCACTTTTGGTTGTCATTGGCGTTTATGGTTTAGCCGTTTTGCGGACTTTTGATGGTAATGGTTCAGATCTTTATTTCGGCCAGTTAGCTCGACTGGCAATCGGTTTTTTTATGATGTTTTGCTTAGCCCAACTCTCACCTTGGGTATTTCTCCGTTGGGCACCCATCTTATATGTATTGGGTATCCTTATGTTGGTTCTGGTTATGTTTGTCGGAGTTTCAGCGAAAGGATCACAGCGTTGGTTGGAACTACCGGGTTTACCGCGGTTTCAACCGTCGGAAATGATGAAGATAGTGGTGCCTTTGACGGTAGCCTGGTACTTTCGAGATCGGTCTTTACCACCTCGGTTCTTGGATATAGCGGCATCGCTCTTAATTGTTGTGATTCCTGTTGTTCTAGTCATAAAACAACCTGATTTGGGAAGTGGTGTTCTCATCGCTTCTAGTGGAATTATAGTGCTTTTCTTGACTGGAATTCATTGGCGTTGGATCATACTGGCTGCTTGCATCGCCGGCGTCTCTCTTCCTGTCTTTTGGCAGTTTTTCACGGATTACCAAAGGCAACGTGTACTAACATGGTTCAATCCCGAAAGCGATCCATTGGGGTCAGGTTGGAATACTATTCAATCGACAACAGCTATAGGATCCGGTGGATTATTTGGAAAGGGTTTAGGTCAGGGTACTCAAAGCCAATTACATTTTCTTCCGGAAAGTCACACAGATTTCATGGTTGCAGTAATCGGAGAAGAGCTCGGATTGATAGGAGTCATAACGCTTTTAATTTTATACATTCTTGTATTAGGGCGAGGGCTATACATTTCTATTATGACGCCCGATACTTTTGGACGGTTAGTTAGTGCTAGTTTATCCATTGTCTTCTTTTTTTATGTATTTGCGAACGTAGCAATTGCTTGTGGTCTATTGCCGGTGACTGGATTTCCACTACCTCTGGTAAGTTATGGAGGAACTTCGGCTATTACTCTGCTTGCAGGTTTCGGAATAGTCATGTCAATACACTCACACCGTAGTTGGAGGGATTAAGTTTGAAAATTCTTGAGAAAGTTTTTATGTTATTGGTCACCATTGGTTTTCTGAATATGTTAGGGAAGGCCTTGGCTGATGAATTTGACGTCGATCAAATAAGAGAATTGGTTGACGAAATGGTGGTTGAACATGATTTTGATTCTGGAGAATTACTTGCATTATTCGACGAAGCTGAAAAGAAAGAGAGAATTATAGAGCTCATTTCGCGTCCGGCTGAAAAAGCTAAACCGTGGCACGAATATCGCGAAATATTTGTTACGGATAAAAGAATAAACGCCGGTGTTGAATTTTGGGAAAAGAATCGCGAATCTTTGGAAAAGGCTAGACAAATCTATGGAGTTGAGCCGCACTTTATTGTGTCAATTATTGGTGTTGAAACGTTTTACGGTCGTATTACGGGCGGATATCGTGTTCTAGATTCTTTAGCGACTCTGTCTTTTGGTTATCCTCCACGTAGCAAATTTTTTAGAAGAGAACTTAAACAGTTTCTCTTGCTTTCGCGAGAAGAGGGGAAGGATCCTCTCGCTCTTAGTGGATCGTATGCTGGCGCGATGGGATTCGGTCAATTTATACCCTCAAGCTACAGAGAGTATGCCGTCGATTTTGATGGTGATGGATACCGGGATATTTGGTCAAATAAAACTGATGCGATTGGAAGTGTAGGAAATTATTTTGACCGTCATGGATGGAATGGTAAACAGGTAGTAGTGGTTCCCGTTCGCCTTTCAGGAGATACATCACGGATAAGACCAAACATTGATTGGAAGCCTGAGAAAACAGTCAGAGAGTTGGCGAAGGATGGATTGGACCTTGGTAGTGTAAAGAAAGCGATTTCTCTTGATACGAAGGCCACACTTATAAAAATGGATGGAAAAAGTGGTCCTGAGTATTGGTTAGGTACAAATGATTTCTATGTCATCACACGATATAACCACTCAAGAATGTACGCGTTAGCAGTGTTCCAGTTAGCGGATGCTATTTTGGACAGCATGAAAAAGGCTAAAGCATCGTAGAATTTGATTATCTGCGCACGGGATTTTCGACAATATGACGATTAGGTTTATTTTCGCTCTGTTCAGTTTTTGGATTGTTGGCGGTTGTTCAAATATGCCCATACATAGTCAATCTGAAACTGATGCGGCTCCTCATGTTAGCCCCGAAGGATTAGAGAATCTACCTGATCCAAAAGTCACAGTTGAACCGCTTAGCACGTTAGGTAATCACAGTCCGTATACGGTTAATGGCAAGACTTATCAAGTTATGTCTAGACCAGCCGCATACCGCAGGGAGGGAAAGGCCTCTTGGTATGGGACTAAGTTTCATGACAGGTTGACTTCAAATGGAGAAAAATATGATATGTTCAAGCTCACAGCAGCTCATAAGCATTTGCCCCTTCCGAGTTATGTTGAAGTTATTAATCTTGATAATTTAAAGCGCACAATAGTGAGAGTTAATGACCGGGGTCCGTTTCACGATGATCGATTGATTGATGTATCTTATGCTGCTGCAGTAAAGCTCGGTTTCGCTAATGAGGGAATAGCCAGGGTTCTGATTGAATTAAAAAAAGCAAGTGGGCCTGAAGTAAACGAATTACTACCTTTAGTGCGAATAGAGAAACGATTTTTTTTACAATTAGTCGGTTTTGAGAACTTGAAAGAAGCAGACGCAATTGCCAGTCGACTCGAGAGCATTGAACAAATTGTTTACACGCCTGTAATACTTACTCGTGGAAATCTAGATGGTTACCAAGTGCGGGTAGGCCCTTATAAAACTCGTAAAGAAACCGAGCGGCTGCATGCACTGGCAGTAATGTATGACATATCACCTCTGACCATAATCGAGGAATAAAGACCCGGAAAGAGATATCAAGATGCAAGTACGGAATAGTTTATTTACCTTTTTTTTAATAAGTGCCCTAACGATATGTGCGGCTCCTATCCCACAAGCGCCGAGTATTGCTGCTAAGGGTTACGTATTGATAGATGCGTCGACCGGCAAAGTGCTGAGCGAGTTTAACGGCGATGAACTTCTACCACCGGCGAGCCTTACAAAAATTATGACAAGCTATGTCGCAGCAGTAGAAATTAGGGAAGGACGTATCAATTTGGCAGATCAGGTGCCAATCAGTGTTAAAGCATGGCGCACACCGGGATCTAAGACATTTGTTCGTGAGGGAACCAGTGTAAGTTTGTCCGATCTTTTGCGGGGTGTGATAATTCAATCTGGAAATGATGCTAGTGTCGCGGTTGCAGAATACATCGCAGGTAGTGAAGAAGCATTTGCTGGAATGATGAATCAACATGCTGAAGACATAGGCATGACGCGTACCGATTTTCGAAATTCGACAGGGTTGCCGGACAGAGAACATCTCACAACGGCTCGTGATCTAGTAACGCTTGTACGCTCGTTGATCTCTGAGTTTCCGGATCATTATAAAATTTATTCGGAACGCGAATTTACATACGGAGGCATTCGTCAAAATAATCGTAATCGACTTTTGTGGCGTGACAAAACGGTAGATGGAGTCAAAACCGGTATGACTAAAGATGCCGGTTTTTGTCTAGTGGCTTCTGC
Organism: Gammaproteobacteria bacterium; assembly: GCA_002708205.1. Lineage (GTDB taxonomy): Bacteria > Pseudomonadota > Gammaproteobacteria > Pseudomonadales > Azotimanducaceae > UBA11889. Next base: position 27,087 of record PAMR01000049.1, read on the forward strand.
GATGAGAGAAGGAATGCGTTTGGTATCTGTGGTTATGGGTGCAACGGATGACGAAACTCGGATGAGAGAAACGCAAAAGCTCTTTCAGTGGGGATTTCGTTATTTCGAAACACAAACACTTTTTGAGCCGAATATCAGCCTACAAAAAACCCGTATTTATTATGGGGAAAAAGAAGAGCTCGAGCTAGGAATCGAAGAAAAACTGATTTTGACCTTTCCTCGCGGCAGTTATGAGGATTTAGAATCCGAAATAGACTTTCCGAGTATCATTGAGGCCCCAATTCAGATCGGTCAGAAAATAGGTGAGCTTCGGGTGAATCTTGATGGGCGGGAGTTAGCGAGTGTTCCATTAATTGCACGCTCGGCAGTATTAGAGGCAGGATTTTTTTCGAGGGCATCGGACGCGATCGAACTTTTTTTTAGTGACTTAGGCGAGTGAATGATTTAGGTAGTAAGAATCTACTTTTGGTTCGGCATCTTGCAAGAACGGGCTATCAGATCGTTTATGATTCGATGAAGGAATTTGCTCGAATTCGAAGTGCTGATACTAATGACGAACTTTGGATTACAGAGCATGACCCAGTCTTTACACAGGGTCAGTCAGGAAAGCCGGAGCATTTGATTGCTCCAGGAGATATACCTGTTATCCAAAGTAATCGCGGTGGACAGATTACATATCATGGGCCTGGACAGATCGTGGCTTATCTATTATTTGATATCTCACGAATGAATCTATCGGTACGGGAGTTCGTACGTAAGATAGAGCTATCAATGATGGCAACTCTTAACCATTTTGATATTAGAAGTAATCGTATGGAAAATACTCCGGGAGTTTACGTTCGTAGCAAGAAGATTGGTTCTTTGGGGCTGAGGATAAGTCGGGGAAATTCGTATCATGGGCTAAGTCTTAATGTGGATATGGATACGGAGCCTTTTGGAAGAATCCATCCATGTGGAATGGAAGGACTAGAGATTACAACGATGTGTGACTTTGGAAATTTTGATATGTTAGAGGTTACTGAGATATTAGAAGTACAGATCAGCCGTGAATTTGGCTTTAAGGGAGTGTTTTACAAGCCGGGCAATTTGGGTCTTTAGCTAGTTTTAGCCTCCGTATATCCATACGCTTCGCATCTATATATAGGACGATCCCTGTTAAATTTTCTCCGAGACCGGCGATAAGTTTTAATGTTTCCATCGCTTGCATGGTCCCAATAATACCGGTTAGCGGTGCGATTACTCCGTTTTCCGAACAATTTAGATCCGCATCGTTCCCTTCTCGATAAAGGCATTGATAACAAGGTGAAGAATCTAATCTAGGATCAAAGACTGTCACTTGCCCCTCGAATCGTATTGCGGCCCCAGACACTAAAGGGGTTTGCGTTTCCAACGACGCTTTATTCAGTGAGTAACGTGTTGAATAATTATCGGTTGCATCTAAGACAACATCGGATTGCTTAAAAACGGATAAAAGTTCTTCGTCCGTTAATCGATGATTTATTGTTGATACCTTGGTTGCATTTGATATTTCCGAGATTGTTTTTTTTGCAGAGTCGACTTTGTCTTCGCCTATAGAATCTTCCGTGTGGATGATTTGACGTTGAAGATTAGAATTCTCGACACGGTCATCATCTACTAGAATTAGCGAGCCAATTCCAGATGCCGCTAGATAGATAGCTGCCGGAGATCCTAGACCGCCTAAGCCAATAATTGTTGCGGTTGCAGATAACAAATCCTCCTGACCTTTAATATCCAATTCAGGCAACATGATATGTCGACTGTAGCGAAGTAGATTATCGTCATTCACGGCGTACTCCTTTTGTTGCTCTTACTATTCCGCTTAGGTCGTTATAGGTTTCGATTTGAACAAATCCGGACTGTTTGAACAAACTCGCCACAGGAGTTTGTTGGTTGTACCCATGTTCTACTATTAATTTTCCTCCTGGACGAAGGAATTCCGTTGCACTTGTTATTATCAATGTCAAACATCTTAAGCCGCTATTTTTGCAGAGTAGAGCGTGTTGAGGTTCCCATTTAAGATCGCTCGAAGAAAGGTGGGTGTCATGAGGGGACAAGTAAGGAGGATTAGAAACGATCAGATCATATTGACCATTGATTTTAGAGAACCAGTCCGACAGAAATGTTTTGACTACAACTGAATGTTTGCTGGCATTCTTTAATGTCAGTTCAATACAATCTGTATCGATATCACAGGCGAAAACCGCGGTTTGCGTATCTCGCGCGATAGATATAGCTATAGCACCGGAACCACAACCAAGGTCAAGTATTCGATCAGCGGGATTTGCGAGATCTATAGCCACTTCGACTAGAACTTCGGTGTCTTGTCTAGGAATTAATACTGACCGATTAATCCCAAAATTTAGGCTCCAGAATTCTTTTGTCCCGGTGATATATGAAATGGGTTCACCAACTTGCCTGCGATGCACCCAATACTGATGTCGGCGTGCTGTTGAATATCTCGTGAGTCGTTCGGGATGAGAATATAATGTCGCTCTGTTGATATTCAGTGCTGCGCATGTAATGACTTCAGCTTCTCGCTTTGGCAATAGATTTGTCGCTTCCCATAAGCACTCCCCTATTGTCCTAGGATTCATCGGTATCGCTGAGGTTGCTGAGAAGATCGGCTTGGTGTTCCTGATTTAGTGGTTGAATTATGGGATCTAACATGCCTTGCATAATTTCATCTAACTTATAGAGCGTTAAATTGATTCGATGGTCGGTTACTCGTCCTTGTGGAAAATTGTAGGTTCGAATTCGTTCAGATCTATCACCGGACCCAACCAGTATTTTTCTAGTGGCAGCTTGTTCTGATTGTTGTTGCATCTGTGCAGCGTCCAATAATTTGGCGTGTAGTAGTGACATAGCTCGGGCTCGATTTTTGTGCTGGGACCGTTCATCCTGGCATTCGACGACGATGCCTGAGGGCAGATGGGTAATTCGAATAGCGGAGTCTGTTTTATTCACGTGTTGCCCGCCAGCACCTGAGGCTCGAAAAGTGTCTACGCGAAGTTCCGCTTTATCGATCTCTATACTCTCGATATCCTCAACTTCAGGGAGTATTGCAACTGTGCAAGCTGATGTGTGTATTCGTCCCTGTGATTCAGTTTCCGGGACTCTTTGAACTCGATGCGCCCCAGATTCAAACTTAAGTAAGGAAAAGACTGCAGTACCCTCTACACGACAGATAATTTCCCGATAACCCCCGTGTTCTCCCTGGCGCTCGGATAAAATTTCAACTGTCCATTTATTATGTTCCGCATAACGTGAGTACATCCGAAAAAGGTCACCTGAAAAAATAGCAGCCTCGTCTCCACCCGTACCTGCCCTAATCTCTAAAAATATGTTGGCTGTATCGTTAGGGTCTTTAGGAAGTAAAAGTTTCTTCAGCTCCAGCTCAATGGTTTGAATTTTCAGTTGCAAATCTTGTAAATCATCTGAGGCAAGTTCTCGAAGTTCCAAATCGTCGTCTTCAAGTAACTCCTCTGCTTCGGACAGTTCGAGATTGATCGATACGTAGTGTTTGTAATGTGAAACTACGGGTTCTAATTCTGCGTACTCCTTGCTCAAAGCTGTGAATTTATCTCTGTTATTCATTATTTCGGGATCGGTAAGTAAATAAGCGACTTCTTCTTGACGGTCCCGAAGTTCCTGCAGTTTACCGACCATTGTTTGACTGAGAGCCATATAAAGTGCCGTTAGTCGAGATCGTATACTGAGATCAAGTATTCAAGTAGAGCTCGTTTATTGTCAGCGCTAGCCGTCCGCATGGCGATAGTGGGGGGGTGAATCAACTTATTTGTTAGATCTCGACCAAGACGTTCGATTACTTGCTCTGGATCGGAACCGCTTTTTATTCGGAGCAAGGCTTTAGCAACTTCTGTGTCTCGTTGATTTCCTGCACCTTCACGGAGTCGGGAGACTAAGTCTTGTGACGAACGAACTCTCAGTTCTTGTTCGTAGTTTAAAGTTCCTTCGTGAATTAATTGCTCAGCCTTTTCTGCCGCTTTTGTTCGGTTTGCGATATTTTCGTCGATAATTTCCGTTAGATCATCTATGGAATAGAGGTAAACGTCACTGAGAGTTTGTACCTCGGGTTCTATATCCCGAGGTACGGCAATATCAACCATAAATATTGGCTTGTGGCGTCTTTGCCTACACGCTTTCTCTACTGCTCCTTTACCTAAAATAGGTAACGTACTTCCTGTTGAACTTATTACTACATCGTAACGGTGTAGCTTTTCGTTAATTTGACTTAGTTTTAGGGCAGAACCGCCAGTTCTTACGGCGATTCTCGCTGCATTGCTAATGGTTCTATTGGCAATATCTATCGATGTAACACCGGCACTCTGCATATGAGCAGAAACTAGATCGATGGTTTTACCGGCACCAATAAGCAGCACACGTGTCTTTTTGATATCGGTAAATATTTGTTGTGCCATTGTTACGG
>PAMR01000050.1 GCA_002708205.1 Gammaproteobacteria bacterium
GCTGATAGAGTGCTCGCAGCTGCACCAGATCATCTCTCCACCTTAGAGCTATTGGTAATGGACGCGGTACGATCTGGAAAGAACGAAGTGGCGTTGGTGTACCTCGAAAAAATTCTCGCACAACGCATTGAGAAGAGTCGTCGAAAGATCTTTGAGGAAATGGCACACACAATAAGGGATAAGTTACCACTGGAGCGACCNAGCCTTGATGTCGTGATCGACTTAGGTCTTCCTAATGAAAAAGCGCGATGGCTAGTAGTGACGGCCAGGGAGCAGGAATCTTCACAATTAGTAGCGCTTGTGAAGCGACCTATCGATGATCGTCAGCAATACGTAATTACTATAGACGAATCGGTTTTAGTGGACTCAGACGCATCAGTTTTTTTTCTCGAAGACTTGATAATTACGGCGCGTCTAGGNGTTTCTGATCTGTCCCGTGAAGGGCCACAAGACATTTCNCANAGCAGTAAACCTCATTCTCTCGNAGAAGGCNCTGAGGTGAGATTTTTCTTCCCGTCTCCATCGGGCAAAGCAGTTAGTGCTGGAATCGATGTCGCGGTTTCGCTTGATGCGGATGTGGCGATTTCCCCAAANACCCCCATTTTTGTCATAGCGCGAGCGACCGACGGGAGTCGAGTGCCNATAGCGGTCCGTCGTTTAACGGCNAGTCAGTTACCTACAGAGATTCGACTAACGGATCAAGACAGCATGGTGAAAACAAGGAGTTTGACCACTTTTGAGGAGGTCGAGGTCATAGGACGAGCTGCTGTAGGTGGAACTCCAGTCGCGAAGTCGGGAGATTTTGAAAGCCAAGCAACTATTGTAGAAGTAGGAGGTAGNGGTACGATTTTGATAGNANCCGTGGTGANTCGATAGAATTAATCCGAGCNTCGGAAAAGTTCAAATGAACAGATTTTTATTTTTTGGTCTTGAATAGTTAGTCTTTCTGTATGGGTTGCCACTAACGCATCGTAATCTCGAGAGATAGAATGAAAAAAAAAGACTTTTTTTGCATTCTATAGTGTTGTTGCGATCTCTTTAGGTTAGTATTAGGCAAGCTAACTACCAGCATGGTGCAGCTCGCTGAATGCGACTAAAGTCGATAAAACTTGCGGGTTTTAAATCCTTTGTCGATCCGACAACGGTTAGCTTTCCTGGCTCTCGATCNGCCGTAGTCGGCCCGAATGGTTGTGGTAAATCNAATATCATCGATGCGGTTAGATGGGTTATGGGCGAAAGTTCTGCGAAACAGCTTCGTGGAGAGTCCTTAACGGATGTCATTTTTAACGGCTCTAGTTCTCGCCAGCGAACAGCCATAGCAAGTATCGAACTGTTATTTGATAACGCGGACGGCAGAATTGGTGGGGCGTATTCTAGTTACGGCGAGATAGCGATTAGACGCGAAGTTAATCGAGAGGCTAAGTCGAACTATTATCTCAACGGCAAAGGCTGTCGCCGCCGCGACGTGATGGATGTTTTTTTGGGGACTGGTTTTGGTCCGAGAAGTTACTCGATTATCGAGCAAGGAATGATCAGTCAATTGGTAGAGGCCAAACCCGAAGAACTACGAACTTATATTGAGGAAGCGGCTGGAATTTCAAAATATCGGGAGCGTCGGCGCGAGACAGAAAATCGTATACGCCATGCTAAGGATAATCTGGACCGACTTAATGANATTCGCGAAGAGTTGGATAAACAGCTCTCCAAACTGAAAAGACAGGCTCAAGCTGCTGAAAANTATAGGNTATTTAAGGATGAAGAACGTAGAGCTACGGCTACGCTTCATACGCTGCGGCTACGGAAATTTCGCGATAGCCTGNGCGAGGTAGAGCAAAAGTTAACNGCTCTTGATGTCCATATAGAGAAGACAAGGGCGGATCTGCAATCAAATGACACTCACTTAGAACGAACCAAGTCTGAGCATGGTGATGGGTCAAAGCGGATGAATGACGTCCAGGGGCGTTTCTACGAACTGGGCTCCGATATAGGCCGGATTGAGGAATCGATTCAGCTGACGCAAGAAAGAGTTAAGGATCTTGAGGCTGACATTGCGGCAATAGAAAGCAGATTACATGAGAGCCGATTGCAACTCTCCATGGATAATCAGCACATAACGGATTTGNCTTCCCAATTTGAGACGCTTCGTCCTTCGTTGACTGAGGCGGAACAAAAATTTTCTGATACAAAAATAGAGTTGTCTAGGGCTGAAAAAGAGATGCACCAATGTCAGCTCGCTTGGGATGAGTTTGCCGAACTGGCTAACTTGAATGATAGCGAAGTGCAGGTGCAAGAAAGTCAAATCGAACACACTGAGCAGGTTTTGTTACGGCTGCGCTCAAAGCGAGACCAATTGGAGTTGGAAACTAAGGAGTCTCCTCGATCCGAGACTATTGCGGAAGCAGGACTCGTAGGTGAAATCAAAACCCTAGAAGAGAACTANAAGACTGCAGAAATCAATCTTGAACGAGCTTTGGCGAGATTCTCTGAAAGTCGTAGCGAAATCGGCCAGTTAGAATCCGTTTTGGATCATTCTCGAGAGGAAGTCCTTGAGCTCAGGCATGAGTGGGCTTCCCTCTCTGCGATTCAAGAGGCGGCGTTGGGTCGCAGCAGATCGGTTTCAGAAAGTTGGCTTGAAAAACACAGCCTGGCAAAAGCGAAACGCCTNGGGGAGTCTCTATCGGTGGTTCCTGGCTGGGAGCTCGCGGTGGAGACAGTATTAGGGGATCAGATAAAAGCGATCCACGTGGAAAACATAGTTGATTATGGTTCTGCTCTTACTGACATGAAAGATAGCACAGTGACTTTGTATGAGGGCATGCAAACCGAAGAGATAAAAGGTGACCTGCCAGCTCTCGAAAGCATGATCGACATTAGTGATGGGAGCATTGGATCTTTCTTGTCTGGGGTCTTTGCGGCCGATACTTTGGAGATAGCTCTAAAATATCGCGTCGGTTTGATTGCAGGGCAAAGTATTATTACTCGTGACGCCGTGTGGGTAGGTAGAAATTGGGTCCGGTTAGATAAGAGTAGAGATGAGGCGAGAGGAATTATTCAAAGGGAGGCTGAGCTCGAATCACTTGGAGAGAAAGTGAATGATTCGGAATTGCGATTGACGAGCTTGCAGTCTGAGCTCGTGGCATTGAAAAAGCATTCCGGAGATTTAGAAAATGAGCGAGATACCTTACAAAACCGTCTCTCGCAAATTGGAGGATCATTAGCCACGCTTCGGACCGATCACGGTGTTCGGCGCGCTCGTGAAGAGGAGGCGGAAGTACGACGAGCACGGGTGGAGCGAGATCGCAACGAAACGGAAAGCCAGGTCGGACAAGAATCGACAAAACTTGCAAAAGCAAAAAATCGATTAACAATATTGGTTTCAGAGGCTGAGACGTATGCAGTGCAGCGGGAAAGCCTACTGAAAGAAAAAGATGTAAAGAATATGCGCCTAGATAAGGCGCGACTTGAGGCTGGCGAGGCAGGGGATGCTGTTCACTCTTTGCGAGTGGATCTACGTTCACTAGAGTCTTCGATTCAAGCGGGCCACACGGCCCGAGAACGGCTAATAAAGCAATCAAAAGATCTTGAAGAACAGCGAGAATCTCTCCAGAAGCAAAAGAGTGGTAACTCTGATCCCTTATCCGGAATGAAAGACCAACTTGAGTTAAAACTTCAGGAACGAACAAAAGTCGAGATGGAGTTGCGTCAAATACGAGAAAGTCTCGAAAAACTTGAAAGCACAATTCGGCAGGGAGAAGAACGAAGGCGGAACATAGAAGTTTCCATAGAAGAAATTCGCTCGAACATGGAAGAAGCACGAATTGAGCGTGAAGGAATTGTTGTCAACGTAAAAAATGTTGAAAGTTTGTTGGCGGACACTGGACACAGTTTGGATGAAATATCGGAACACACTCAATCACAGCTGGAAGTAAATGAAGATTCGTTGTCGGAAGAACTTGAGCGCATTGAGAGAAGAATTTCTAGGCTTGGACCAATAAACTTGGCAGCAATAGACGAATTCGACAGTCAATCTGAACGTAAGGAATATTTGGATAAACAAAATGATGATTTAGTCGAAGCTCTCGACACATTAAATAAGGCGATAAAACGGATCGATCGAGAAACTAGAAGCCGTTTTAAAGAGACCTTTGATAAAGTTAATGAACACTTGAAGACGCTGTTTCCAAAGGTATTCGGCGGTGGACATGCTCACTTAGAGCTAACAGGGGAGGACTTGCTTGACACTGGTATTACGCTAATGGCGCAACCACCGGGCAAACGGAATGCAAGCATACATTTGCTCTCGGGCGGAGAAAAAGCAATGACGGCGGTAGCGCTAGTATTTGCCATTTTCCAACTAAATCCGAGTCCCGTTTGCATGCTCGATGAGGTCGATGCTCCGCTTGATGACTCTAATGTCACGCGGTTTGCTGATCTCATCGAAGAGATGTCAAGCGAAGTTCAGTTCGTGGTGATCACACATAATAAGTTGACCATGGAAATGGCGGATCACCTCCTGGGCGTGACCATGCATGAAGCAGGCGTTTCTCGCTTGGTCTCGGTGGATGTGGAACAAGCAGCAGAAATGGCTGCAGTGTAGTTGTGCTCAAATATTGGGTAACGACTGAGGTGTCGTCAGGTGGATTTCAAGGATGTAGTAATACTCGGCGGCGGCATATTAATAGCCGTTGTCATATGGCATGGATTGTGGACAGCGTGGCGTTCCCGGAGGGACCCGTTGCGTATGGAGCTAGCTCCTGAGTTGAGCTCAGAGGAGATAGACGAGATGTCTCTCTTTAAGGGGGAGTTACCCAATGGTAAATCCAGAGTCGTTGGGCATAATCGGGCTACTCAACCGTCTCTCTCGTACGGTGATCATCATCAGCCCACACAGATAGAGACTCCAAATGAGCGGGAAGCCGTAGCAGCCGAAACTGGTTTAGCATTCTTAGAACAGGCGGCAGCTGACACGAAATTGGCGGCTAGTCGAGAAAATCTCTTGGATATAAGAGAGCAACAAAAAGAGCCGGTCTTTGAGCTCACGGCACCGTCTGTTCCTTCTAAATCGAAAATGCATTCGCTTGGTGCATCTAAGCTAGAGACGGACAAACGAAGTATAAAGCCGCCAGATCCCAGTTTAGCGATTCGGACATGGGAAGATAATTATGCGCTTGCTAAAGAGATTTTGATCGTATCAGTGATGTCTCGTACCGGAGGTCGATGGAATGGCGAGGACCTTTTTCGCCTGCTCCAAGAGAAAGGTCTCAAATTTGGTGATATGAATATATTTCATCGGCCTGAGGTAAACTCTAGAAACATACTCTTTAGCGTGGCGAANTCGTTGGAACCTGGAACATTTGATCTCTCGAGATTGGATCAAATGTATACGCCGGGCGTTTCGATNTTTATGCAATTACCCGGACCNCAGGATCCATTGGCAGCATTCGATGAAATGATTGAAGTAGCGCACAGCATTGCAGCTGTTATGAATGGGGAGTTACGTGATGAATCGCGCAATCTAATGACCAGTCAAACCATTTCATACTATCGACAAAGGATTGAAGAATTTACTAGACGTAGATTGCGNGTAAAAGCGAGCTAGCTTGTTGATGTAAATAGTTTTTTAGTACATGACATAAGGTTGGGCACAACTCTAGTTAATGAAAGCTATTGTTGAAAAGGAAATAGAGCAGCTGCGAGATGAACTGCGCGTTCACCTCTACAATTACCATGTACAAGGTGAACCGACTATTCCCGATCAGGAATTTGATCAGATGTTTGATCGTTTAGTAACTTTAGAAAAACAACATCCNGATTTAGTGGATTCAACCTCACCGACGCAAAGGGTTGGGAGTGAATTATCTGAGAAATTTGCCGAAATTAACCATCAAATTCCGATGTTATCGNTGGATAAATCNACGACTCATCGAGAGATAGAGAGCTGGTTAGAGCGGTGTGAGCGTATTACCGGGGTAGGTATGCCCGAGCTCAGCTGTGAGCCAAAAATCGATGGGATCGCAGTAAGTTTGCTATATCAAGAAGGCAGATTGGTTCGGGGNGGCACTCGGGGAAACGGTTATACAGGAGAAGANATTACGGCTAATGTCCGAACGATTAGGCAAATACCCTTAAAGTTGATGGGTGACTTTCCGGAACTTTTGGAAATTCGCGGTGAGATATACATGCCGAAAGCTGCTTTCGATTCGTATAATGAATATGCCCTGAAAACAGGCGATAAGTTAGTGACTAATCCAAGAAATGGTGCTGCAGGGAGCTTGCGACAACTGGATCCAAAAGTTACAGCCTCTCGGCCTCTTTCCATTTTTTGTTATTCAATGGGTGTATGTAGTACAGATTTTTCTCCCAGCCTCCATTCAGAAGTTCTTGATAGTTTTGCAAAATGGGGTTGTCCTATAAACGATCAATACCAAGTTTTAAATTCTTTAGACGACGTTCACTTGTATATTGAAACNATGCTAAGCAGAAGGCAGCAACTCGACTATGATATTGATGGCATTGTATTAAAAGTGAATGATCTAGCTCTTCAGGAGCGTTTGGGAAACGTTACCAGGCAGCCGCGTTGGGCGATNGCATTTAAGTATCCAGCAGAGGAGGCCATTACGGTATTGAGGGACGTAGAGTTCCAGGTAGGGAGGACCGGTGCGCTTACCCCNGTAGCTAAACTANAGCCTATTTTCGTGGGAGGCGTTACAGTTTCAAATGCAACTTTGCATAACGTAGATGAGATCAGTCGTTTAGATCTGCGAATAGGGGATACAGTCATTGTGCGTAGGGCGGGCGATGTAATTCCACAAATTATACAAGTTGTTATAGACAAACGACCGAAGACTGCACCAGCGATTGTTATACCTACTGATTGTCCTATCTGTGGGGCTAATATTAAACGATATAATAACGAGGCCATTGTTCGTTGTTCGGCAGGAACAAAATGTCCGGGACAGTTGAAAGAATCAATAAAACACTTTGCTTCAAGACTGGCTATCGATATTGATGGTTTGGGAGACAAGCTTGTAAATCAACTCGTTGAAGGAAGACTAGTTANATCGCCAGCCGATCTNTATCNTCTAACNGTTCACCAACTAAAAAANCTAGATCGGATGGGTGAAAAATCNGCTANTAATCTTGTTAAATCGATATCACTTAGCAAAAGAACTACTTTTGCACGTTTTATCTATGGGCTCGGTATTCGAGAAGTNGGTGAAACTACGGCATCTTTGTTGGCCAAAAAATTTAGTGATCTGGACGGTTTAATGTCTGCAGACCTTAATATGTTGCAGCAAATTGACGATGTTGGGCCGGTAGTAGCAGCGAATATTTGTTCCTACTTCGNCGATCAAAATAACCGGTCTATAGTACATTCTTTATTAGACGTGGGTTTTACTTGGAGTGTTGTTGATCTGAATGAGAGTAGTCTTCCGCTTGTGGGCGAAACCTGGGTTATAACTGGCACTTTGGAGGCAATGACTCGAACAGAAGCTAAGTCAATTCTCACGTCTTTAGGCGCAAAAGTGACAGGNACGGTTTCAAACAAAACAACGAGACTGGTCGCTGGCCAATCGGCAGGAAGTAAATTAGATAAAGCATTGGCCTTGAAGATTGATACGTTAGATGAGGCGGCTTTCTTGAAGTTACTGGAAATTCATGCTGATCCATAAGCTATTAGNAGCTTTGTTAGTGCTAACTTGGGTACTGCTGACTGGTTGTATGACTACGCTTCCAAAGGATCCAGAAAACCTCTGTGCAATCTTTAAAGAGAAACCAAGCTGGTACCGCTCGATCAAACGTTCTGAGAAACGGTGGAATATTCAAGCGCCGATGATAATGTCGGTGTTGTATCGAGAATCAAGTTATAGAAAAANAGCGAAGCCGCCNCGNACGAAACTTCTTGGCATGGTACCGTGGCGCCGACCNTCTAGCGCGTATGGCTTTGCTCAGGCGACTAACGAGACTTGGTTTGATTATAGAAAAGCCACTGGTCGCCGATTTGCGGACCGAGATGATTTTGGCGATGCGGTAGATTTTGTCGGTTGGTATTTGGATCGATCTTCTCGTACCTTGGGTATTAACCGTAACGACGCCAAACAACTATATTTGTCNTACCACGAAGGNTTATCTGGTTACAGGGCAGGGTCTTGGCGTAAGAAGACATGGCTTCTTGGTGCGGCGGCTAAAGTACAAAATAAAAAGGTGCTCTATAGTCAGCAATTAACTACTTGCAGGCAATCTCTCAATCGTAAACGNTGGCTATTTTTCTAAGCTTGTCTAATGACGGCTACTCGTCCTTTTTCAAGCTATAAGAAACCTTGTAAATGCTCCCAGCTAAATCGTCTGCTATTAGAAGGCTACCATCAGATGAAACGATAAGGTCACTTGGGCGACCAAATACCTTTTCATNCTGCAGCCANCCACTGATAAANGGNATGGCAGTNTTTTGGTTAGCCANAACGACACTTACTTGGTAACCCACTTTCGAACTACGATTCCACGATCCNTGTTCGGCAATGAAGAGAGCATTTTGAAACCGACGGGGGAATTGGTTGCCGTCGTAAAAGACGAGTCCAAGAGGAGCTGAATGTGCCTGAATTTTTATTTCAGGCGACTTGAAGTCGGAAGCATTATATTCGTGGCCAAGGCGTGGATCCTTCATCGCTCCGGCGTGTATAAAAGGATAACCAAAGTGGTCACCACTTTGGTTAACTTGGTTTATTTCTTCGGGAGGTAAATCGTCGCCGAGCATGTCACCACCATTATCAGAGAACCAAAGTTGTTTGGTTATTGGATGCCACGACATACCGACACTGTTACGTACACCATGTGCGAAAACTGTCGTAGTTCCGTTACTTGGATCCATACGCAGAATACTGGCAAAACGCTCGTCNTCTGAGAAACAGATATTGCAAGGCGCTCCTACTGGAACGTAAAGATACCCGTCTGGTCCGATGCTCAAATATTTCCATCCGTGATGTCGCTTATCNGGAAGCCGATCTGTAATCACAGAAGGTTTTGGATTCTTATGAAAATTGTTTTCGATATCGTCATAGCGAAGAATGCGGTTTAGGGCTCCAACGTAGAGGTCGCCGTTTAATAGAGCGAGACCACTCGGCATTGTAAGTCCTTCATCGACAACGATTACCTGCGGTACTGAACCATCACCGGCCGCGATAACTGCGTATACTTTACCCGCGTCCCGGGTCCCTACATAAAGTATTCCCGAGGGTGACTCGGCCATCTGACGGGCATTTGGCACATTATTTGTTAGTACTGTAAGTTTGAATCCGTCTGGTAGTTGTAGCAAGTCAGCGCTGACAATTGCACAGAGAGATCCANAAAAGAGGGCACATATGTATTTAATTTGTCGGTTCATAGAATCATAGTACTGGATGATGTTAACGGAAACTCATAAAAAAGAGATACAAGAAGCGTATACCCATTGGATCGAAGCGAAAGGATTTAAACCCCGTAAGGGGCAGCGACAAATGATAGCTGAAGTGGCGCGTACCGTTGCTGNTGGTAATCGGAGNGTNTGCATCGTTGAAGCTGGAACGGGGACAGGGAAGACGGTGGCGTATTGTCTAGCTTCTATTTCCCTAGCAATCGCGCTCGATAAAAAGCTCGTTGTGGCTACCGCCACTGTCGCTTTGCAGGAACAGATTGTTTTGAAAGACTTACCGGATATTCTCGCGAATACGAACTTACGATTCCACTTTGCTTTGGCTAAGGGTCGGAGCAGATATGTTTGTTTGAAAAGACTCGAAGATCAATTGAATGACAACGCTCGAAGCACNTTGTCTCTGTTCGATGAATNTATAGATTCAGATCGGGCGACGCTAGAAAACTTACAAGAAATTTTCTCCGAAGGAATATGGAACGGGGAGCTAGACTCCTTAGAGTACGAAATAAATAGTTCTACCTGGGCATCGGTTACCAATGATCATCGAGGGTGCACTAATAGACGTTGTGATTTCTTTGANCAATGTCCTTTTTTTAAAGCGCGAGCATCACTAGACACGGCCGACGTAATTGTAACTAACCAAGACATGGTTTTAGCGGATTTGAGTCATGGAGGGGGAGTTACACTTCCCTCGCCTGAAGAAGCTATATACATATTTGACGAAGCGCATCATTTACCCGAGAAAACACAAACCCACTTCTCCTATAGTTTCTATTCGCAGCGAATGATGCAGTGGTTGGAGACGATCAATCTTTTCTTGGGTACTTTAACTCAACGTTTTCATCGCCCCGATCAATTAGTGTCANTGAGTAAGAAAGTAGCCGCGGATTCAGAGATTATGGAAACGTTGATACTAGAATTAGAAAAGTCTACAACTNCTTTAGATTTTGACAGGCGCAATGGTGTGGCTGATATACACCGGTTTCGACTCGGGGAAGTGCCTTCGGATATTGTGGCGCTTTGTGAACCTTTAGCTAGTTATTTCGCGATNCTAGAAAACTCGTTAGTAGATGTAGAAAAGTATCTTGAAGAGTTGCATAAGCACAGTAAAGATAGGGAAGATGCTTTAGAAGCAGATACTTGGCTCTCTGTTGTTACACAAAATATTGGNCGTATATCTGAGGCAAAAGAACTTCTCTTCGATTATGCGAATTCCGTAAGTGAAGATGGGCTGGTCAGTCACGGCCGATGGATAATTCGCCACGAGGAAGACGGGAGAGCTGATTTTGAATTAGTTACGGTACCGTTGCATGTTGGAGAAATTTTAAAAAAAGACCTTTGGGATCGCTGTTACGGAGCTATTTGTACTTCGGCNACTCTTTGCGCATTAGGAAGTTTTGAACGATTCACAGAGAGCACAGGTTTGAACTTTGATGAAGTTTCTTTAAATCGGATAGCGAGCCCTTTTAATTTTGCCAAACTGGCGACTTTTCGCGTGCCGTCTATGTTGGAAGATCCGCGTAATGCCAATGCCCATACGAACGAAGTTGCTCAATATCTTCCTAAACTCCTAGCTGAAGAAAAAAGTGCCCTTGTGATCTTTACCTCNTGGAGACAACTAAAAGAGGTTGTAGCACAGTTGCCGACTTCCACTAGAGAGTTATGCCTAGTCCAAGGNCAATCTTCGAAGCAGTTTCTTCTCGAATCTCACAGAAAATTGATTGATGGGAAGCGATCGAGNTTTTTGTTAGGGGTNAGTAGTTTTTCGGAGGGCATCGATTTACCGAATGAATANTGTAGGCACGTGATTATAGCCAAGCTACCATTTGCATCTCCCGACGATCCTATAGATCAAGCCTATTCGGAGTGGCTGGAATCGATGGGTCGTAGGCCCTTTATGGAAGTAGTTATACCTGATACTGCGTTACGCTTGATCCAAGCTTGTGGACGTTTGATCCGTAATGAAAAAGACTACGGCCGGATTACTTTACTTGACAAAAGGATACTAACCCAACGATACGGGCGCTCAATTTTGGAATCTCTTCCGCCGTACAGATTGGATTTTGATGAAAGTTACGAATCGTGAAAGCTATCTATTTATGGATACTTCGTTGATTAGGACTGGTTTAAAAAAATCGGGNAAATAGATTGGATATCTTAGAACAACTTACAAAGACGGATGAACTAACAAATAGGAATATTAGTGAAATCAAAGCGTGTTACCGGAGTTTGGATGACATAGCTCCAGATCACTATCGCCAGGTCGCGGCCTATCTAGTATGGCATTGGGGGATCCACGACATACGATGCGCTGGTATAGGTGGAGGCCAAGGTGCAGGNAAGTCCACCTTAGCAAAACTACTAGAGGAAGCAGGCCGATTTTACGGAAAACGTGTTGTTGCTTTGAGTATTGATGATTTTTATTACACGAAGTCACAAAGACGTGTACTTAGCTCCGAGATACATTCGCTTTTGGAAACACGAGGACCGCCAGGGACTCACGATGTAGAAGCACTGATAACNTCGGTAGAAAATCTCCNGCTAATTGGTGATGTTCCCGTGCCCGTCTTCGATAAAGGTTTGGACGACAGGACCGGCGAGAGACTAATACGAGGACGCGTGCAGCATGTAGTGGTGGAGGGTTGGTGTGTTGGTGCTACCGCAGTACCCAGCGATACATTAAAACAACCGATTAACAATCTCGAATTAACTAGAGATCAAAAGGGTATTTGGCGTTCGTACGTCAATGAAGCTTTATCTACTCGTTACTCAAGGCTCAATTCACAAATAGCTCAACAAATCTTTTTGAAAGTACCCAGTATGGATGCGGTGAAACGGTGGCGTTTAGATCAAGAACGAGAAAGGCCGTTTGGTCAGAGAATGACGAAAGATCAAGTAAGCCACTTCGTGGATCACTACGAACGTGTGACCCAAGAAATGTTACGTGTCCTACCTCATACGGCTGACCTCGTTATAGATCTCGATCCAGAGCATTGCATTGCGAATATAAGTCGTAATTAGCCTGCAAATCTTGGAAGGATGTTCCGACACCNCGGTTATTCGAGCTATAGAGAGTCCATTGAACTATTTAGTGCGTCATGGAATCGTTTTCTGAATGCGTTTTTTCCGTAGGCAATTTGACACCAGCGGGCCAATAATTTGTCTGGGAGTTCNGTTTCTATATTCCGTTTCCCAAGTCCTTCGTTCAGACGCTCTACTTGGATTTTCAAGCGCATTTCGTTGTCTGTTTCCGGTGACGGAATGTTTTCGTGTAGTTCAGCTCGGACAACAATCTCGTTTAGTTCACGTAGGTCAATATTTTTTGAATTACGATTTTCAAAGTATTTTGCATGGGGGCCAGCCTCGTGTAGGAATTTACTCACGTCTTCCCGCGCTTCTTCGAGCATGGCCAACCGCATATCAAGTTCCAATATTTGCGCGATTTCCGTTCTGTGGTTTTCTTCATCCAGAAACATTAGGTGTTCGCGCCAAATCGCTTGNAACGAACGAAGGCTTTTATAGTGNTCATTTTTCGATTGGGTTGGAAGATCCATCNCACGTAGAGTGCCTTCGAATTCTTGTAATTGTCTCGGCTGTACCGTCGATTTATTTTTTNTCGCGTCTTCTAGGGCCGCTGTTGCAGNTTTACTAAGGTTGTGGGCTGATTCGATATTGGCNTNGAGNAGGGAGCTCTTTTCAAGTTTNGCTTTATCCCGTCGTTCGAAGACTTTGTCGCAGACATTTCTAAAGTTGTGCCAAAGCTTGTNTTCTAATCTTTGAGGTATTGGGCCGGTCGAAGCCCATATTTTTTGAANTGATTTGACCTTGTCGACGAGATCACGAATNTCCATTTCTTGATCAAATACCTGTTGAGCTTCTTTAACCAGAGCCTCTTTTTTGGATCGATTGACCGCCCACTGCTCTTTTAGTTTTTTGTGCAGCAAAGCAGTAAGCTTTGAGAAGCTAGCATCAACATTTCGACTATGTCGTCGGTCTGTAGGCTGCAAAGTTNGCCACCTTTTACGGGTTTTACGAAGCTTCGTATNGATGATTTTCCAATCGGCTTTAGACCAATCAATCGACGCTTCGAATATCGCCAATTCGTTAAAGACTTTCTTTTTTTGATCAAGATTTTTTTGTTTTAGATCGGCGAGAGATTCAAAGTAGCGTTTACACGTTTCATATGCTNCNGCCGCAAATTCGTCAAACTGCTTTTGAAGTTTTAATTGTTGCGATCCGATGGGATGGCCNAAGCTGTTCCATTCCGCGCGGAACTGTTTTAATTGTTTATGCTGCTCTAATGGCTTCAGAGGAGACTTTGCCAGATTTTTCATCTGCTCGAGTAATATCAAGCGCTTTGGTGATTCGGCGAAAGATTGCCAGTCTTGAAGTTCCCGAAGACGGTGCACTAGGGCTCTAATTCTGTCCTGTTGATTAGATTGATCGTGTTCGGGTAGGTTAGACAACATCAAACGAACTTTCCTATAGAGTGAAAATCCGCTTTTTAGCTCTCCTCGATTAACTTTTGCTTCTAACTCNGCAACTACTTTATTGAAACTGAGTTGCATTTCAGACCTGGTTTTTTTGANCTCGCTCNGCATAGACATCAAATGAGAATAGTGCCTATCTAATTCGATTATCCAATCNGTATTTGTTGCCTCATTACCTCGACCAATTTTAGTTCTGATATCGTGAATCGCTTCTGCGTTTTTGGAAATAGTTTTTGCACATTCCCAGAAGNTAGTCCAGTTGCCAGAAGATACTTTTGGTAATTTGAGATCTAGGATTAGCGCTTGCGCCTGTTTCTTGAATTTTTCGGTACGCTGTGTTTCTTGGCACCTCTGTCGCATTTCGTGACAGCGTTTACGAAAAGATTTAGCAAGCGCTTCTGGAGGAGGAANCAAGTCGGCTTGTTTNNTCCAATCTTGCTCAATTTTAAACACTGTTTTCAGGAGTCCATCACATGTATTTAATTGATCGTATAGTTGCTCAAAGGNCGTGTGATTGCGTGTTTCACGCGGTTCCTTGATCTGTCGTTGTAACTTTGGGAATNGGGATGCCAGTGCATCTATATCTCTCATAGGTACTTCGTACATCTCGAGTTTATGATCTATCGTACTAATTTTGGCAAGAAGCTCACTCCAATCCCGTTCATATCTGTCGNCCTTGGCATTAAAGTAAGGGTCTTTATTCGATAAAGATGCTGATTGATTTGTTAGAAAATTAGCTTGATGATCGGTGTCCTTCCTTAATTTGAGTAGACCCTTATATTCGGCTATGCGATCACGGGAAGCTCGGTTAAGTGATTTATCTTTATTTCTACTAATCTTTTCACAAGCGACTAAAGTGTTTGGGTTTATTCTCGAATTGATGAGTGCATTTCTGACGTCGATGTTTTTTACTAACAAATATGCCGCTGCCAATTCTTTTGAATCTTTCAGGCCTTTAATTAGTCGGTAAACTTCCTCTATTGANTCCGCCCGACGTAGTTGGATATCCCTCATTCTCGGATCCGCACGTAGTATGTCATCNTGTTTAGTTATAGATACGATTCGTTCGGCTGCATAAGAATCTATTNGTTNGGATTCTAATAGTTCTACGAGTTTATCGGCGGTTTCTATACGATTAAGAGCCGCGAGACGATTACTAATATCTTTATCAGTTTTAGCGATCTGGAGAAATTTATCCTGCGCTATGTCAGGCAATTTGTCGATGGCCGAGCGGCGTATTTTGGGATTTGGATGCTCTAGGTCAGAACGTGATTTAAAGAATCTTCGAAGCATATTGTCCTANGTGCCTACTTCAAAAGTCTTACAGGGAATTATGAGTGC
>PAMR01000051.1 GCA_002708205.1 Gammaproteobacteria bacterium
CCGACCGGATCGTAGACAACATCTACACCGCGTCCGTCGGTAGCTTCACTAACTTTTTGATATAAATCTTCTATTTCGTAGTCAATAACAAGGTCTGCGCCTAACTGATGACAGAGTGCCGTTTTTTGTTGGCCGGAAGCAGCAGCAGCTACCCAGCACCCATGCGCGCGTGCCATTTGAACTGCAGCTGAACCGACGCCGCCAGCTGCGGCCAAAACTAATACGGTTTCTCCGGGTTGTAACTGGGCCCGTTGGTGTAGAGCAAACCAACTAGTTCCATGCGTGACGTGCGCTCCCATTGCCTGGATGGCTTCTAGTTCGTTCGGTACGCGTTGGCATCTTTGGGACAGTAATATCGCTTCTTCTGCGTACCCTCCATATGGAGCGACGCAAGGACCTACAATTCGGTCACCTTCTTTGAATTCAGAGTTAACACCAGCTTCCAGTACAACGCCTAGTGAATTTAATCCAGGAGTAAATGGGGGAGTAACTTTGATCTGGTACTTTCCTTGAGACTGCAGAATATCGGCAAAGTTCAAATCGGTAGCTTCCACTCGAATTCGTACCGTTTCTTTGTCTACATTTGGACTATTTAGTTCTTTGACCGTTAGCCCTTTCCATGGATCGCCTAATTTGAGCATCTGCCAAGCTTTCAATTGTCCTTCCTTTTTGGTCGATAGGGGTACTGTTTGTTCGTTGTATGCTACGAACGATTACTACTTTGANTCTTTTTCCATACGATTAACAAGGTGATCCAACCTATCAACGGTTTTTGTGAATTGGTTTACNATTTCGCTGTTGTTAGGCTTGCCATNCAGTTCTTTGGCTTGTTCTTCTTTCGCTTCATCAAGATTATTAATAACTACGGCAATGAAAAGATTGACTATGACAAAAGTACCCACAATCACAAATGATACGAAGTACAGCCAGGCCCACCAGTAAGTGTCCATGGCTATATACATAATATCGGTCCAATCCTCTAGTGTGACTATTCGAAACAGAGAGAGAAGAGAGATCCCTAGCGAGCGCCAATGCGTCGGGTCGGATTCGTGGAATAGATGGTANCCCGCGATCGCNTATACATAGAAGATAATTGACATNAGTGCTACGACATTGAACATACTTGGAATCGANCGCATGAGAGTGTTAACAATTAATCGTAGTTCGGGGAAAGCGGATACCAAACGAAACACGCGCGCGAGTCTTAATAAACGGCCCAACAAGGCGAACTCGCCGGTTGAGGGGATTAGGCATGCGATGATTATTAGAAGGTCAAAAATATTCCAACCACTATGAAAATATTTTTGAACCCGTGGAAAAAAAGACGTTATTTTTATGGAAGCTTCGATAATGAACAAGCCCAGGATTAATTGGTTGGCAATTTCAAAGAATGACCCAAATTGATTAGTTAGCGTTTTTGAAGTGTCTAGGCCGATTAAAATCGCGCTGAACACAATNATTCCGAGAATGGAATTCTGGAACCAAATACTGTCGACTGTTTTTTTTGCCCCAATCACAATGGAAGACATAGATCGCTCTACTTTATTGATTATTGATGAGTTCTTCGAATTGCAATTCAGCCATGCGAGCGGCTGTAAAAATCGCCTTGCCTTTATTCATGCTTTCTTGCCACTCTAGCTCAGGTATGGAATCGGCCACTACCCCTCCGCCAGCTTGGATGTAAAGGATTTCGTCTTTCACAACAGCTGTTCGAATAGCGATAGCTGTGTCCATATTGTTATTCCATGCTAAATAGCCGACTGCACCTCCATAAATGCCTCTTTTAGAAGGCTCAAGTTCGTCGATTATTTCCATTGCTCGTATTTTTGGTGCGCCAGATAGAGTGCCAACAGGAAGGGTAGCTCGAAGCACGTCGAGGGCGGTCTTGCCTTCGGAGAGTTCGCCGGTGACGTTGGAGGAGATATGCATTACGTGTGAATATCGTTCAATAACAAACTGCTCAGTAACGGTAACTGATCCAGTTTTGGCNACCCGGCCGACATCATTTCTTCCGAGATCAATAAGCATTAAGTGCTCTGCGATTTCCTTGGGATCATCCAGTAATTCTTTTTCTAATAGACGATCCTCTTCTTCCGTCTCCCCGCGCCGTCTTGTGCCTGCCAACGGACGGTTAACGATTTGGCCATTCTCAACGCGTGCCAGGATCTCAGGGGACGAACTCACTATGTGAAAATCTTTGAGGTCCATGTAATACATATAAGGTGATGGGTTTAGACTACGAAGGGCCCGATACAGATGAATTGGTGGGGTAGTGAAGGGTCTGGACAGCCTTTGTGATAAGACCACTTGCATCACGTCACCCTCGTGGATATAGGTCTTAATTTTTTTGACAGCGTCTAGNTAATTGGTTTNCCCGAATTCTGATTTAAAGTCCGTCTCTTTGAGCTGATTTGATTGTTTGGATGGTGGGCTAATGTCGCCTGGCTCTAATAATTTCTTGGCAAGAGAAGTCAGTTTTGACTGCGCCTTTGTATAGGCATCAGGAGTATTGGGATCGACGAGTGTTACTAGTTGCATTCGGCTCGAGACGTTGTCGTAAATAATCACGTCGTTGGAGACCATAAGGACAATATCTGGTGTTCCCACTGGGTCTGCGGGAGTAGAGTCCTTTAACCGTGTTTCTACAAACCGAATAGTGTCATAGCTGAANTAGCCAACNAGTCCACCGAAGAATCGAGGGAGGTCTGGATATTCAGGAACTCGGTAGCGTGCTTTAAACTCTTCGATAAACGTCAGCGGATTTTCTGTGGTAATTTCCTCGATTACTTGTCCGTTTTCTTCGACTTGCAATAGAGAACCAGTCACTTTGACGATGGTGCTGCATGGCATGCCGATAATGGAATAACGGCCCCATTTTTCTCCTCCTTGCCCAGCTGATTCCAAAAGATAACTATACGGCCCTTTGGCAAGCTTCACGTATGCGGATAGGGGAGTATCGAAATCAGCNAGAACTTCATGAACAACAGGTATACGGTTGAATCCGGCTTGAGCTGATTCCATCGCTAGTTTTGCGAATGCTTGTTCATTCATTGTTAACGATCTTCTTATTTCGATTGTCGAACCCGACCATTTGTGTTGTATGACGGGGCAATTGTGAGTGCGGCCTTTAATTTATTCCTGATAAATGTCGCCCTTCCTATCGGAACGTGATGAGGAATCTAACTTAACCACAGCGGACGTAAACTAAACGAGGTCGGCGAGTGATTCAATAACACCATCTGCACCCAAGCTTTCAGGTGTATGCCCTTGGTTGTATCCATAACGATACACAACACAATCACAACCGGCTGAACGTGCACACCCCACATCGGTGGAAGCGTCGCCTACGAAGAGTGTTGCCGAGCTTGAGACATTTAGCTCATTCATGGCGTACATGGCGGGTTCTCCGGCGGGTTTTCGCACCTGCATGGAATCACCGCCTACGATGACGTTCATGAATTGGTCGAGTTCGGTCGCTTTCAGAAGAAGGCGCGCGAGATGCACGGCCTTATTAGTGACTACCCCTAGTTGTTTCCCTTCGTTAGATAATGTCTCCAGAGTTGAAGTAACATTGGGGTAGGGGTTCGAATCGTCTGCTATGTGTTCGGCATAATGGTTAATAAAGTTGCTAGTCATGGTTTCCAGTAATTCTTGAGAGGGTCGGTTTTCACCGTAATGTTCGAGTGCTTTTTCAATAAGGACTCGTGCGCCATGGCCCACCCACCGTCGTGTTAGTAATTCATCGACGGTTTCGAAAGCAGCTTGTTGTAGCGCGTAATTTAACCCCTTCATAATATCGGGCGCCGTGTCAACGAGCGTTCCGTCAAGATCGAACAGATAGGCTGTATAGTTTTTATGTTTCATCTATTTTCTGGCGCATAAGGGCGATGGTTTCCGAGTAATTTGNACTCTTAAAAATTTCTGTACCGGCTACAAACATGTCTGCGCCGGCTTTTTTCGCCTGTTCGATATTGTGCGTTTTAATGCCGCCATCAATTTCAAGCCGGATTTGGTTATCTTGCTGATCGATTAGCTGACGGACATCGCGGATTTTATCCAGACTAGAACTCATGAATTTTTGCCCCCCAAATCCTGGGTACACGGACATGACGAGGACTAAGTCAAGAATATCGAGCGTGGAATCGAGTATGTTTATCGATGTATCGGGGTTGAGAACGAGTCCNGCTTTAACTCCTAGAGCCCGTATTTGACCAATCGTACTACGCACATCGTCAGAGGTTTCTGGGTGAAACGAGATGAAATGTGCGCCTGCTTCAGCGAATGCATCGATCATTGGACCTACTGGATCCACCATCAGATGAACATCGAAAGGTGTTTTTATTTCTGGTTCGGCCTTTGTCAGCGCTTCGAGAACCATCGGCCCTACGGTGAGGTTGGGAACATAGTGATTATCCATCACATCGAAGTGAATAACGTCGGCTCCAGCACGCACAACAGAACGGACCTCTTCTCCAAGGCGGGTAAAATCTGCAGCGAGGATGGATGGCGCGATTAAGTTTCTCACAAACGTATAATACCTCCTTGGCATGCGCTTGGTTAACCTTTCGGCTTAAAGATAGATTCTTCTGACGGCCTTGAGTTGCTCATGTGTTCCTATATCGAACCAAGTTCCGTCGAACATTTCGCCTGTGATCATATTGTCTTTTGAAAGTGGGAAATAGACGTCCTTTGCNATCGAAAATACTCGTTTAGAACTCTTGGAAAATGCATTAGAAGAGACGACGGCGATTCCGGAGAAGACAAGGCTATTGGTTTCATCTGTACCACGTCTGACGAATTCTTCCTCGAGATAAAAATCGCCATGGATTCTATTCATTGGTTTATTTACTAAGACCAGGTGTGCTGCTTTAGGACGGATTGATGTTAGTTGACGAAAGGGAAAGTTCGTCCAGATGTCCCCATTTAAAACGAGAAAAGGTTCGTCGCCGAGCAAGGGCAGTGCATTTTTTACCGCACCGCCCGTGTCCAGTAGTGTGTTTTCATGGACGTATTGGATACGCACGCCGAGGTCCCCACCATTCCCGAGGTGTTTGGTAATTTGATCGCTAAGATGGTAGAGGTTTATGACNATCTCTTTGATGCCAGCTCGGTGTAACCAACGAATTTGGTGGACAATAATCGGTTCGCTGGAGATTGGGATTAGTGGTTTGGGAATGGATTCGGTTAACGGGAGCAGACGTTCGCCTCGGCCGGCGGCCAGTATCATTGCCTTCATGATATATTTTTTCGTATGGCCAAATTAGTCTGGGATCTTATGTCGTTACCAATCCAACTACTAAAAGCTTTCAGTTCGCGATGCTTATTTGATAGATGAGCTATTCGTTTAAGCACTCGATCTATATGTATGAGATGTGAATTTCGGGCTTGGTCAAGNTGTAGTCGAATAAACAAGCCTACCGCTTTTAAACTTCTTTGGATGGCGGTTAACTCGAGTGCCCGAGTAAACTCGCCATCGTCGGATCCGTTCTCTCGACAGAATGTATCAATCGTTTTAGTAACGATTTTCTCGGGTAAATCCACGTAACAGTCGTATATGAGTGAGGCCAGATCGTAAGATACCGGGCCGACGAGTGCGTCTTGGAAATCTATTACGCCAAGTTGATTGTTAGGTCGCAGTAGTAGATTGCGTGAATGGTAGTCTCTATGAATCGTGGTTTGTGGCTGATCCTGAGTGGCCTGGACCAACGATGTTTGTATTTTTTCAAGAGGTCGAGAAGACGTCTTTAACAGCCGGCGTAGGGCCCATTCGTTAAAAATGTCGATTTCTGTATTAAAACGTTCTACGGAATAGACATCGATGTGATCGGAACGAACGGTTTGGAGTCTTATCAGATTATCTATGGCCAGTTTTAGGCACAGGTCTCTCATGGTCGGATGCGTTTTGTACGCGTCAAAAAACAACCGATCGCCGAAATCTTCCACTAGGATGAAACCTTGGTTGAGATCGACACCAATGATTTGAGGAACGGGTATTTCCTGGTTGCGAAATACCTCTGACAACGCCACAAATTGCTCGTTATTTTCCGTGCGGGGGGGTGAATCCATAGCTATCAAGCTTGAAGTTGGAGTAACAACCCGGAAAAAGCGGCGCGTACTTGCCTCGACCGGCAAAGGCACAAGATCCGTTTCCGCTGAAAGAATCTCTTTCAGCCAATCTCGGAGTAGAGATACTCGTGAATCGATCGATTTCCTCACAACAAAAGTCATCCAAGTAAAGGAGTATTATCCATGCTCCATGAAGCTAGTGCTCTATTTAACGGTTCTTTTCGGTGTGATGGGTAATTTTCCTTTTGCAGAGAAATCCTATGCGTCGGGCTTCCTTGCGGATTTTCCGACCACGAGTATGAGTGGTCCGAGTACAGACGATCGCTTTTGTTCGATCGCGTATGCTCGGGGTCAATACTTAAATTCTGACAACCTAGATCAAGCCGATACCTTGGTTGTTAAAGCTGATTCCCTCGTGGGCGACCTCATGGATGGGGAGGAGGAAATCAGTCTTGTTGGTGATGTCGTGATTAGCCGGGGAAAACGGCAGCTCTCAAGCGAAGAGATCATGATTAATCGTCCGCAAAATATTGCTTCGTTTAAAACTCCTTTAACTTTGGCTGGCCCGAATATGAGGTTGGATGGAGAGCGGGGAGACGTGAGTCTAGACTTGCANTCCTTTCAGCTGGCGGATGTACAGTTTGTTTTTCAAGAGTCTGGTTTCCGAGGGCAAGCGACTCGAATCAGCAAANAAAATCGNACTATGAATTTGTCTAATGTCCAATTAACGCGCTGTGACACTCTAGANGCTAGTTGGGCACTGTCAACCGAAAAGCTTTCTATCGATGAAAGCCAGTCCCTAGCCACAGCACGTGGTGTCCGTATGGATTTGCACGGAATCCCTATTTTTTATATGCCGTATTTACGATTTCCTGCCGGTACAAAGAGAGCGAGTGGGTGGCTTTTCCCTGATTTAAGCCACGGGAAATATGAAGGACTGGATATGTCTCTTCCCTATTACCTGAATCTTTCTTCTAACTACGACGCGACGATTATTCCTCGAATTAGAACAAGACGTGGGTTTGGTGGGGATATTGAGTTCCGGCACGCGAATCGGTTTGGAAGAACGGTAATCAATGGTTCTATATTNANNAAGGATCNNTATATTNGTAGCANTAATGNTTTGATGTCGGATNCGCGCGAAACAACACATTCTGATGAAAATCGNTGGTTGGGTAAGATCAGACACGAAGGACGATCAGGACCCTGGTCTACNTTAATCGATGCATCTGTATTGAGTGATAACGACTATTTCTTAGATCAAGGCGCGATTGATTACGACGGTTCGTTGACCTCTTTTGTAGAACGTCGTGCTGAAATCCAATATCGAAANAATGGATTAACTGCATGGATTCAAGCACAAAATTTTGTAGATCTTACGGGGCCGGCCAAAACGTATGGTCGTTCGCCAGATCTTGGAATTNGATATAGCCGGCCTATTGGGAGAGCTTATTTCAATATTGGAAGCTATTGGACGAGATTCAATGGAACGTTGAGATCCGAGGTTGGAGAGTTCAACCGCGTTCCGGCACGAAGACTGCATCTTGAACCCAGGATACAGCTACCTTTTGTAAGAAATTGGGGTTTCATAACGGCTACAGGGGGTTTGAGGCACACGAAGTACGTGTTGGAAAATNATTCCCAGCCATTGGATTTATCTCCGACTCGATCAATGGGGTTTGCTAGTCTAGAAGGGGGTCTCTTCTTTGAACGAGAAGCATCCTACTTNGGAAACACATTTAGGCAAACTTTNGAACCTAGGATATTTTATCTGCGCCAAACGTTTGAGGAACAACAANCGCTTCCCGAGTTCGATGTGTCGAGATTNCNATTTCATTTTGANAANCTTTTTGNNGGAAATNATTTCTCTGGGCTNGATCGTATTGGTGATGCAAACCGCCTTTCGTTGGGGATAAGTACGCGATTTTTGAGTAAAAAAATTGGGTCAGAAGTTGCACGGTTCGATTTGGGGACGATCATACATAGACGTACCCCTCGGATTCGATATTTGAAGGACCACCATAAAAGCTACTTGTTGGCGAACAAAAGCTTTGTCGGTCAAATGCAGCTGAAATGGTCTTCCACGTTAGGCATGGATAGTGTGTTGGCTTGGGATTCGTCAGATGCTCGTCTTGGGGAAGTGGGTTTTGGCATCCGGTGGAGGCCTAGCGACGAAGCGTTGCTTCGGGCGGGTTATCGAAAAGTACTGCGAGACCAAATCAACCAAACCGATGTGGCTATTAAGTGGCCTCTGAATTCACGTTGGAGGCTTATTGGCAAATGGAATTATGATTGGGAATCAGATAGTGNAATTGAATCGTTCGCGGGATTTGAGTACGAGAGTTGTTGTGTAAAGGTTCGAACCTTATGGCGACAGTTTTTGAGGGTACCGCCGGGAAACGATATGACACAATTGGCTCTAGAACAGGGTATCGTTTTGCAATTTGTATTTAAGGGACTGGCAGGGTTTGGTTCTAAATTAGACAACGTTATTGATCGTGGTTTCGGTGGTTTTCAACGAACGAATTGGAGTGCACATTATGATTACTTCTAAAGTGATCTTTTTTTTCGCGGGATCTGCATCAGTTGGTGCACTTTGCAAAATGGCGATCGTGTTTGTAGCGTTAGGTGTTGGGGCTGTATCAGAAAAGATTGATGGCATCGCTGCCATCGTTAACGATGACGTTATTTTGTTGTCTGAGGTCCAATCCCGCTACGACGATTTTGTTACACGGGCGCGTCAGGCAAATGTCACTGATATACCAACACGAGAAGTCATTCTCAGTCAGATTATGGAGAGACTTGTTCTAGAAAGCATTCAATTACAGGAAGCGCAACTTCGCGGTGTCGAAATNGAAGATGAAGAGCTTACTGACGCAGTGTCAACCTTTGCTAGCCAGAACGGAATGGAGATCGAAGCCTTCTTGGCAGCGTTAGAAGAGCAAGGGATTCCCTATAGGCAATTTCGTGAAGATGTTCGACGTGAAATGATTCTGAACCGAGTGCAACGAGGGGTGGTGAATAGACGAATCTATATTTCGGATCGAGATATTCGGGATTTACGAACCTCGCCATTTTTTAACGATATGGTTTCTGATGAGTTTCGCGTTGGTCATATTTTACTAGCCGTTGAAGATTCTAACTCTCGTTCGGCGATGGGGGCAGCCGAAGAGAGGGCGCGAGAGATTATCCAAGAACTAAAAGCAGGGGCTGACTTCGCTAAGTTAGCCATTGAGAACTCGGCNGCTGGCACGGCNTTAGAGGGAGGCGATTTGGGTTGGCGAAAGGCCGTCGCGCTACCCTCACTTTTTGCGGACGTGGTATTAACCCTTGAACCTGGTGAAACTGCTGATGTCATTGCCAATTCGTTGGGATTGCACATAATCCAACTACTAGAAAAACGAGGNGCNTCNACCACCACGGAAACTCAGACTTTAGTGCGCCANATCCTTATTCAGCCTTCAACCATACGTACCGATGAAGAAGCCTTGCTATTGATTAACGATATCCGTGGTCAAATTATTGAAGATCAAACTCAATTCGATGAATTGGCTGAGAAGTATTCCGATGATGCCGGCACGGCTTTGGCGGGCGGCAGTTTAGGTTGGACGAATGGTGCTGATCTAGTCGATATATTTCGTGAAACGATGACAAATACTTCGGTTAGTGAGGTTTCAGCTCCGTTTCGCAGTGAATTTGGCTGGCATATTCTTGAGGTAGAAGACCGTAGAGAACAGAACAGAAGCGAAGAAGCACTCGACGACATGGCACTGCGGATTCTTCATAATCGCAGGTTCGATGAAAAATTGCAGGAATGGCTTAAGGAGATCCGGGACGAAGCATATGTCCAAATTCGCTCAGAGGATGCTCTAGATAAGGAAGAGATATAAATTACCGTTTGTCGTTAGAGGGGAAACAGAGATTTTTACGAGGAAGCGATTTGGGCAACATTTTCTCGTTGACAGTGACGTTATAGATCGAATTGTTGAAACACTGAATGTGAAAACTGGGGAGCGAATCCTTGAGATCGGACCTGGAAGAGGCGCCCTTACAAAATCGCTGATGTCTCTGGACTCGGAGATGTCTGCGATTGAAATTGATCGGGATTTAGTGGCCGAGCTTCGAACAACATTCCCCCGTTTGTACGTGTTGGAGGCAGATGTTATGAAATGTGACCTCTCTATTGCTGATGGCAAACGAGTAGTGGGTAATTTGCCATACAACCTGTCGACCCCTCTGCTGAACAAATTATTCGAACAGCCCGATATTACTGATATGACTTTCATGTTGCAGAAAGAGGTAGTGGAACGACTTGTCAGTAGACCGGACACGAAGTCTTGGGGGCGATTGAGTGTGGTTGCACAGTATCATTGCCAGATAGAGGAACTTCTGCAGGTTCCGTCAACAGCATTCAAGCCCCAACCGCGCGTTGACTCAGCAGTTGTTCGATTAACTCCAATAGATCGTGACATACCTGCAATGGATTTGGCTGTATTTAGGGATGTTGTGCGAAGTGCTTTTATGCAAAGACGCAAACGAGTAAGCAATAGCTTAAAGTCATACGAAATTAACTGGGCAAGCGTAGGTATTCATTCGGGTCTACGTGCCGAAAATTTGGATGTGAATGATTTTGTCACTATAGCTAATTCTGTAGTGACACGAAGTTAGCAATCAAAAATAGTGCTTAATAGTTATGAATGAAATCGAGATTGATGTGACGACAACATACGTGGAGCAAGAGTCCGACCTCACCGAAGGGCGTTATGTGTTTGCTTATACGATTACCATTAAGAACAACGGTGATAAAAATGCGCAGTTGATGAACCGACATTGGTTTATNACGGATGGTGAGGGAAGTTGTCAGGAAGTCCANGGTCCTGGTGTGGTTGGCCAGCAACCAACGATCAAACCAGNCGAAGCTTTTCGTTATACGAGTGGCGCGGTCATTGAAACTGTCTTTGCAACGATGGAAGGATACTATGAGTTTCGAGATGAGAGTGGTCTAGAGNTTCGTGTTCAGATACCGCTATTTACGCTTTCATTACCAAATGCAATTCATTAACAAGTAGAATGGATGACACGTGGCTAAATACGCAATAGGTGATATTCAGGGATGTCACGAATCCCTGCGTCTTCTTCTCGAAGGTATTCGATTTAATCCACAACATGATGAACTTTGGTTTGTAGGGGACCTTGTGAATCGCGGCCCTCAATCTTTGGAAACGCTACGATTTATCAGAAGCTTAAAGGACTCAGCTAGAATAGTACTTGGAAATCACGATTTGCATTTGTTAGCAATTTTTTATGGCGGCCACTCTGCCAAAAAAGGGGATACATTCATTGATATTCTTTCAGCTCCTGATTGTGAGGAGTTGTGTGATTGGTTACGAAAATTCCCACTTCTGCGAGTTGATGGAGGATGGGCCATGACTCACGCAGGTATCCCTCACATATGGAATCTGAGTCAGGCGAAAAAGTATGCCGATGAGGTGACCGAAGTCATTACTGGTTCAAAATATGTGGAATTCTTTGAAAATATGTATGGGAATGACCCTGATACATGGAATTCGAAATTGGAAAGTCAGGCTAGATATCGGCTAATTACGAATTACTTCACGCGAATGCGCTTTATATCGGANGAGGGAACTCTTGATTTTCAGAATAAGGGAGATACCACGAGTAGTACTAAGGCTGGATTTGCTCCGTGGTTTGACTACCCCTCGCAAATAGATAGCAAATTTGTTTTTGGACATTGGGCCGCGATCAACGGNAATACCAAATCATCTGGTATGCATTGTGTTGATACCGGATGCGTGTGGGGCCGACTGTTGACGGCTATGCGACTCGACGATTTAAAATGCTTCACTCAGGGCTTCGTTTAAGTGNAATTTTATCTTGTTGGCGGGGCAGTTCGGGACGGTATTCTAGGCCGGACAATTAGTGATCGTGACTGGGTGGTCGTCGGATCGAATCCAACCGAAATGAAACAAGCTGGCTATAAGCAGGTTGGTGGCGACTTTCCGGTCTTCATCCATCCGCGAAGTGGTGAAGAGTACGCGTTGGCCCGAACGGAACGAAAAACCGGTGTTAGCCATACGGACTTTGAGTGTTATTCCGGATCNGAAGTTACCTTAGAAGATGATTTAAAAAGACGTGATTTAACCATTAATGCGATCGCTAAGAGCGTGGATGGGGAAATAATAGATCCGTTCGGAGGTCGTTTCGACATAGATCGGAAATTGTTACGGCATGTATCACCGGCTTTTGTAGAGGACCCGCTACGCGTTTATAGAATCGCTCGGTTTTCTGCAGCATTACCGGCTTTCAGTATTGCTGAAGACACATTTGAACTAATCTGTGGTATGTCGAAAGAAGTTCACAATCTTCCTGGTGAGAGAATTTGGGGAGAGTGGAAGAAGGCGGCAGTAGGGCAAGAACCATGGCGCTTCTTCGATGTCATTCGCGCCGTCGGGGCGGTTGATCCATGGTTTACGGGTTTGAATATGAGTTCTGTATCTCAACTCTTTCGGGATCGCAATTTACGCGGGGAAAATGCGTTTTCGGCACTTGGATGGGTAACTGGCTCCCCTCAGGTTTCGGTTATTTGTGATCGGGTCAAGTCACCGCGTTCCGTTCGTTCTCTGAGCATGAACATCGCAAACTGGGGTCGAGTTATTGGTTTCTATGAAGAATCTAGCGCTTCAGAGATAGCAGCTGCTCTTTCTGGCATAGGCAACTATAGGCAGGGCCCACTGTGTGAACATACATTGGCACTTATAGAATGGATCACTGGTACGTCGTTAGAGTCTCTTCGCGATGTGGCTAATAGGGCTAGAAATATCAAACTGACGGAAAATAATCTAAGAGGGGAAGCCTATGGCGAAGCACTTAGCCGGAAACGAGTTGAATGTATCGCCAACCATCTGGGAATCGCAGGATGATGTATCCGGTGATAGTGACAGGAAGTGCTACCCGCATAGGTAAGGCAATCGCCAAAAGATTGGCTGCTAGAGGATATCCGATCATATTGCACTACAGACGGTCCGAAAGGGAGGCAATAGAGCTTGCTGAAGATCTGAATGCTGAAGTTGTTTACGCGGACCTCAGTGATAGCAAATCTGTGCAAGCGATGGTGGTTGAACTTTCCGATCGAAAAATCGGCGGCATTGTAAATAACGCATCATCGTTTATAGGGAATTCGCCGGCAGAACGTTTGGCCTCGGATTGGAATGAGCTATTCGGTAGCAATGCACGAGGACCATTTTTTTTAACGGTAGGACTCATCGGGTCTGTCGTAGACGGAGGATCTATAGTAAACATCACAGATATTCATGCGGATATCCCACTTAAAGGATTTACCGCTTACTCTATGGCGAAAGCTGCTCTTTCGCAGATGACTCGTTCTCTTGCAAAAGAGTTTGCGCCACGAGTTCGTGTCAATGCAGTAGCACCGGGTGCAATTTTGTGGCCAGAGAAGGAAAGTTCAGAAGAATTTAAGAGGACAGTTTTGACGGCGATTCCGCTACGGCGGTTGGGTACTGCAGAAGACATCTCAAGAACGGTCCAGTTCCTTTTCGAATCCCCATACATCACGGGGGAGACGATTCGCGTGGATGGTGGAAGGTCGCTGTAACGTTCCTTTTTGTAAATACTGACGAGCCATAGCACGTTGAGTTCATCTCTAAAACTAATTTAAATCGATCCTAAGTCCTCAAGTGGCCATCTCGGTCGCGTTGTTATTGCCAGGGCTTCTCGATTCCCGGCCATGAGTCTTTCATGGCCGGCGAAAGCGATCATTGACCCGTTATCAGTACAAAGTTTTGGCGGCGCATAAAACACGGAAGGGAGCTCTTGCTCCAGATTTTCCCTAAGCTTTCTATTTGCAGCAACCCCACCAGCAACAACTAGCTCGGTGAGNCCCGTTTGTACTAACGCTCGCTTACATTTGATAACTAAGGTCTCGACCACNGCTTCTTCAAATGCTTTTGCGATATTTGCTTTGACCTGGTCGGTCAAAGTTACGGTCTGATTTACGGAGTTGAGTACGGCTGTTTTTAATCCACTGAAACTGAAGTCTAACCCTTTGCGGTTGGTCATTGGACGTGGAAATTTATATTCGCTTTCCACTCCTTGCATCGCTAATTTTGCAATAGCGGGTCCTCCGGGGTAACCAAGACCGAGCAACTTGGCTGTTTTGTCAAACGCTTCACCTGCTGCATCGTCGACAGATTCACCTAATAAGTGGTAGTCGCCAATTTTGTTGACTTGCACAAGTTGTGTATGACCTCCCGAAACGAGTAATGCGACGAACGGTGGCGTGGGTTTTGGGTCGCCCAGTAAGGGAGCGAGCAGGTGGGCTTCCATATGATGTACCCCGAGCGATGGAACGCCTAATGCCCAAGCAATTGAACGGCCGATACCTGCTCCGACCATAAGTGCACCAACCAAACCGGGTCCGGCCGTATAGGCAACACCATGCAAATCCTTTGTTGTTTTTTGTGTCTTATCCAAAAGTTGTCTAGTTAGGGGAAGGACTTTCCGTATGTGGTCGCGAGAAGCCAACTCTGGTACAACCCCACCATATCTTTCATGCAATTTTGTTTGGCTGTAGAGCTCCTCGCCAATTATTCCGTAGTCGGTCTCGTAGAGAGCGATCCCTGTCTCGTCGCACGATGTTTCGATCCCGAGAATAAGCACTTTTGCCGTCCATAATAAATATGATTAGTTTTACATAATTTTGCATGTAAGTAGTTAGATAGGTAAGATCCTTGGCCCTTATTAGTAGTAGCGGATTAACGCAACGTTATGCCCAGTGTGAGAGTTAAAGAGAACGAACCCTTTGATGTTGCCTTGCGTAGGTTCAAACGATCGTGTGAAAAAGCCGGTGTACTCTCCGAAGTCAGGAGACGGGAATTTTACGAAAAACCGACAGCCGTTCGTAAACGTAAGGCTGCAGCTGCCGTGAAGCGTCATATGAAAAAGCTGCAGCGAGAATCTCGTCGATTTGATAAAGATTATTGAAGTCTAGTCGATAGAGTTTATAGGTAGTGTGCTCTCTTTTGCCGAAGAAACTAACTTGGGGTTTTGAGACCGGAATCCGTGAGTGACCTTAAAGGGAGAATTCAAGAAGATACCGTCAAGGCGATGCGTGCCAGAGCGAAGGAAAGGTTGGCCGCCTTGCGTCTCATTAACGCGGAAATCAAGCAAATTGAGGTAGATCAAAGGATTTCAATAGACGATAAGGGTGTTGTAGAAATTCTAGCCAAGATGTTGAAACAGCGCAGAGATTCGCTTCAGCATTATGAAAAGGCAGGTAGGGATGATTTGGCCAAGACGGAACTCCTTGAAATAGAAATAATCACCGAATTCATGCCTTCACAGTTATCGTCCGATCAGATTGAAACCCTTGTAATGGAAGCCATCGCCATATCGGAAGCAAAGGGTATGCAAGATATGGGTAAAGTAATGGGTCATCTTAAAAGCCAACTTTCGGCTGGTAGTGTTGATATGGGATTGGTTAGTACTCTGGTTAAGCAGAAATTGAGCGAAGATAGATAGAAAATTCTAGTTGTAAGTTGTTCCGTTTGTCGGATGTTCCTGTAGTCTCTAGGGCTGATGATCCCGCAATCATTTATTAATGACTTAATAGAACGCGTTGACATAGTCGATGTCATTGGCGAGCGCTTGCCTTTGAAACGAACGGGCAAAAACCTGAAAGCACTATGCCCGTTCCATAACGAAAAAACCGAGTCTTTTACCGTCAATTCTGAGAAGCAGTTTTATTACTGTTTTGGTTGTGGAGCCACGGGAACATCCCTACGCTTTTTGATGGAACACGACAAACTTGATTTTGTGGATGCAATTGAAACGTTAGCCAGGATTGCAGGGGTAGAGGTCGTGCATGAAGGGCCTGTCGCTCGTCAAAAGGTCGATCCGGGGATTTTGGACGCGTTGGCAGAAGCAGATACGTTGTTCCAGGCGAATTTGCGAAATCACTCGCAAAGTTCTGAAGCGGTTGAATACTTGAAGAGTCGTGGAGTATCCGGCTTGATCGCGCGAGATTTTGGGATTGGGTATGCACCTGATAGTTGGGATTATCTAAAGAAGGCCCTAAATAGATTTTCCGATAAGGTTTTGGTGGACGCGGGGCTTTTAGTTTCCAACGATAACGGTCGTACCTATGACAGGTTTCGTAATCGCATCCAATTTCCAATCCGCGATACGCGTGGCCGTGTTATCGGTTTTGGTGGTCGTATTCTTGGGGAAGGAAATCCGAAGTACCTTAACTCCCCAGAAACAGAGGTCTTTCATAAAAACAAAGAACTGTATGGTCTGTTTGAAGCGAGGCGCACTAACCAGGAACTAAATAATGTGATTCTGGTCGAAGGATACATGGATGTAATCGCATTGGCTCAAGCTGGTTTTACGAATGTTGTAGCGACTCTTGGTACTGCGACGAGTGAGAGGCATTTTGAAAAATTATTTCAGCGCACGAAAGAAGTGGTGTGCTGTTTCGATGGCGATAAGGCAGGTCGTAGTGCGGCATGGAAATCCCTTAATTCGGCCTTTCCAAGCCTCACTGAGGGTCGGATCCTAAAGTTCGCCTTTCTACCGGAAGAGGATGACCCGGATACATTTGTACGAAGAGACAGGAAGCAATTCGTTCGACTAATCAAAACGGCTGTCGCAGCGGGGGACTATTTTTTCAACCAAATTTCGACAGGCCTAGATCTTGCAAGTATAGATGCCCGTGCTAGGTTAGCAGAGTTAGCGATTCCTCTTTTAGACAAGATTCCGCAGGGGTTATATCGAACCATGATGATTGAACGTCTAGGTCGTGAGGCAGGCGTTTCGATATCTACAATCGAAAGTAGGCTTGGCCAAGATACGCCTCTAGACACAGCTAAACTTCCATCCCGGGCAACGCAATCGGGCTTGGAGCGCAAAATAGCTGTACTAATGGTGAATCATCCAGAATTAGTAAGAAATATAGACCATAGCCGGATTCAACAGGTTACTAGTTCTGTAAAGGGCTACAGTTCGATTGTGGATGTTTTAATCAATTATATCGGACTGGAAAATGTAGTTGACACATCCACTTTGTTGGCGGGCTTCATCGGCAATAAATACGAGCAGTTACTAAAAGATCTGGTTGGGAAGGCGCCCAATTTGCCTCCGGATTTACTTTTACATGAACTAAAAGATGGGGTTGATAGGTATATGAATCGGCTCGAACGGGCCGGGGGAAGGGAGATCCTTGAAGATTTGAAAGAAAATCCAACGGAAGAAAATCTCGCACGGTATTTGTTAGCCAAGAAAAATCAGACCTTAAAGTAGCCTACTTAGGCAATTTAAAGAGTTAAGGTGATTGAGTTGGCTAATTTGTCTGTGTACAGGACATTATGAAAAAATGACACATGGCTTTTGACTTGTAATTGACGATTTTTTTACAGTTGTGAGACAAAAAAACTAGCGAAATTAAGAATCTGGCCTAATAAGTACGGCTAAATAATTGCAACGAGACTATAATGTCGCTCGGTGAGAGCTGATGAGCTTCAACATTATTGTGATTTGAGATGAAGCAGGGCGTGTAAATTAAAAATAAAGATAGTGTTTATACGCTATCTGGTGATTG
>PAMR01000052.1 GCA_002708205.1 Gammaproteobacteria bacterium
TGCCTTGGTCGACAACGGCGATATACCGGGCGCAGTAATCCTCGTACAACATCAAGGAGACCTTATCCACGAAGGCGTCTACGGCTTGCAGGATGTCGAATCCTCAAAACCCATGCAAAAAGACACGATCTTTCGCATCGCGTCACAAACCAAAGCGGTCGTCTCGGTAGCGGTCATGATGCTCCAAGAAGATGGACAACTGCTTATCGACGAGCCTGTCGGCAACTACATTCCTGAGTACCTCCAAACTGTCGTCAGCGTGGATCCCGCTTCAAACGACGGAGTCGCTACCATCGCTGCGAACCGTCCCATAACGATTCGCGACCTCCTCACGCATACCGCTGGCATAGATTACGGAGGAACTTTCCGAACACGAGATGGTCTGGATCCGTGGGGAGAAGCAGGGATACAAGGATGGTATTTTGCACACCGTACAGAACCGATCTTAGAGACGATTAAAAAAATAGGTGGATTACCACATGCNGCTCAACCAGGCGAACAATTCGTTTACGGTTACAACACAGACATATTGGGGGCATTGGTTGAGGTGGTTTCAGGGGAATCTCTTGAAAGTTTCTTAGAAAATCGAATCTTTGCCCCTCTCAATATGTCCGACACACATTTTTACTTGCCAAAAAACAAACGACACCGACTAGCTACAGTCTACGGATTAAAAGACGGAAAGTTGTCACGGGCTCCAAACGAAAGCACCATGACGGGACAGGGTGGCTACATAGACGGCCCTCGCACCAGTTTCAGTGGAGGAGCTGGATTATTGTCAACCGCATCCGACTATCTGAAATTTCTAACGATGATGCACGACGAAGNAACCGTTAACGGTCAAAAGATATTGTCGAGAAAGACCATCGAATTAATGACGGTGGACCATCTTGGCGACATACCTTTTTCACCAGGTTCCGGGTTTGGACTCGGATTTCGCATCCTTAAAGACATAGGTCGTGCTGGTGTTCCGGGCTCCGTAGGTGCNTACAGTTGGGGCGGCGCCTATCATACGACCTACTGGGTGGATCCGACGGAGCAGTTGATTGTCACCTACATGACCCAAGTTATACCCGCAGGCGGTCTTCGAGATCATGCGATGCTGAATACGCTGGTATACCAACATCTTAAATAGAATGNACACGAACAACTATTTGTTGAAATCAATGAAATAGTTCTAGCTCGTCCTTTGCCCAAGATCGAATAAGGTGGTGGGCAATGGCGATNGGTCCCGGCAGGCGAATTTTTCCGTCTCCGGTCAACGATTCCAATATACCCGACCGGTCGAACCACCGAACATCCGCCATCTCAGAGGAATCGATCACAATGTCGGAACTTAAAGCGTGCGCGTGGCAGCCAATCATCAATGAGTATGGAAACGGCCATGGTTGAGATNAATGATACCGGACATCTCCAACAGTGATTCCTGCCTCCTCCCGAACTTCCCGGCGAACGGCCTCTTCTATCGATTCACCCTGATCAACAAATCCAGCGAGCGCAGAGAAGGTATTGGTTTGGCTCAACCGTCCATGCGATTGACCGAGCAGACAACTATCACCCTGAACAACCACCATAATTACCACGGGGTCGGTGCGGGGAAAATTTTGGTTGCCGCATTTTGCACAGGATCGCGAATGACCTCCTCGCTCTAATCGAGTCTGTCCACCACACGCACCGCAATAGCGNGAACGACGATGCNATTCGATTTGAGATCTCGCCTGCGCCACTATGCNCGCTTCTTGAGCGTTTAAAGCCATACCTGCAGCTCTCGACTCCTCTAATCGAACGCCTTNCATTGGTAACTGCTCGGCAGCTGTTGTGGCNACCTCCATTGCAAAATGAGCAACTCCGTTCTCCGTCCCAAGGAATATCGGGGGGTCTTCCCGATTCAGAATCACAGAGTCCAAAGCNGTTCTCAAGAACCAGGCGATTCGCCCGTCATTCCCTGATGTCATGGGTACCNGCATGCCCGGCATAATCAAGAAACGTGTNTCTTCATGNTGCTCCATGGCCTCTAACCAAGTCGCATCTCGCCGATTGACGTCTTCCCGATTTAGAGGATTCCCTGAAAATGTGTGCGGTGGATACATCTACTCGTTCGCAGCCTCTCTTTCCCAATAAGGCGGGTTGTTCAGCGGGCCCAATGAATCGCCCAGTTGTATTAATACTCCGTGGGCACTCTTGGGGGAGATGAAGGCATCGTCGTCGGTTTTATCAACGATGCGAATTCCATTCGACTCCATGGTCAAGAGTTTCTGCTGTAAATCCGGAGTCTGAATAGTTAAATGATGTACTCCCTCACCGCGTTTTTCCAGAAACTTTGCCAAGAAACTCTCTGCGTTGGTGGGCTCGAGCAACTCGATACAAAAATCATGTAAATCGAAAATCCCCACTCGAAAATCTCCAGACGCATGATCGCTTATATGTCGAAATTTCGCGCCTAGAACCTGTTCAAAGAAAGTCCTTGCCTGTTCAATACTACGCACGGCAATGCCTATGTGATCGAATCGTCCAATAGGTGGATTCATTGGTATGGTCTCCTTGCTTATCCATTTCTATAAGTATCCACAAGCAAGCCCCAAATGCGATAACGTATTAAGGCAAAGCAAGGATAAGAATATGGTTCTCAAAGTTCTCGAGATTGGCAATGTCGGTGCTGCAGGTTATGCCGGGAAACTATTTCAGCGCTGGGGCGCGGACGTCATTCGCATCGATTTACCGAAGGAACCTGTACCACTAAGAACCGAGCACGTGGCCGTCGATCTGTATCTCCATGCCGGCAAGCAAAGGATCGCGATTAATATTGAAACCGCCGCAGGTAGGGATCTCGTCCGTCGGTTAGCAGAAAAAGTGGATGTGTTAATCACTGACGTATCACCTTCGCTACTCGAGCAACTCGATTGGGAGAACCTCGGGTCACCCAAGCTACAAGTGCGAGTAGCGATCACCTCTTTCGGTCTTAGCGGACCACGAAAAAACTGGCACGCAAGCAATAATGTTTTACTCGCGATGGGCGGGCAAACCTTTCTCATGGGCGATCCTGGAAGAGCCCCACTCACAATGCCAGGGCGCTATTTATTTTATCAATCCGGCCAGTACGCCTACACCGCGATCCTGGCAACACTACTCGGCCAAACAGAAGCTACCCGACAGATTGATGTCAGTATGCTTGAAGTTGCTCTGTCTCTTAGTCAATTTACTACAGTGATGTGGACTCACGGTGGGAGAATACGTGAAAGACATGGAAATAATTTCGGATCGCCACATCCAATCACCATGTATCCTTGCTCCGATGGTTGGTTCGCAGTCAACGTAACGCCCGATTTTTGGCCCGCATTTGTCCGTATGCTGGATCGACCAGAAACACTCACCGATCCACGTTTTGATACTCCCGCTAAACGAGCCGAAAATGCCGACGATCTAGATGTTATTGTTCGAGCGTGTCTAGGAAATAAGTCTCGCGCCGAGATTTTGGAACTTGGTCAACGCATCTGTCGGGTTCCTACCGGAATACTGGCATCTCCCAAGGAATTGATGGCTGATACCCATTTAAACGCGCGAAATTTTTGGCAAACATTGGAACACGGCGGTCGTGTATTAAAGATTCCGGGGTCTTCGTTTCGATATGTGGGAGAAACACANCCCCCGCAACCACAAATAACCAATGCAGTAGAGGAAGCATGATGGCCACGGGACCTCTGAAAGACATCAGAATACTCGACTTTACTCATGTATGGGCTGGCCCTCTCGCGACACGGATTTTGGGAGATTTAGGGGCTCAAATCATTAAGGTTGAAGCCCCTTGGGCTCGAGGAATAGCGACCCAAAGTGCATCGCGATTCGTTGAAGAAGGTGAAGACCATTGGAACCGTCAAGGCGTGACTAACAAACTGAACCGAAATAAACGTGGTATTTGCCTAGACAGTAAAACAGATGAGGGTCACAAAATACTTGAAGGCCTAGTTAAACAATGCGATGTCGTCATAGAAAATTTTAGTGCGCGTGCCATGACGTCCATGGGATTGGGGTATCAAACGCTCAAGCAACTCAATCCCCAGNTAATCTACGTTGCCATGCCAGGGTATGGTGTAAGTGGTCCCAACAAAGACTTCGTCGCCTTTGGGCCAAGTGTGGAACCAATGTGTGGACTAACTTCATTTATGGGATATAGCCCGGAGGAGCCTCGCGTTACCGCGATGGCAGTACCCGATGCGTGTGGTGGAGTCACTGCCGCTGCNGCCGTTATGACTGCGCTGCACCGACGAAAAGAAACCGGCCAGGGCGGGTTCTTAGANCTCGCTCTCCACGAGGCCGCTATCGTGCTTTTCGGAGAATATTTTCTCCTCGATCAGTTAGACGAGTTACCCCAACGGATGGGAAACGCTCATGCTGATTATGCACCCCACGGAGTTTATCGGTGTCGAGGGGCCGATGAGTGGATAGCTATCGCTATTCANAACNAAGATGAGTGGGTCCAATTTTCAGAATACGCACGACAAAACTGGCACTTGGATAGTCGCTTTGCCACCTTGGCAGATCGACATACCAACCGAAACGATCTCGACATTCTGATCGAAACTTGGGCAACAAATTACGACAAAATCGAGCTTATGGATAGCTTACAAGCCAAAGGTATTGCCGCCGGGGCGCTAATGGTAACTCCCGAGTTTCTCAACGATCCTCAAATTAAAGATCGCGATTTTTTCGTCGAATTGGGATCGGATACTGTTGAGGAGCGACCCTTTCCAGGACTCCCTTTTACGATTGATGGTGAAAAGCGCGGTCTAGATTGGANAGCTGCCCCCAAACTAGGGGAACACAACACCGAGGTTCTGAAAGAACTGTTAGGTATGTCCGATAAGGAAATACAAACCTTGCGACGCCAGGGTACTATTACCGAACGCCCACCAGATCACCGCTAAATAGCTGAGGCTATCGCTTCGCCAACGGTTTTGGTATCTGCCAATCCTCCAAGGTCAGCCGTGCGGGGGCCCCCATTTCCCAAACAATCTTCCACAGCTCTAATTACCGATTCGCTAGCCTCCTTATGGCCTAAATGATCCAACATCATCGCGCCCGCCCAAATAGTACCAATCGGATTCGAAATCCCACGGCCAGCTATGTCCGGTGCTGATCCATGAACCGGCTCAAACATCGATGGGAATGTCCTTTCAGGATTTAGGTTAGCTGAAGGCGCAATTCCAATGCTACCTGCAACCGCCGGTCCTAAATCCGAAAGAATATCGCCGAATAAATTACTGCCCACAACAACGTCAAACCATTGCGGATTACGGACAAAATGNGCGGTNAGAATGTCGATATGGTATTGGTCTGTAGCAACGTCTGGGTAGTTACCAGCCATTAGGCTCATGCGTTNGTCCCAAAATGGCATCGTATGAATTATTCCATTCGATTTCGTAGCCGACGTTAAGTGTTTTTTAGGTCGCGAGTTGGCAAGCTCAAAAGCAA
Source organism: Gammaproteobacteria bacterium (assembly GCA_002708205.1). Lineage (GTDB taxonomy): Bacteria > Pseudomonadota > Gammaproteobacteria > Pseudomonadales > Azotimanducaceae > UBA11889. The sequence goes on from PAMR01000052.1 coordinate 5,470, forward strand.
ATTGCAAAATACGATCTGTTCCACGCCGGGTAAAAATGGATTCTTGAATTACCGTTTCTTGATCGGTCCCCTCGTAAATGCGTCCACCAACGCTCGAGTACTCGCCCTCGGTATTTTCGCGGACTACCCAAAAGTCGACCTCTTCAGCAGTCCGGTTAGCGAGAGGGGTCGCAACTCCCGGCATTAGCCGACAAGGTCTCAAATTGACATATTGATCAAATGCCCGACGTATCGGTATGAGTAGTCCCCAAAGTGACACATGATCTGGGACNCCTGGGAAACCCACTGCACCAAGATAAATCGAATCAAAATCTTTGAGTTGTTCAATNCCGTCATCCGGCATCATCGAGCCTGTCTGATGGTATGTTTCGCAACTCCAATCGAAGTATGTCCAATGCAACCCAAACCCAAATTTCGAGGCAACAGCATCCATGACCCGTATACCCTCGGGTATTACTTCTGTACCAATTCCATCACCAGCGATCACTGCTATTCGATANTCTGCCACCCGTTTTNCCTATATAAATTNCAAAAGAAATATTAATCTTTCAGCCTGTTAGGCATAGCTTTGATTAGATTCGTATCCTTGGTCCACGCCCCAAGACGGCGTGACCACGCCATTTGCGGCCATAGTGCGCATTTCCGACTGCAACACAACCTTCTCCTTTTTTTTAGTTTCATCATCTCGAACGGGGAAGGGCACCGATGCAAGCATTGGATTTGTTTGTCGATATTCGAATCGAGCCGATTCCAAAGTATTCAAAGTGGCGAGCTCGACTAACGAATAGTTCTCATCGCTACGAGCAAATTGCATCGGTTGCTTCAGTTGAACAGCGACATTTTGAATGAAACGGGGCCTGGTAGAAGGGTTCGCACAGACGCGATGTAGCATAAATGGATGGAGTATCGCCACATCCCCCGCTTCACCTGTTAATTCTTCGTACCTTTCGCATTGCTCAANCAACCCAGGAATTAAGTAACCAGCACCTTGCACACTATCGGGATGGAGCCCCTCCGGGTGCTCCGATAAAAATCGAGCAACCGGATTAACCGAATCCACTGCCATAAAAGTTCCTCCACTTTGCGGCAGTATATCGGTGAGTATCGGTACCGTCAGGAGGCCTTGTTCTGGTGAATTAAGGAAATGACGGAAATGCCAACCATCTTTGTGCCAACCCCTTTGTTTAGGACTTGGTGTCTCCCACTCGGTCGTTCCGAAACCACCAAGATTTCCAATCGCATTGTTGCTCCATGCAAGCGCGTCCCCAGCCATTAACTTGTCAACACCGCCGACTANATCTACCTGGGCTTGAAATGCTCTCGGTGCAACTTCCTTCAGATTAAAACGCGCTTTGCTACCAGTAGTACGGACATAACCTCGAACACCATCGGGACCTAAAAAATGTTTGTTCCACGTCCGAGAGTCCCCTCTATCGACTCCATGAACTTCTTCTAGCTCTTTCCAAGCTTGATCTGTAATGGCGACGGCTAACTCACGTGAAAATGCCCCTTTAACCAATACATAGCCGTTAAAGATAAATTGTGTAATGTCGTCACGAGTTAACACCGAGCAAGCGCCAGCAATTCGATCGATCGCCTTCTCTAGGTGAATACTGTAAGNATNTGATTTACTCATATACTNAATTTATCAAACTCGTGCNCTAATGGAACGAGAATGATNCTGAAACTAGGCTACTACTAAGAACTTATTNAATCTGTTGCAAGGTATAGTCTTGGGGCGCAAACGCAGTTAGCAGAACAATTAAGGAACTTTTATGAAAGCAGCTCTCATGGAACGCGGTGATATCCGAGTAGAAACAATAAAAGATCCAATACCTCAAAAAGGAGAAATACTAGTTCGATCCATCGCATGTGGAATATGCGGTTCAGACTTACACGCAGCGCGACACACCGAAGAATTCGTTAAAACCAGCCGAGAGGCGGGCGGAGCCTTCAAGCTCACTACCTTCGATCCAATTGTTCTGGGGCACGAATTCTGCGCTCAGGTTGTCGACTATGGACCAGAAACACAACATTCCGTGCCTATCGATACCTTGGTGTGTTCCGTCCCCGTGGTCCATCGCCAAACCCCTTTGCCTATTGGATATTGCACTGAGTTACCAGGTGGTTTCGCGGAATACATGGTCGTGTCTGAAAATCTCATTACGACTGTACCGCGCGATATACCCGGACATCTTGCTGCTCTCACCGAACCAATGGCGGTAGGCCTACACGCAGTGAACAAGGCTGAATTGAAACGCGACACAGCCTGTATCGTGGTTGGTGCTGGTCCAGTCGGGCTGGCTGTACTGGCGAACCTTAAGGCAAAGGGGGTTAGCCCCGTGATCGTAACCGAATATTCCACAAAGCGAAGAGAACTCGCTGAGCGGTTAGGTGCTGACATCACTATCAACCCGGAGTCTGGTTCTCCATATGAACTACCCGAGTTTTATAACGCTACGGAAACCACGATCTTTGAATGCGTTGGAGTTCCCGGAATGCTCGATGAGCTCTATTTGAATGCACGTAACCAGACTACCATCGTAGTAGTAGGCGTCTGCCTACAGACTGATCACGCCAGACCACTCATTGCTGTGAATAAAGAACTACGAGTGCAATACGTACTTGGATATACCCCTACCGAATTTACGGAAGCGCTCCATCTCATTGCGGAAGGAACGCTCGACGTCGAAAAAATTATTACCCATCAAATTGGATTAACTGAAGTCGCCACGTACTTTGATTCTCTAGCCTCCCCTGAGATGCACGGCAAGGTGATCGTCCAACCCTGGGATTAAATGACTAGCATGTTTATAAAATGTGTTATTGGCGGCATTCTTTTATTCATCGGGTTTGTGGGCCATACAAACCAACTCTACGTGGCCGTTGCTTCCAATTTCTATTCAACACTGCAACAAATTAGCTCCGAATTTACAGCCTCAACTGGCCTAAAAGTGGTCATTACTACCCACTCCACGGGTACTTTGTATGCCCAAATTTTGCACGGCGCACCCTACGATATTTTTCTTGCGGCCGACCAAAAGAGGCCCGATGAACTAGTTAAAAAAGGCATCGGTGAATCAAAATTCACGTACGCGCTAGGCCGTATCGCATTAGGAAGTATCGAGTCTTTTCCTGAACCTACTACAGAGGACTCATTAAAAAAGTCCTTCCGCTACCTCGCAATTCCCAACCCAGAGTTAGCACCTTACGGCCACGCAGCAAGACAAGTTTTAACGACACTAAATCTCTGGCAGCCATTACAGAAAAAGATCGTAATGGGAGAAAATGTCGGTCATACCTTCAGCTTATTAGCTACAGGTAATGTAGATTTGGGATTTATTTCTCTCGCCCAAGCCTTATCTCGAACCAATCGTACTAACACCTGGTTCTGGAAAGTCCCTTTAGCCTTGCACGATCCAATCCGACAAGATGCAGTCATCTTGAACAAAGGCAATATGGAGGATGCAAAGCGCTTTGCTGCCTTTCTTAAAAGCCCGGACGTCAGATCAAAAATACGACAGTTCGGATACGACTTACCCGAACTGCCAAGATAATCGGTAAATATTACTCGTACGTTTTATCTAGAGCTTGATAGACCGCAACTTTCAGGTCATGTCGAAGTGGCCAAGGCGATCCCATCAACTGAATCATACTAACAACCACGAGCTCTTCGACCGGATCGATCCAGAACACGGTGCCAGCCGCTCCGCCCCAATTAAACTCTCCCACCGAACCGATTACCGCACTACCACCCAGACCTCCGCCGGCCGTTGTATCGGTGACAAGCCCAAAACCCAACCCGAAACCAAAGCCAGTGTCCCCAGAAGATTGCTGTGTGGGAGATTCACCGATCCCTCCGACATTCAAACTGGCAGATAGGTGGTTCGATGCCATGTAGTTCACTGTTTTGGGGCTCAAAATACGGACCCCATCCAATGACCCTCCATTTCGCATCATCTCTGCAAATCGAGCATAGTCCATTGCGGTGGAAACCAAGCCTCCACCACCCGAAAATAAGGACACGTCATAATAGTCGCCCATGGCTACTTTACGTCTGTTAAGTTGACCCACTAAACCATCGTCCTCAACCTGTTCAAAACTAATCAGATTTTCAGCCGCAGCATCGTAGTAATGGTTCGGCAAGAATCGGGATCGCTTCTCCCTGGGAACGGCAAAGAAAGTATCTTCCATACCCAAAGGCTCGAAAATGTGATCGTGCATGTACTGATCGAAAGATTTGCCGCTAATTCGTTGAACTACCAGTCCTGTCACGTCAACAGCGACCGAGTAATGCCATCGTTCACCTGGGTGAAATTTCAAAGGTATCTTCGCAATTGCCTCAGCAAAAGCATCCAAATCTTCGAGCGCCCACAAGTCTGCTTCCGAATACAGCTGATCTACCATATCCACACCGGCAGCGAAGCCGTATGAGAGCCCAGTCGTATGCGTCAGTAACTGCTGCATGGTCATCGGACGATCTGCATCGACCAAAATTCCTTGTTCGTTCAGAACCTGGAGATTTTCGAATTCGGGTACAAATTTATGCACCGGATCACTGAGCCTAAATTTACCTTGCTCGTATAGCTGCATCGCGGCAACAGCTGTAATTGGCTTTGTCATTGAATAAATACGAAAGAGATCGTTTTTCTCAACGGGTCGGGAATCTTCGATTCCCTTGCCACCAGTGGCTTCGTAGTGCACGACTTTACCATTGCGCACAACAACGTTAACAATGCCCGCCACACGCCCTTCATCAACATACATTTGCGACATTTCTTTGAGCAACTGTAACCGATCAGACGAGATATCCTGTTCCTCCGGCATAGAACTCGGTAACGGTTCTGCAAAAACAAACCCACCACTAATAATCATTGAAAAAATGAGCGCAAACTTGCTTACTCGTTCGAAACAATTCGTAAATTCTTTATTCATCTAGCCCTCTCCCTAAGCTATCGGCAAATACCCGGCCACACGCCTTAGTATGTTTGAACTACTACGTCTGAATGAATATGACATTTTTGTGACAATGTGACTAGCCAATTAGTCAATGCGGACTATTGATAAACTTGAGACAAAAAAAACCGCGCCTAGGCGCGGTTTTCCCCGATTGGTAACCCGATCGGTTCTAAGTCGTCAACCATCCATGTTCTTGCGGCTTACGAGCTGATGTCAGACTTAACGGCACATTGATTAACGTCGGTCCGTCAAAAGCCATGGCTTCGTCGAGAGCCGCTCGAAGATCCTTCGGATCCTCGATATACCACCCCTTGCCTCCGAGCGCTTCTACGAACTTCTCATAGCGAGCTCCGTANGTCAGAATACCTGGTGGTACCGTTTGTCCTTTCTCCAACGGGCCGATGCCTCCGCCGATCCCACCGTTGTTCAAGACAATCATTTTTACGGGCAGGTTATAACGNGCCATCGTTTCAATCTCCATCCCAGAGAAACCGAAAGCGGAATCACCCTGGACTGAAACTATTGCTTTTCCTGGATTGGTCACTGCCGCCGCGACAGCAAAGCCTAAACCAATGCCCATCGTACCGTAGGTTCCTGCATCGAGCCGAGAACGTGGGTTGTAGTTCAGCATCTGCGTACGGCCAATATCCATTGTATTGGCACCTTCCCCAATGATAATGGCATCTCGTGGCAACCACTCCTGGATGTCTCGGAACGCGCGGTAGTAGCCNGCAGGTGCCGAGTCATCATCTACCATCGGCTTGACAGTCGCTGCGTTGCCGTCTGCCTTTTCCTTCAATGCACTTCGCCAGTCAGTGTCCGCTGGATAGAACCACTGTCGGTTGTCTAGTGCTCGGTTCAGCTGCTTAGTCACCGCCTTACCATCACCCACTAATGCCACTTCTGTTGCTACATTCGTTCCTATTTCCTCAGCNGCTATATCAAGCTGCACCACTCGTACNTCTTTGTTGAACCGAGGAGGTAAACCAAAGTGCATGATCCAGTTCAGNCGNGCCCCCATTAAGAACACAACGTCTGCTTCCTTGAGCGCAAGACTTCGCGCTGCCCCCACAGAGAGCGGATCGTCATCGGGCATGACGCCTTTACCCATAGGCGATGCTAAGAACGGCAACTGTGTTCGTTCAATAAATTCACGAACTTCATCTTCCGCCCGAGCCCACGCCATTCCTTTACCCACAATAACGAGTGGACGTTCTGCCGATTCCAACGCAGAAAGAGCTTCTTCGACCGCGTCAGGGTCTGCTCCTGGACGAGGCGGTTCCGGNACTGTAGCTACTTCTTCGANATCCGCTTCATCCACTTCGCCTCGAATNATGTCATCGGGAAAGTCCAAATAAACTGCACCAGGCCGACCAAAAATTGAATGTCGTACCGCTTGCTCTACGTAGTACGGAATCCGGCCTGTGGCCTCAATTGCGTGGGCATACTTGCAATAAGGTGACGCCAGTTCGACCTGACGCTCCTCTTGAAAGGCTCCCATACCATTTTGATAAATAGGCGATGCGCCTCCAATGAGAATCATCGGCCAACAATTCTGTTGAGCATTGGCTAATCCCGCAAAGGCGTGGATTACTCCTGGCCCAGAAACCGTTAGACAGGCCTGTGGTCGCCCAGTCATATATCCAGCCGCATGAGCAGCGTAGCTGGCGGATTGCTCGTTTCGCATCCCGATATAAGTTATACCTACTTTCTGGGCCGCGGCAGCAATTGCCGGAACCGGAAATCCAATAATGCCAAACATAAAATCGACGCCTTGCTGCTTCAAGCTTCGCGCCATAAGGGTTGCGCCATCAACGGTACCCATAGTCCTCCCCTAATGAGATTAATTCGAACCGCCTAAACTATCGTGGTGAGGGTGTTGGACTCAAGAGATATCTCACTGTCTTCGCATTTAATTCGGTAGTACTGTGCAATTCGTCGCACGTAAATAGCCACAATCTCTATACACGATGCTCGCGAAACGCGTTAATCTCTCGCGCCGGTAGGATTTTTCAGGGGAGTAAAGCAATGGCAAACGAAACAGTGCGCGCAATACTTGATAGTGCGAAAAAAGAGGGAAGGGCCTCTCTAACCTCACAGGAATCAAAGGCTGTAGCCGAAGCCTACAATATTGCTATGCCAAAGGAGGGTCTCGCAAACGGTCGGGACGAGGCCGCCTCAATTGCAAGTGAAATCGGATTCCCTGTCGTCATGAAAATCGTATCCCCTGAGATACTGCATAAAACCGATGCCGGCGGAGTAGTAATCGGGGTAGCCGATTCTGATTCCGCAGCCCAGGCTTATGACCAGATCATCGATAATGCGAACAACTATAACGCCGACGCAACGATTGTTGGTGTCCAAATTCAGCAGCAGGTTGGCAACGGACAAGAGGTTATTGTCGGTGCCGTAACAGATCCCGTCTTTGGCAAACTCGTCGCCTTTGGACTTGGAGGCACGCTGGTCGAAGTACTTCGCGATGTCACCTTTCGATTAGCTCCGACGGACGCCAGCGAATCGGAGAAGATGCTCGACGAAATTGCCGGTAGCGAGATTCTCGACGGAGTTCGAGGTGCTCAGGCCGCAGACCGCGCTGCACTCGCCTCGACCATAGAGGCCGTTAGCCGTCTTGTCTCCGATTTTCCAGAAATCAGCGAACTCGATTTGAATCCAGTCTTTGCGTCTGATGCAGGCGCCATCGCAGTGGATGCCCGAATATTGATTGGTGAAGAGACACAAGCACCACGTTACCGACCTACCCAAAAAGAAATCATAACGGCTATGAATCGAATTATGCGGCCTTCCGCTGTCGCCGTAATCGGCGCTTCTGCTGAGGATGGTAAGATCGGAAATTCGGTCATGAAAAACATTCTAGACGGTGGCTATGCGGGTGATCTGTACCCCATACATCCCAAGGCCGAAGAAATCCTCGGGAAAAAAGTCCACTCTTCTGTGGTCGACGTTCCCGGTGATATTGATATTGCCGTATTTTGTATTCCCGCCAAGTTTGTTGCCGGCGCCATCGCGGAGTGCGGTCAAAAAGGAATAGCGGGAGCCATTCTTATTCCATCTGGATTCGCTGAAATAGGGGAGCACGAATTACAGGCCGAGATAGTGAAAGTCGCACGNGAAAATAATGTACGTCTGATGGGTCCAAACATTTACGGNTTTTANTACACCCACGAAAATCTNTGCGCAACATTTTGTACGCCTTACAACGAAAAAGGAGCGGTCGCACTCTCATCCCAAAGCGGAGGAGTGGGGATGGCTATAGTGGGCTTTAGCCGCTCGGCAAAGATGGGTGTATCCGCAATAGTAGGTTTGGGTAACAAATCCGATATTGACGAAGACGATCTATTAACCTTTTTCGAACAAGACCCCAATACATCGGTAGTAGCCATGCACGTCGAGGATCTAAAAGACGGCCGTGCGTTTGCTGAAGTCGCTACTCGAGTTTCTAAGAAAAAACCTGTCGTCGTTTTAAAAGCTGGTCGAACGAGCCTTGGCGCAAAAGCGGCAAATAGCCATACGGGTGCATTGGCAGGGGACGACCGAATTTATGACTCAGTTCTGCGTCAAAGTGGTGTCATTCGGGCAAAGAGTTTAAACGATATGTTAGAATTTGCTCGAGGATTATCGGTTCTTCCTACACCAAAAGGAGAAAACGTTTTAATTCTCACTGGCGCAGGAGGCTCTGGCGTACTTTTATCCGATGCCTGTGTGGATAATGGGCTATCTCTTATGACCATGCCTGACGATTTAGATGCGGCGTATCGCGAATTTATTCCACCTTTTGGAGCAGCCGGTAATCCCGTCGATATCACGGGTGGAGAGCCTCCTACTACCTACCGAGCTACCATTGATTTATCCCTTAATGATGAACGAATCCACTCATTAATTATTGGCTATTGGCACACTATTATTACGCCACCAATGGTATTTGCNGAATTGTTAGGTGAAGCCGTCGATGAAGCCAGAAAGAAAGGCATCGACAAGCCGGTCGTTTGTTCACTGGTGGGCGANGTCGAAATCGAAGCGGCCTGCGATTATCTCATGGACCGAAATATCCTCGCCTATCCGTACACAGCCGAAAAGCCGGTCGCCGTGCTGGGNGCGAANTATCAGTGGGCTCGATCCGCCGGCTTGATTTAGGGTAGGGCATCAAGCCCTACGATTGCCCCACTATCCCTTGATCGATCAGCCGATCGAGGTCTTCGCTCGAAAGGTGTAAGTCTTCGGTTAANACCTCGCTTGAGTGCTGTCCAAGAATAGGTGCTGCCTTTATCTCCACNTTACTTTCCGACATCCGAGCAGGCCATCCTAACAAGGTNACCTTACCTTTCTCNGCGTGCTCTACTTCATGAACAAAACCACGTTCTAACAGATGTGGGTTTTGATATAAATCCGAGGTGTCCAAAACTGCGCTGGCGGGCACTCCGCCTTCCGACAAAATTCGCATGGCTTCATATTTGTCCCGACTCCTCGTCCATTCTTCAATTACTGACTTGAGCTCTTTGCGATTTTCAAATCGGCTTTGAGGTGTTTCAAAGCGAGGGTCTGTTAGGAGATCAGCTCGATCGATCGCCACNCAAAGTGATTCCCACATCCGTGGCGTGACTGCCATAACGTACACGTAATCATTTGGTCCTCCCCCAGCACTTTGATACAAAGACATGGTTGGCAATTGGCCGTTTCCGGATCGTGATGCTGCCCGTTCACCATAGTTCGTGCCCGATGTCGATGTACGAAGGTAATAAGTCATCGCTTCTTGCATAGCAAGTTCAATCAATTGTCCTCTACCAGTNCGTAATTTCTGCGCCCAAGCCGCNGTGATCGCAAGTGCAAGCTGCACGCCTGTCCCGGCATCACCCATCGTGGGTCCAGGACGCATTGGTGGTCCTTCGGCCTCTCCCGTAATCGAAAAGGCCCCAGCAGCAGCCTGAGCGACCATGTCGTAGCATTTGTAGTCCGACCAGGGTCCACTCGTACCGAATCCTTTGAGACGAGCGTAGATAATATCGGGCTTAATCGCTTTCATAACGTCGTAGTCAATATTCAGCTTCTCAACAACTCCAGGACCATAGTTCTCTACAAAGACATCGTATTGAGGCAGCATTTTAAGTAACAAATCTCGCCCCTCATCACTCCGAAGGTCTATAGCGATACTGCGCTTATTAGAATTCCAAACGACGAAATACTCGGCACTCCCATCAGGGCCTCGGCCAGGGTCGCCTGTTCCNGGTGGCTCAACCTTTACGACGTCCGCGCCCATCCACGCAAGCGCTTGTGTACAGGATGTTCCTGCCTCGTACTGCGTCATATCTAAAATGCGTAATCCTTCAAGAGCAGACATAAGCTTTAATCCAAGTAACTAGGAAGTGTTTCAGCGATTTGTTCCGGGGACACCCCAGGTTCAAATCGCTCTACGACAGAGCCTTCCCGNTCAACAAGAAATTTTGTGAAATTCCACATCACATCAGGCTTTCCATCGGGATTCGCAATTGCTGCAGTCAACACGTTATAGAGCGGACAGGCGCCTTCACCGTTGACTTCCACTTTCGAGAACATCGGAAACTCAACGTCATAGCGACTTCGAGCAAACTCATGAATCTCCGCGTCCGTGCCCGGTTCTTGGGCGCCAAATTGGTTGCAAGGAAAACCAAGAACTGTAAATCCNTGCGCTTTATGCGTTTCGTGTAGAGCACGCAGACCTGCGTACTGAGGGGTTAATCNTCACTGACTAGCCAGATTAACAGCCAAACAAACCTGTCCCTTGTATTGATCAAAACTCAACTCTTCACCAGTGATTGACNGCATCTTAATATCGTAAAAATTCATNGCTATCTCCGCTCTTTGCGTGGCTGTTAGATCAGCTGAAATTAAAATCCCTTGAAATCCGATTCGCGCTTTTCTCGAAAGGCCGTCGCGCCCTCCTTCGCATCCGCAGACATACCGACTAACGGTATGGCGGTTTCTGACCATTGCATCGCCGAATCAAAATCCATATTCATAGTACGAATCGCTAACAATTTTCCGAGCTTTTGNGCAATTGGTGGTCCCAATTCCACCTCAGAAGCTAATTCCATCGTTTTGGTTTCAAGGTCTTCTGGNTCAACCAAATAATTCGAGAAGCCCACTTCATGTGCTTCTTCGGCACTCATAAAACGACCTGTCGTCATCATTTCCATGGCTTTGCGCCACCCTAGGGTACGAGGCAACNACCAAAAACCCCCAAGATCCGCGTAAACACCTCGCTTCACATAGGCTACCTGAAAGCGCGCGGCTTTCGATACGACCGCCATGTCACAATGACTCGCCAGGTCAAAACCAGCACCGACGCACGGGCCATTTACCATGGCAATAACAGGAACCTCGACACGCCTGAGAGCAATGTATGTCTCGGTCTCACGCCGAAAGTTGAGTCGATACCCTTCTATATCCGGCTGATCCGGTGTGAGCCCAGGCGGGATCGGATCGGGATNAGGATTAGCAGACCCAGAAAAATCCATACCCGCACAAAACCCTCGACCAGACCCGGTAATGACTATGCATCGTATTGTCCGATCAAAACGAGCCTCGAACAAAATTTCGCGAAACTCCTGCAACAAAGGAAATGTCAGTGCATTTAAACGCTCNGGGCGATTTAGTGTGATCCACAGAATTCCATTTTTCTCCCCACGTCTTTCCGTAAGAATGGGTTGTTCGTCAGCCATAGTTTTTCTCCTTTTAATCCGATCCTACTCCGGATCCGAGAACCGATGAAAGCGTCTTGGATAATATTTAATGCGGTACTCGCCTTCTTATCAATACGTAATTTAGCTGTGTGCGAAAGTAGGTGTAGGATGTCCGCTAAGCAGAGATTCGTGACCAATAGGAGATCCCATGTCTTATAAGCATATCTCGGTGGAGCCGTTAACCCCGACGATTGGCGCCACGATCCGGGATGTAGATTTGACGCAACCACTCGACGATACCGTTTTTGAGGAAATCCATCAGGCATGGATGGACCACTTAGTAATNTTTTTTCGTGACCAGTCGATCACACCAGAGGCACACCTTGAGTTAGGAAAAATGTTTGGTCCACTTCATATACATCCAGCCGCTCCGTACGCTAACGATAATCCCGAGCTCATGGTGATTCGTACAGACGAAAATTCGCACCGCAACAATGGAAACGGTTGGCATTCGGACGTTTCCGCCGATGAAGAGCCTCCCATGGCAAGCATCCTCCATATTCACCACATCCCGAGCCAAGGAGGCGACACGTTATTTTCGAATATGTATGCTGCATTCGANGCTTTGTCGGACCCCATGCAAAATTTTCTTGACGATTTAACAGCCCTTCATAGTGCCGACTACACAGGTCAGTATGGAGATCACAAGCCACAACGGGATTTTCCTCAAGCCATTCATCCNGTTGTACGGACACACCCGATAACTANGCGGAAAGCCCTCTTTGTAAACGGTGGCTTCACAAAGCGTATTGAGGGATTGACTAGTACTGAAAGCCGTCAACTTCTGGACTTTCTTTTCGAGCATATCAAAAACCCTAATTTCCAATGCCGTTTCCAGTGGGAAGANCAATCCATTGCGATATGGGATAACCGCTGCGTCCAGCATATGGCAGTTTGGGATTATTTCCCCGAAACACGCAGCGGGCTCAGGGTAACGGTCACTGGAGATAAACCCTTTAATAGCAATCACACTGAATGACTCTAAAGAAACATCAAATAACGAATCGTGATTACTGGCAAACAAGGGCTGACTGGTACGTAAAGCCAGGTGAGAAAGGCTGGCNCGACCCTAATCCTAAATGGGGTATATGGGGTATTTCTGACGATGAACTAACAGTTCTNCCCGCAGATCTTAATGGAAAAAATTGCCTAGAAATAGGATGCGGTGCTGGCTATGTATCTGCGTGGATGGCTCGTCGTGGCGCTTTCGTTGTCGGCGTCGATCCGACTCCTAACCAGCTCTCTACAGCAGTCAGATTAAACAAAGAACAGGACCTCAACGTACACTTTGTAGAGGGTTTTGGCGAAACCCTACCATTCGCTGATGAGACATTCGATTTTGCCATTTCCGAGTACGGAGCAGCACTGTGGGCAGACCCTTACGAATGGATTCCCGAAGCATCGCGGGTGTTAAAGTTGGGAGCTTCCCTACACTTTATGACTAATCACAGTCTTTCAATTACCTGTATGGCAGACGACGAAACCGAAGGCCTTACAAAATCTCTACAACGACCCTATCTTTCCCTATATAAGACACAGTGGCCCGATGAAGAGAGCGTAGAATTCCATCTCCCTCATGGAAAATGGATTGAATTGTTAGTGTCCAATGGGTTTGAGATAAAACGTCTCATTGAACTCGGCGCACCATCTGGCAGCGTTTCTAGATACCAATGGGCAAATTCTGAGTGGGGTCAATCTTGGCCAACAGAAGAAATCTGGTGCGTAACAAAAACCGTTAACTCACTTTGAACAGGTAGACACTAGACGCTCTTTGAGACATTCCTTAGTTCTGGATCCTCTCGATATTTCCGAATCACAGAAAACCGAATACCACGGCCTAGACCATCATTCTCATCAATAAATTCCATACCAAGACCCTCCATCAACCCTCGTATCTTGGCATTTATCCTGACGGTCCCTGTCCAATTATCCCCAAAGGACTCGATGCGCTTGACGGTCGGCAAGGAAACACCGGCTTGCGCGGCTAGTGCTTCCTGAGATAAGCCGAGCATCGCACGCCCGGCTCTAATTTGGGCTCCACTTATCATTTCTCTTTATAGACTTGAAAAATCAGGGTCGCGTTTTTCTCGAAATGCCGTAACAGCCTCGAGGTTTGCTGGACCACCCCGTAACTTTTCAAGTTCCGCATTTTCAGAGTCGATGACAGCCTTNATATGNTCAATCTCTGGACCATTAATTAGTCNCTTTGCTGCGGCTAGAGAATCGGGCGGCATGGATGCTAGGTGGGTCGCTTTCTCGNTAACTTTCTCCATAAANTGCTNGTCTGGAAANACCTCCAAGATAAGACCCATATCTTTGCATTGACTAGAACTCATCCATTCAGAGCTCATCAACATCCACGCTGCTTGTTGACGACCCATTAGTGCAGGGAACGTACGTGTACTACCCGCCTCAGCCACTAGACCCAATGTAGAAAAAGGACAACGAAGACGCGCACTTTCTGACATAAAGGCGAAGTCTGCTAAGCCACAAATCGTGGCACCGACACCGACGCCCAGACCGTTCACAGCCACCACAAATGGCTTAGAAAATTCAGCAATGATGTGGGCCATTCCTCCGAAGCCGTATTTAACCTGGGCATCTCGTCCACCATCGGATAAGTCTGCTCCAGCACTAAAAGCGCGCCCGGCACCTGTTAAAACAAGGACACGAACGCTAGGATCTTTCTCGGCATCTAGAAATGCCTCCGCCACTAAATCGAATTGCTCGTTATTAAACGCATTTAGTGCTTCCGGGCGGTTTAGGGTACAAATCCGAACCCCACCTTTATTTTCTGTATCTATCACTCTTTTTCATTCCTTCAACTGACTATACCGGTAAATCCCCAACCGCATGATTGACGGATCCGGTCTCGTTATACGCACGAATAACCATGTCGGCAATACGCATTAGATGTACCTCATCGGAACCATCCGCGATTCTTGCCCAGCGGGCATTAATCAACATATTGGCTAAAGGGGAATCATTCGAATATCCCAAGGCTCCGTGCACTTGCACCGCACGATCNACAGTCTTCCAAAGCGTATTAGCAACATGATGCTTTGCCATAGAAACCTCCGACCGAAAGTCCATTTCATTTTCTATCTTATACGCAGCATGCAAAACCATTAGTTTCGACGCGTATAATTCAAGTGCACTCTCCGAAATCATCCATTGAATCCCTTGCTTTTCAGAGAGAAGAGAGCCGTGTGCGTACCTTTTTTGCGACCGATCGACCAACATTTCCAANGCTTGTTCGATCTGTCCGATCCATCGCATACAGTGCGCNAGTCGAGCTGGCCCAAGGCGAACCTGACCTAACTTATGNCCACCACCTTGCTCTCCTAACATATTGTCTTTCGGTACGCGAACGTTTGTGTAGAGCAGCTCGGGATGACCTCCCCCTCCTCCCATTGTTTCAACATCTCGTACGATTTNAAAACCCGGCGTATTCGTCGGCACNATAAAGGCGCTATTGCGTGCTTGCGCTATCTCAGCATCTGGGTCAGTGCGTGCAATNACGATAGCNAAGTCTGCACCGTGCGCCCCTGAAGTAAACCATTTATGTCCATTGATGACCCATTCATCTCCATCCAAAACTGCGCTAGTTTGAATTTGGGTTGGATCAGACCCGGCAACTTCCGGTTCCGTCATCGAAAAGCACGAACGTGCTGTACCTTCGCAGAGAGGGCGCAGCCACTTCTCTTTTTGCTCGTCGGTTCCAAANTGAAGAAGAGTATGCATATTCCCTTCGTCTGGGGCTTGGCAATTGATCAAATAAGGCCCNTAGGGATACTTAACGGCTTCCGCAGACATAGCAGCCACAGCGGTAATCCCCATACCCATGCCACCCCAATCCTCAGGCATGTGTGGTGCCCATAAACCTTGACCTTTGGCTTGCTCTCTTAATTCATAAATGGTGGTTCGCCACTCANCACCNGACGCTTTTTCTTCCCGTAANGCATCCATCCTGGGTCGTACGGATTCCTGCATGAATTTGCGAACGAGAAGCCGCGCATCATCCACTTCTTGAGGAAACGTAAAATCAATAGCCATAATCGACAATCCTAAATGTATTGCAGGGCAGCTTAAGGATTGTGCTCGCGCATTCCTAGGATCACGCTAATATATGCTCATTAATTTATACATTTAACGAGGCAGTTATGTCGAACCAAATCATTCTCGACAAATCCGGACATGTCGCCACCTTGACACTCAATCAGCCCGAAAAATTAAACGCGCTATCTAGCCAGCTACGAAATGAAATGCATGCGGCCATCGACGAAATGAAAAATGATGATCAAATTAGGGCTGTAGTTGTCACCGGTGCTGGTCGAGGATTTTGCTCCGGCGCAGATTTAACTGGTAACCGGGAGGCAGCCGAAAGAACACAAAACGAGGATCTTGATGATCTCGGATGGGTCGGTCACCAGGCGTTGGCCATGTTCAACTTAAACAAACCGGTCATAGGCGCAATAAACGGTGTCGCTGCAGGGGCTGGCATGAGTCTTGCTCTCGCCTGCGACGTCCGGGTGGGTTCGGATAAAACGCGTTTTAAAACAGTTTTCATCGAAAGGAATCTTTCGCCGGATTCGGGTATGAGTTTTTTTCTTCCCCGCATTATCGGATATTCCCGCGCAGCCGATTTGATTTTTACCAGTCGCACCGTAGAGTCTGATGAAGCTTACCGACTGGGGCTGCTCGACCGTTTAGTCGCACACGAGCAGCTTTTGTCGGTCGCGCACGATCTAGCAGCACAAATGACGCAGTGGCCACCTCTCGCCCTTCGCACGTCCAAACGCGTACTCCAACACAATCAAGAATCCGAAATTGACGATGCAGTTCGATANGAACTAACAAGTCTCGCATACGGCAATCGTGCCGAAAGTGATCACAAGGAATCTATAGCCGCGTTTATAGAAAAACGAAAACCGACATATACCGGAACGTAGTACCCCGACTCACGTTGTCGTATCGAGGGCTTTTTATTCGANACTATATAGTCGAAAACGGTTTTTAGACTAGATTTTTTATAAGGCTCGAGACTTGTTCGATGTGCCGTTCGTGGTCACCCGCAAANCGCAAAACAACATGTTCNACTCCCGCCTCGCGATATTCCTGAAGCCAATCTTCNATGCGTTCCAACGAGCCACCGCGACAGGCTTGAGATTTTCTCATAACTGGTCCGGGAACGTCATAATACGACTCGAGAAATTGATCTATGGCTGCAGTTGCGATCTTTTCATCTTCGTGGATGAATGTTGTCAAATAAATGGCTCCGGTTGTCGGTGTTTTCCCTGACACAGCGGCATGATTCAACACAGCATCGTATTGAGTCCGCCACCCCGAAGGTTCCGCCGGCCATATAGGTAGCCAACCCTCCATAGTCTCTCCGGCNCGCCGTAGAGCATTTGGATGGGAGCCCGCCCCCCAAATAGGCGGCCCTCCCAATCTAAAGGGTTTCGGGCCGAGCACCGCCTGCTCGAGTGACCAGCGTCCGGTCCAATCAACCGCTTCACCGGCCCATAACTTTCGACACAACTGAAGTCCTTCCTGCATCCTTCCGACTCGGCCTTTAAAAGGAACGCCTGCAGATGTAAATTCTGCTCGTATGTTCGGCCGATCTCCAGCTATACCTACGCCTAAGATGAGCCTACCCTGGGATATTTGATCTAAAGTTGCTACTTGTTGGGCCAATAACACTGGGTTTCTATAGGCTGGCAATAGCACTGCGGTCCCTAAGCGCACTCTTTGAGTCTGTGCGGCAATAGCGCTCAGAAGCGTTAGGGGATCGTGCCGAGGTCTTGCGAGCAGCGAATCACCAACCCAAACGGAATCGTAGTTGAGCGTCTCNGCCTGGCAGGCCAAACCCAGCAACGGTGTCACTTCTGGCCGTCCTTCCATGACCGCTTCTCGCGTNGGAATCAAATAACCTACTTTCATCTCGTTTCTAGCTTCGCTCTGTTGAGCATCCGTCTACTCCATAACCATCCTAGAATTCCTGATGAGACATTAGCAAATCCCANAGCGAAAAAAAGTCCGATGTAGCCCCAATAATAGAGCCCCACCATTGCAGCGGGCACATAAAGAATAACAAGTTGACTAACTGAGAGCACAAGTGGTGGTATCGGGCGAGACAGCGCATTGAAGGTGCTCGTGGCTACACTTGCCATTCCCATAAACCCAATAGTGACGGGCACGATGTATAGAAACCAGACAGCCGTCTCNCGCAATGAGGGATCATCGTTCACCAAAGTGATGAAGAATTCCGCACCCACCCACATAATGATCGCAGCCGCTAGACTCCAGATCATGCAATAGCGAATACAAATACGAATTGCCTCTTCAACCCTCTCGTATAATCCGGCACCCCAATTCTGTCCAACCAATGGGCCAGTACTCGCCGAAATACCGATCACCACCATAGAAACTACCGCTTCAATACGAGAAGCAACACCAAATCCTGCAATCACTGTAGTACCAAATTCCGACAGAAGTCTGGTGGTAATTGCCGCCCCTATAGGTCCAATTAAGTTCGTTGCTGTNGCTGGAATTCCCACATGTAAAATCGATTTACACGATCCTAAAAAGCGCGCTGGTTGCAAGCGAAAAATACGTTCCTTGTACGCGAACCAATACATCGTCATTCCTAACGATGTAGTTCTAGCAAGTACGAAGGCCCATGCTGCCCCAGCTATTCCTAATTCATCAAAGCCCATAAAACCAAAAATAAATACTGGACCTATCAACACTTGCAGCACTGAGCCAACAGTCATCACCACACCTGGATAAGCCGGATCACCAAACGAACGCATCATCAAAGATCCGACCATGGCTACACCAAACGCAGGGAAACCAATGCACCAAACATGCACATACTCAATCACTCGGGAGAGCACAACATCCTTTGCGCCAAGAAGAGTAAATATTTCTTCTGCCCACAAAAAAATGGATACCGAAGCAGTAATAGTGAAGATNAAAACAAGCAAAAGACCATGGGTGGCCAAGCGTCCGGCCGCTTCCCGATCGCCTCGACCCATCGCTCGAGCCAGAACAGCACCAGCACCAATTCCCAAGCCTCGAGTCATCGCCGATAAAGCCATAACAACTGGAAAGGTGAACGCTACAGCGGCCAGCTCTTCTTTCCCAAAAACCCCGAGATACACCGCCTCAATGAGTTGCGCGACAGTCATGGCCAGAAACCCAAGGATCATATAGCCAGACAAACGACGAACATGTATGACTAGCGAACCTTCAGTAAAGCTGCCTCTAGTCAAAACCGATTTTTCTAATGTCTCTTGCGTCATCAAACTGTTTTACACTAAGCGAACTAAAAATACGGCAACTATTAATGCTTGAAACATTTCGTTTGGATGGAAAATGCGCAGTGGTAACTGGTAGTGGTAGAGGATTAGGGAGGGCTATGGCGGTTGCGCTAGCTGAAGCTGGAGCCAAAGTCGTTATAGCGGCAAGAACCGAATCGCAAATCAANGAAACCATGGAGATAATTAAGGATTCGGGAGGTACAGCAATCCCATCCGTCACTGATGTCACCGACTCGGNAGATGTCAATGCTATGGTAGACCTTTGCGTGGAGTCTTTCGGCAGAATCGACATTATGATCGCTAATGCCGGCGGCGGCGGTGTCAGCGGCAACTGGGACTTTTGGGAATACCCGGATGAAGCATTTGAAACAGTTATTGCTACGAATCTAAAAAGTAATTTCTACTGCGGACGAGCTGCAGCTAAATACATGGTAGAACAAGGCGACGGAGGAGTAATCGTAAACACTTCATCCGGAACTGCTTTGAGGGGAAATAAGTCGTTCGCCTACCCAACAGCCAAAGGAGGACAGATAAGTTTGACAAAAAGTATGGCAACCATGCTTGGTCCGCACAACATACGCGTCAACGTAATCATTCCAGGGTTCGTAGCTCAGCAGCCGGCTGCAGACGAGCGCGAAAGGGCCTTACGCGAACGTCGAGGACAAAATATTCCCGTCCGCCGAATCGGTGAATGGTGGGAATTAGGACCCCTAGCGGTTTATCTCAGTTCCGATGCCTCAAGTTATGTAACCGGACAACAGTTTGTCATTGATGGGGGAGGATTGGCTGGGGGAATAGGACCATCCGGCTTCGTACCTAACACGGAGGGCAGCCAATGAAACACTTTGACTTAAGCGGAAAGCGTGCAGTAGTCCTAGGGTCAACACCACCAGCCACGGTAATGGCAGAAGCGTATGAAGAGGCCGGAGCCTCTGTTTTTAAGATTGAGAGTGTCAGTTCGATCACAGGACCGATTGATATTTTCGCGGTCGCTACTGACACATTCGAAGCAAAACCCATCCAGAATGTATCCGATGAAGATTTGAACCAATTGTTAAATGACAACTTCATCATTCCTTTCCAAGCTATTCGAAAAGCTTCGCAGTTGATGGGTCCCGACTCGCGAATGGTGATTGTCACACATGTTCTAGGGGAGCGGGGCTTACCAAATTGTTCGGCCTACGCGGCTTCTCACGGAGCAATACATAATCTCATTCGCGCATCGGCGCAAGAATTTGCACCTATGGGAATTTCAATCAATGGAATTAGCCTCGGGTGGATGGAGTGGATGGCCGATCGCATTGACAAAACTGATCCAGAAGCAAACCGAGCAATNCGCTTCACCATCCTTAAGCGAGAGGGACAGGCAAAGGAAATCGGCCCTCTTGCCGTCTGGTTGTCAGGAAGTGCAGCAGGCTTCGTCACCGGTCAGATCTACCCTGTCGACGGTGGCCTCACGCAACATTTATAGAACCTANAGCCAACGAAAATAGGATTGGCAAATAGTGCGCCAACTTGCAGAACATGGCTTAATGGGTCACTTATGCAACAAGGGGGAGCATATGAGGTTTTTGATAGCAGCTTTTTTGGGATTATTTGCCACTTCCACACTCGCCTCGGAAGCTGATGCGGAATATCGAAAGTTTTCCATGGCGGCAGTTGGAGGACACATGCAAGCCATCGTAAAGATTATCCGTCAAGAAGTACCACACGTAAGTCATCTTGAATTACACGCGGATGCCATTGCCGATCTCGCTAACATTAGCTCTACATTGTTTCCCGCGGGTTCAGAGGGGGGAGACGCCCTTCCAGCTATTTGGGAAAACTCTGAAGATTTTCAATCAAAAATTGATGCCTTCAGCATGGCTGCTGCGGATTTTAGTTCAGCTGCCAGTTCAGGTGACACTGCGGNCATCGGTGGGGGCCTAATGAAACTAGGCCAATCGTGCAAAGGATGTCACGACGACTATAGAGCGGAGTAATATCAGACGTTCAGCAGGACAAGCGTGACGACGCCTCCCGCGGATACGGTAAGTATGGCTCGAATCCAATAGTTAGGCGTATCGGATACAGCCACAAACTTCGTGCCTTTGAACATAGTCAAAGGCAAGGGGTTTTTCTGCACTAAGTATATAACATGAGCACATAAATGAACGCTTATGCACCCTACAACAACCCAAAATACGCGATGATGGGCAGCAGTCGCTAATTGAGCTACTTCCTCCGAAACATATCGCGTTAATGGCCCTTCGTTGAAAATTAAATCGGTTGTAGCCAATCCTGTTATGGACTGCACCAACAGGGCAGCTAGCAGCACTATAACCAGCACAACGCCTGGTGGAGTGTGGGTACTTAATTCGTATGATCCCTGAAAGTAGCCGAGCACTTGCCGCGGNCTGGTCCGGTAATGCCTAAATCGCGCATAAACCCCGCCCCAAATAAACCAACACAAACGAAAAAACAATAACCCTACTACGGCTATCCCAACAAGTTGATGCAAGCGCATCAACCCAATATCACCGGATAATCCCGTATACAAAGATATCGAAACCGCAAGCGCTAAAGACCAATGCCATAACCTCAGAGGGAGGTCCCAAATTCGTGCAATTCGCCGGTTAATCAACTTCTAATCATCCAATGGGCGAGAGAGACCTTTCGCAGCAAGCTCGCGCCATAGTTCTGAGGGTATTTCGGTATGGAATAACTCTATATTTTTTGAGACTTCATCAACCTTCCACATTCCCGGTATGACCGCTGCGACGGCAGGGTGTCGTAGCGGATACTGAAGTGCCGCAGCTCTGATATCGACGTTATAAGATTCGCATACACTGCGTATGGATACCGCTTTATCCCACAGTGAATCAGAAACAGGTTTGTAATCGTAAGTTGCCCGTTGGCGATCCGCGTTTGCTAAGAGGCCAGAGTTATAAGGTCCACCGATGATTATTGAGACATTATTTTTTGTGCACTGAGGAAGTAATTCATCCAAAGGCTCTTGCTCAAGCAATGTAAAGCGCCCAGCCAAAAGAAAACAATCCACATCGCACGCCTGCATCACATCCACACACACAGCCGACTCGTTGACGCCAAGCCCTATCGCACGAACAATACCCTCTTCGCGCAAAGCCTGCATCGCGGGGATTGCTCCATTAATGGCCTCACGAAAAACAGTGCTTTGATCATCACCATGTGTCCATACATCTATGTCGTGACAAAGCAATATATCCACTCGATCCAAGCCTAACCGCTCTAAGCTGGATTCTAGAGAGCGNCGGACCGCATCGTACGAATAATCGTATCGNATTGAAAACGGTTCGTTATCCCGCATTCCTTCGTAACGCTCCCCATCACTCGACGGTACTAACAAGCGTCCAACTTTACTGGACAACACAAAATCGGCCCGATCCAATGTTTGAAGACCAGTACCAAGACGTTTTTCAGAGAGTCCGTGCCCGTATAGTGGAGCAGTGTCGAAATAACGGATACCTCCGTCAATGCCTGCCTGCAAAACTTCCTGCGCTTGTGACAACGACAGTCGATCACCCACAGCACCCAACGGAGCACCCCCAAAGCCAAGAGTGGTTACTTCAACAGAGCTACGTCCAATTAAACGTTTTTCCAAATCCATCAAAAATCCTCCAACTTAATTATGCCTCTTACTTTAATGGAAAAAGCATAACCAAAAACGCAGTCAACATTTGCCTTCGCTCTTGTTTTCACTTTCATGATTTAAAAGAGTCCCAATTGCTTATCGTCTCCGATTACCTGATCAAAATTCAGACCCAACGCCCCTAAAACCGGTTCAGATACCGCTCGAATTTGCGCCTGTACGTAATGTTCGCGATCCGGCGGATTCCGCAAATCCGATAAAGGCTCTGGTCCTGCNACGGTAATTACGTATGCAATCACACGTNCCGANTCACTCGATTTACGAGCTGCTACTACATGCGGAGGAGTGGTACGTTTATAGGAATCGAGATCCTTGCGAACTCCTTTCCGATACACAAGCATGTCATCATGGTCCCCTTGACGAACTTCGCGAACATAATCGATCAAAAAATCTTCAACTGGATTACCCGCAAACAAGCGACTAAAAAGCCCTCTTTGAACATCTTTAGCAAGCTCCGTCCAATCACGACGAACAGCCTCCATTCCAACAAACTCGATCCCGTCACTCCCATCTATTAACCCAGCATAACGCTTGCGGGCCCCAACGGAGCTTCGCCTAGCTGCCGGCATAAAGAGCTTGGTATATAACTTCTCAAGCTCCAGCTCTAGGTGACTTTGTACATCCCATTCTTTAGCCACGTACTGATTAAGTTGTTCGTTTACATCGTGCGCAATCGACGCGCCTAAGCTTTGAGCTTCGCGGGCATCACGTAGCCCGGATCTAACAAAAACGCTGTCGGTGTCACCGTAAATCACGTCATAACCAGCGTGTTCGAACCATGATTTCGACCATANAAGAAAATGGCGACCAAGACTGGTGATGGCGTTCGCTATTTTTGGATTATGGAATCGACAGGCTGGTGTTCCCAAAACCCCATAAAAAGAATTCATCAATATTTTGATGGCTTGNGACGTTACTTGGTCATTGCTCTGTTTAGCCGCATGACGTTTCTCAAACAAAACNCGTAAAATTTCTGGCAACATNGCCGGTTCTCTGGAAAACCGCACNCCATCTANCACCTCAATCGGAGCCAATGAATCACCTNTGTAGGTCCTATCGTTGGCNATGTTGGTACGTTTAATACNTGGTTCTAAAATAAAACTGAGAGGGTCNATATTGAAGGTGCNCATTAGGCTCGGNTACANGCTTTTATAGTCAAATATCCATACGTTCTCATGCATACCGATAGATGGCTGCAAAACGTGACCCCCAGCTTGCGCCGAAGAAACGTTTGCGTCACTAGATTGAACGGATGGGGCGACAATGTTGCGCTCTTGAAGTCCTGCCAAATAAACAAAATCAAAAGATGCAATGCTTGCTGCCACCCGGTCTAAGGACATTCCCGTCAATCGGCTCCTCTCTATCGCGAGATCGATCAGCTTTAAGTTGTCAAGAATCTCAATAACTAGGCGCGCGTCAGCACGTGCATATTCGCAAAATGCCGGTAGATTGTTCTCATAGTTGTTCATGATCTCTAGAGCTCGGTTCCTAACGTCACCGTCCAAAACCTTTCCCTCACCCAAAACACTTCTTGCAACAGTGTCTAACGTGTAGTCATCAAAACGAAGAAAAGCGCCTCGAACCAAGTCAATACCATCTAGTACTAAGCGGCCCGCGATAGTGGCTTGGCCCGATCCAAAATATCCTTCCGCTGGTCTAATCCGCAAACCACGTTTATCACGGCCAAGGTTGAGCTGAATCCCATGTCTACGCGAAATTTTTTGTAAGACCTGGAGATCAAAATCGACCATGTTCCAGCCAGTAAGAATGTCTGGGTCAATCTCACTTACGCGATTTACAAACCACAAAATCGCATCCGCTTCACGGCTAACCGTTATGGCCTTTTCCCGAACATCTCGTTCCTGAGCGTCAACAACAACGACTTCGTCCACCAACAAAGTTTTATGTTTGAGGAAAATAGATATGGCTAAAAGAGAATTCCCTTCGGGGTCTGTCTCAATATCAAAAGATAGAACCTTCGGACGGTAGCGAACCAACTTCGGTTGGAGAACGGGATCGTCAAATACACATTCGGTTCCCCCTGGGCTTTCGACCAGCTTGCCTTCTATAGAACAAGAAGCTCGAATGTCCCGATCGATCAGGTATCGAGTAGCAAATCGAACATCCGCTTCGAAAGTTTGGATGCCACTTTGATGCAAACGCTCCCGAAGGGGAGGTGCATCCGATGGAAGAGTTACGCTAACGGCCGAGACAGCCTCATTCTCAAAATTGATTTTGTTGCCACCCCGAATTTTTTTAGCACCTAGCTCTTTCGCTTTCTGTACATCCGACGAGCGGATGTAAAAAAAAGGTTCCTGTTGGAAATCACGGACAAGAAAACTACGGCCGTCACTAAGACGGACGTATATATGCACAACGGGCTTCCCTCCGAGAATGCGGTACGACGCCTGAAGTACGAAGCCGTCCGCTTTCACGTGACAGAGTTCAAATCAAAAAGTACGGCTAGCGCCACATGTTTGTGCCACCGCATACCGTCAAAGCCTGTCCCGTCATGTACGAACTTGCATTAGAAGCAAGAAAGACAGCAAGTCCTTTAAAATCATCCGACTCGCCCAATCGACGCAGTGGAGTGCTGGTCTCCGCATTCTTCTTCGCCTCCGGGTTGTCCCACAGGGCTTTAGCAAAATCCGTCTTAATTAATCCAGGACAAATCGCGTTAACACGGACCCCGCTCGGTCCGTACTCCAAAGCTAGATTACGTACTAAAGCAATATCCGCTAGTTTTGATATCGCATAGGTCCCAAGGGCTAATGATCCGGAAAAAGCCCCCGTGCTGGCTGTAATCGCCATGGAACCGGATCCCTTCTCTACCATATCAGGGGCTACCATCTGACATAACCAGTGATTCGAACGCACATTCGAGTTCATAATCTTGTCATAGGCATCATCGGGTATTTCCGACATGGGCCCGTAGAAGGGATTGACTCCAGCATTGGCTATAAGAGTATCGATGGGACCTAGTCTATCGTGGGTTTCATCCACGAGCGCTTGTAACTGATCCTTGTAACCAATATTGCACGCGATCGCTATAGCGCTACCTTCGCCACTTTTATTGTTGATCTCCGTGCACGCCGCTTCGCATTGGTCCAGCTTGCGACTGGAAACGACCACCTTAGCTCCGTGTTCTGCCAAAGCTTCTGCCATAGAATAGCCCATACCCTTAGATGCACCAGTCAACAATGCGACCTGTCCCGTTAAATCAAATAAGTCTGAATCGACAGCCATAATTCCCCCAGTCCTCGAGTCCAAAAATGCCTGATCGTATCAGTCGCAGGCACTAATTGTGAGGATATAAAGAGCATTGGGCGGATCCCAGGGAGAAGAAGAGCACGATGATTTATTGATAAAGCGGTGTTTTTACACCAAATGATGAAAAACAATCGCATTCAATGCTTGACCCGAAGGGAATTCGAACCTTTACTCTACGGCAGGGGAGAATTCAGGATTTCTCAGAATCCGTAGCAACATAATAGGGGGAAGTTCAAAAGCATTTTTGACGGCACAGCTTCAATCTATTCGGTTGGTGTGCTGCAATTTTTCTCGGGTGGTTTCTCGAACAACGCGCCCATGAAAAGTAGCTTTTATACATTTTATGGGACGCTATCTACTTAGACGATTACTTCTGATCTTTCCTACTTTGTTCGGGATCATTTTGATTAATTTCGTCATCGTGCAATTTGCTCCCGGTGGACCCATCGAGCAGATAATCGCAAAGGCGACCATGGGCCAAATGTCCACTACGTCAGCTATATCGGGTGGTGGTGATGCCGGTATGTCGTCGCAGCAGATGGAGGTTAGCGGCCAAAACCAAGCAACTTACGGACTTGATCCAGAGTTAATTGCGGATCTTGAAAAGCAATTCGGTTTCGATAAACCCGTACACGAACGTTTTTTTGGGATGGTAGTCAATTATCTGCAACTCGACTTTGGAGATAGCTACTTTCAAGACCGACCAGTAATTGAGCTAGTCGTCGAACGGATGCCCGTTTCGATTTCGCTTGGACTGTGGTCGCTACTCATCATATACGGAATCTCTATTCCATTGGGCGTAGCGAAAGCCGTTAGAGACGGCACGGCATTTGATATATGGACCAGTACGGTGATCTTTATCGGTTACGCTATTCCAGGATTTATTCTAGCGATACTCTTGATCGTGGTATTTGCCGGCGGTAATTATTTCGATGTTTTCCCTCTGCGAGGACTGGTATCCGAAAATTTTGATGAACTGAGTTGGTGGGGCCAGGTAAAGGACTATTTCTGGCATCTCGCGCTGCCTATAGCCTCGTTAACGGTTAGCGGTTTCGCCACACTGACAATGCTCACGAAAAACTCATTTCTCGAAGAAATCAGTAAACAGTTTGTCCTAACTGCACGAGCAAAGGGCCTCACCGAAAAACGTGTACTTTATGGACACGTTTTCCGAAATGCGATGTTGATAGTAATCGCAGGATTTCCCGCTGCGTTTGTGGGCATCCTATACACGGGGTCGGTACTCATAGAAGTGATTTTCTCTCTTGATGGAATGGGCCTATTAAGCTACGAAGCCTTAGTAAAACGAGATTATCCAATTCTATTTGGCACTGTCTTCATGTTCACTCTGATCGGTCTCGTAATGCATCTGGTCGGTGATTTAACCTATGTGTTCGTCGATCCTCGAATCGATTTTGAGACACGCGAATGACCCCTCTCGTACGACGCCGCTTAGAGAATTTTAAGGCCAATCGGCGCGGCTACTATTCGATGTGGATATTCCTGTTCCTTTTCGGGTTATCGCTCTTTGCAGAATTCTTGGCTAACGATAAACCTATCGTTTTATCAGTAGACGGGCGCCTCTATTTCCCTATTTTCGAGCATGTGACAGAGCGAGAAATAGGCGGAGAATTGCCGATAGAAGCGGATTATACCGACCCTTTCGTACTAGACCTCATCGAGTCACAAAACGGTTGGCGTATCTCTCCTCCCATACCCTACAACTACAGTACTATCGATCTCTACATAGACGCTTCAGCCCCAGCACCACCTTCGGCTCGTCACTGGCTGGGTACCGATGACGGCGCCAAAGACACCCTTGCTAGACTAATTTATGGGTTTCGCTTATCCGTTCTTTTCGGGTTAACACTCACTGCATTAGCATCAGTAATCGGGGTATCAGTAGGCGCTCTACAAGGATACTTCGGGGGACTGGTAGACCTTATCGGACAGAGGATAGTAGAAATCTGGGCCGGTCTTCCAATCCTACTCATCCTTATTATCCTCGCTAGCATTGTTGAACCAACGGTTTATTGGTTACTCGGCATCCTAGTTATGTTTAGTTGGATGGCATTGGTTTCAGTGGTCCGTGCTGAGTTTTTGAGAGCACGAAATTTTGATTATGTGCGAGCAGCCCGATCTCTTGGAGTATCTAATTTCGTGATCATGCGCCGACACGTACTTCCTAACGCCATGGTCGCAACCTTGACTTACTTACCATTCATACTAAGTGGTGCGGTAACTACTTTGACAGCTCTCGATTTTCTCGGATTTGGATTGCCCGCAGGATCCCCGTCGTTGGGCGAACTAATGCAGCAGGGGAAAGCGAACCTGCATGCACCGTGGCTTGGGCTAACAGGATTCTTCACCCTAGCTACGATGCTATGTCTATTAATTTTTGTCGGTGAGGCTGTCCGTGACGCGTTTGATCCTCGTCGCACCATGTCTAGTCCTACCCGCTAGAGTAAGTATTATTTAGTAACAACACGCGCTAGCATTGCTGATAGCTCAGTCGGTGTAAGAGCCAGATTTTCATATGTTAGCGTCGAATCAACGGCGTCATCATGGTCCAACACGCCGAGCATTTCGCGCGTAAAGGGTGGATTACCACTTAATTTCTCCAAGAAAAATCCAGCGATTGTTCCAATTATTAGTGGCAATGAAATTAGGCATCCGCTAAATCCAGCGCGCCGATATAGATCGCGACGAGACAACGAAGTAGGGCCAGCTAGGTCGCAGATACCCATACTTTCTGGAAGTTTTAAAGCAGCTCTAACTGCCCTCACCACATCCCCCACATAGATCGGTTGCTCAAGACTTGCTGCCCTAAACGTAATGGATAGTTTTTTTCGTGCCATTCGAGATAGAGAGGCGCTTGCATAGTCACCCTCACCTAAAACCATCGGCACTCGAAAAATTGTTGAAGGAATTGTACTTTCCATGAGTAATTTTTCTGCCTCTGCTTTGGTTGCGTGACATCGGTTCACAGCGTTTTCATGGGCGCCTAGAATACTCAAATAGATAATCTGCCTTAGCTTGCACGTTTCCGCGGCTTTTACAAATGCCCGAGTAGTGGAGACATGAGCTGTCTCAAAGTCTGTCTCACGAGATTCCTTGATAATACCAACCAGATGCACCGCATGAGTACAACTCGACATCGCTCGGGTGATAGCTTCAGTATCCGAGTAGTCTAAGACGCGCACTTCTTCAGCTTTGGACGCCGCTAAAGCTGCAGCAGCTCTATCCGAGCGCACAATAGCGCACACGCTGCTCTCTTTACTAAGATGTTCGATTAAGCGACGACCAATATGGCCATTCGCGCCGGTAATTAATACGCGCATGATCTAGAAAACTCCGGAGAACACAAAGGCGACATAGCGTACGATAAGTAGGCTCGGGCTTAAAACTTTTAGGTGCTTTTAATCGTGGTATGGCGAACTTGGGCAAATGGGTTATCTCTGTCGCGTTTGGTAATAGCCCCATTTACTTTTCTAGTAATAATAGACGGCTCATATGCCCTCGGATTGGCCTTGTTTTGTTTCGCTGTAATTACCGATGCCATCGATGGACCGATCGCTCGCAAATCCGGTAACGCCTCACCACTTGGAGGAAAATTGGATCACGGAGCCGACGCTATATATGTCACGCTTTGCCTGACAGCTCTGGCATATAAGGGGTTCATCAGCTGGGCATTACCGCCCCTAGTGATAATCGCTTTCCTACAATATCTATTCGATTCCAACGCTCTTAAAAAGGAAAAGCCCTTGCGGTCGAGTCAATTGGGCAGATACAACGGGATTGCGTATTTCGTGCTCGTTGGCATTCCCCTAGTCCAGACCACGCTATCTTGGTCTCTTTTCCCACCGATTTCTTTACAGGTGTTGTCTTGGTTATTGATCGCCACAACCATTATTTCGATGCTCAATCGTCTCGCATCAGGAAAAAATAGTTAGATCATTATGAAAAACCATGTCAAACGCATACGGCCACTACCTACCCGAATAGTTCCTTATTGGCTTTGGGTAGAAAAAGAACGCCAATTAATGCATTGAAAATCACGAAAAATGTATGCATGACCAAACTAAAAGCCCCCACTTCTGGATAATCTGGAAACAGCACGGTCCACAGCAAAAGTGCTCCCGCATGAAATGGCAAGGGCAAGGCCGCCGCTAAAAAAATAACAGGTAGAAATGCCAACATTTGACCAAGTGATACTTCAACTTGAAACAGCGCTAAGGCAATCGTGTATACAACTACCGCTCCTATGAGATTAGGCGCCTTAAAAGCAATCACCAATGCATAATGACGTGGCTTGGCTAGACGCAATGCGTGAAAGATTGATTTCGTTGGCAAAGCATTACCGGAAAATATTCGTCCCCGAAAAAAAGCAATATGAACGGGTAGATATAAAGCGGCCCCAATGAACACTGAAGGTAGGATTACGTCGAGCGGAAGGTATACCGAGGCTTCTTGCACAACCTTATATCCAATAAGAACCCCTACGCTTGAAAATAAAAGTAATTGATAGATTTCGTTAATCCCTAAAAAGATCATTCCCGACAACGCCTCCCATCCAGGTACTTGATGTTTTCGTAACAAGTACAGGGACATAGCACCTTTACCAACTTGTTCATTAACTAAGGAAAGAATGTAGGCACTTGCACGAATCGGTAGGATGTCTCGAAATCGAATCTTCGGGGCGTTAAACCACCGTATTACCCTCCAGGTTGCGTGGGAATCGACTAGAAAAAAGAAAACAGAATAGGGAATCATAACGCCAAGCCAGATCACCCAATCCGCATCAGCGAAAAAATCAAGAAGGTACTGCAAAACATTCTTCCCCTCCTGCAAAGCGGCTACTTCAATTTTTCCGTACACCAGATAAAAACAAAGTCCAGCGAGAGCCCATGTGATTAACCGAAATATCACAGACCCTTTGCCGGTTTTTGTGTCGGTCCGATTTCCTTTAGGTCCTTGCTCGATTCCGGTCAAGCCTTCTCTTTCACTCATCTTATAACCGCCTCAATATCTGCAGTGGAAAACGCGTCCTCTCACTATAACCAAGTTTTTCGTAGACTTGGGCAGCGATCGCTTCGGCTGGGCTTTCAATTCGAACGTGCAAATAGGAGACCGTATTTCGAGCAAATTGCCTCCTTGCAATTTCAGCGACCAAGGCTTGGGCATATCCTCGTCCTCCATACNCTTGCGCCGTACAAACAGCACTCACTTCTCGAAAGCCATCGAAACAAATTCTTTCCCCTGCCATTGAAATAAGCTCNCCATCATCTTTAAGGCCTACATAGTCTCCCAATTGACAGGTATATTTTTCGAACGGNCCAGGGTTAGTCGACCTGGCCANNGCAATCATAGATTCCGCATCCGATGCACCTAGATCGACCCAATGCATTTCTCGATCTGGCTCAGTTGCCAAGTGTTCGCACACGAATTGACGAAGTTCAACAGTACCGACTAGATCCCAGAAGGCCGGAAAGGAAGTTGCTCCGGATATGACACTGGCTATATCTCCTGGTTCATATAGCGTTGACAGTTCGGTAAAGGCCTGTATTGATTCATCCATCACAGCGGCAAAAGGTGATACATCAGATCGATATCTCGCTGCCTTTTCGAGAGCATAACCGAACATTTTTTGAGGTCCACTCAGCGCATGCCAAACTGGATTATCAAGTGGATGCATTAAGCCGCTCCATCATAGATTTGCCGTTTCAAAAAAATTAATTTGGTCTTTCGTAACCGCGGTCAATACCGCGTACTTGCTCCAACATATACCACAGTAAAATAGTCCCAAGTATTAGACATATTCCACTAACCCCTAACCCTGTTTGAACACTATAAACTTCTGAAATCCAGCTTATCGGAAGAATCCCCAAAGGCATCAAACCATGTGACATCATATCAATACTCATGACTCTGCCTCGCATTTGTTGATCAACCTGAAGTTGCACAATACTTCTATTCATAGACATGTTTACAGCGCTGATAAAGCCCACGAGACCAACCAATAGCATAGTCCAAAAGATAGCATCAGCTAGGGCAAACCCAGCTACAAACCCGCCCCATAACAAGCTCGTAACAAAAAGCCAAATTCCTTTTCGTCGCAAATTACCCATCTTAGCCAGCAATAACGATCCGAGGATCGCGCCAATACCCATCGAGGTCATTAGAAGACCAAGATCATCGGGACCACCATTTAGAACATCACTATTAAAAGCAGGTAATAGCGTGTTAATCGTTAAACCAAACAAGAACGGTAAAATTGATAAAAGGATCAATCCTCCAACGAGCGGGGAACGAATTACATAATTTAACCCATCTCGAACGTCCAACAGTGCGCTTGTTGATGTCTTACCTTGGGGAAGGCCGCCATGACTAATAAATAAAACCGTAACAGAAGAGGCGAAATACATGAGTGATAAAACGACATACACAATTCCGACACCGACTACTGATGTTGTATCACCACCTGCAAAGACGGCTATCAGAAGTCCCGCTAATGCCGGGCCTAAAATACGAGACAAGTTCCAAGAGGCCGTGTTGAAAGCCATTGCATTAAACATCAACCGCTCGCCGACAATCTCCGGGATGAATGCCGTCCTCGCCGGCATAGAAAGAGCTAGAACCGTCCCATTTAGAAACCCAACCCATATGAAATCCCAAAATGTTACGGTGCCCACCAATAGGATAAAGGCCATTCCTAAAGTGGCTGCTCCATTAAGCATCTGTGCCCAAAAGATCAACGGTTTCTTCTTCAAGCGATCCGCTAATACACCACCAAATAGAGAAAACAAAATCTGCGGCACGGTAAAGGAAAGCGTGACCCACGCTAGATTCATTGCCGAAACTGTCATTTCATATACAAGCCAACCTTGCGCCACCATCTGCATATTCATTGCAAAGGCAGAGCCAACCATACCGAACCATAACAGGAGGTAATCTCGATTCTTCAGGGACGCAAATAACGAATCGTCGACAACCTCATGCGGGTTGGTCGATATCGTTACTTCCATTTTGCCTCCATAGAACAGAGTCTGTCGTGGACAGCTATGCATATCGCGGAAACCCGACACCGAAGGCGTCTAACGCCTGAAGTATCGGGTTTCTTGGACGTCGCCTTATAGGCGCTTAACCGAGCGCCTCTTTAGTTGTCTTAATAATTACAGCCGCAACTTTATATGGATCCGCATTTGAAGCGGTTCTACGGTCTTCAAGGCGCCCCTTCCAACCATCCTCGACAGTGCCCACCGGAATGCGTATGGAAGCTCCACGGTCAGATACACCATAGCTAAATTGGTCTATAGACTGCGTTTCATGCGCTCCTGTCAGCCTTTGATCGTTGTCTGCACCGTATACTTCGATATGTCGAGGTATATTTTTACCAAACTCCTCACAAACCTTCGTAAATATCTCTTCCTGTCCGGATTCACGCATGGGGCCATTCGAGAAGTTGGCATGCATACCAGAACCATTCCAATCAAGTTGGCCAAAAGGCTTCGGGTGCCAATCAATCGCATATCCGTATTTTTCTCCAGTACGCTCCAAGATATAACGTGCTACCCAGGTTTCATCACCAGCCCTTTTGGCACCTTTCGCAAATACCTGGAACTCCCACTGACCCGCTGCGACTTCCGCGTTGATACCTTCGACGTTGACGCCTGCCTCGAGACAAAGATCAAGATGTTCTTCTACGCAGTCTCTCCCATGTGCATTAGCCGCTCCCACTGAACAATAGTAGGGACCTTGAGGGCCTGGAAAGCCCCCTGCTGGAAAGCCTGGCGGGCGATTACTTTCAGTATCCCAGAGAAAGTATTCCTGTTCGAATCCAAACCAAAAATCATCGTCATCATCGTCTATTGTCGCCCGACCATTTGATTCATGCGGTGACCCGTCAGCATTTAATACTTCCGTCATGACCAAAAAGGCATTATTTCGATCTGGATCGGGAAATATAGCCACTGGCTTGAGTAAACAATCCGAATCGCTGCCATCCGCTTGCTCAGTCGAACTGCCGTCAAAAGACCAAAGAGGGCACTCTTCAAGAGTCCCTCCAAAGTCCGTTTCTATTCTAGTTTTACTACGTAGGCTTTGCGTCGGCTTGTACCCGTCGAGCCAAATATATTCTAACTTCGTTTTCATTTTTTGATTTTCTCCTCCACAAACGTCGCTGCAACATGCAACACCCTTCGTATATGCAATAAACGTTCCACCCTCCAGAGACTCACCCACCGTTTGACTGAGTATCCACGTTTATGATCTAGACCAATCCAAAACCCAACGCGCTCGACTTCAAAGGCGTGAAAGGATTGCAACTGGCAAGCTCCCGAGGACGCTGCATAGCGCCAGAAAGCACCTCAAGAGATGCATCCACTGGTGCAAGACCGGCCGTGTCCAAACCGGACCACAACAGCATATCCTATATCGGTAACACTCGCTGGTCATTCCCAAAATCCCGGTTGCCCAGCCTAGAATCCGATTTACTTTGGCTTGATCGCACTATTAGTGCGCAAGATATATCGCACTCTCCTCAATTTAGGGCACATTAGTCGACGATGGCTTGGTAGATGAGCGTCTTTAGTTCTCGACGAATGGGGTAGGTCGAGGATGGAAGTAATTGAGTCATAAATATCACCGTAAGGTCTTCCATAGGGTCAACCCAAAAATATGTACTAGCTGCTCCTCCCCAAGCAAATTCACCCACGGAATCCAGCACGTTGGCTGCAGCGGAATTTACTACTACCGAAAAGCCCAAACCAAAACCGATCCCTTCGTAGGGCGTCTCGCTAAACACCGGTTGTCCCATCGCTGCTAGATCAACGTTACCGGGCATGTGGTTCATAGACATATATTCAACTGTTTTACGGCCTAAGACCCGAGCCCCTTCCAACTCACCTTTATTCAGCAGCATCTGTGCAAAACGTTGATAATCATCAATCGTAGAAACCATTCCTCCACCACCGGAAAAGAATGTGGGACGAGAAAGGTATGAAGAGTTTTCAGGATCGTCCGATAGAATATAGCCACCCTCCTTACGGAACTGATAACAAGCTGCAAAGCTGTCCGCCTGCATGCTATGTACCTGATAGCCGGTTTTATTCATATTCAGCGGGCCAGTTATATTTTCGCGAACAAACACGTCTAAGTCCTGCTTGGAAAAATGCTCCACAAGAGCACCGCAAACGTCTGTGGACACCGAGTAATTCCAGCGCGAACCGGGCTGAAACAACAGAGGTACGGAAGCTAGATCTTCCATCATAGAGTTCAAAGTGCCTTTTGACCCAATCCCCTTCTCTCGATACAACGCATCCACAGGATCTGAGTTCATAAAGCCATAGGTCAATCCTGAAGTATGTGTAAGCAAATGCTTTATGGTGACGGGNGTTTTACACGGNTCGGTTTTTATCCCGCCTCCACTACCAGATTGGTAGACCGACAGATCAGCCCATCCGGGAATATATTTACTGACAGAATCATCAAGCTGAAAAAGTCCTCGTTCATACAGCATCATCAAAGCAACGCTAGTTATTGGCTTTGACATGGAATAAATGCGAAAAATGGTGTCACGGCTCACGTCTAATTGGCGCTCCACGTCCCTATACCCATATGCATGGAAATACGCCTCCTCCCCGCGCCTCGACACAAGACAAGCAACGCCTGGCAACTTTCCAGAATCAACATACTTTTGTATATGTGGTGTTAAATTCTTCANTTTCTTCTCTGAAAATCCGTGCGCCATAGCTATCCCCTCCTATTGAATCCATGATCCANAGAATACGCTCCATAGATGAAAAAATACGCCACGACGACCGAACAATCTGACAATATCGCANTGACTAAGGAGAATGTTTATGACACCCCGATCCAAGCTGGCGTCCCTTGTCGCAGGGAAAGAGACTATTTTTTCACCNTTAGCCCTCGATGCTCTAACCGGTCGAATAGCAGAAAGGGCCGGTTTTCAGTCCTGCTATGTCAGCGGCGGTGCACTCGGATACGCACATGCGCTTAGCGAAGCTCTNCTTACAGTGTCCGAACTGGCCGATACCACACGGCANATCACTCAACGAACAAGCCTCGCAGTCATCGTCGACGGCGGTGTCGGNTTCGGAGATGCCGTACACACTGCTCGTNCGGTGTGGGAAATTGAAGCAACNGGGGCNGCCGCCATTGAAATAGAAGATCAGGTAGCACCCAAACGAGTCAGCCATCACCGTGGTATCGAACATCTAATAACTATCGAAGAAATGGTTAGTAAGATTGAAGTCGCTTGTGCAGCACGCACTGACCCTGACTTCTTGATCATTGCGAGGACNGGNGCNTGCCGTAATGAATCCTTTGATGCTGCCGTTGAACGTTGTACGGCTTACGCCCTGGCAGGCGCTGATCTTGTAATGTTAATGCCTGTTGAAGAGGANGATTGGGNACGCGCACCCGTCGAGATCAAAACGCCACTTGCCGCTATTCAACCGTTNTCATCGCGACCCCCCGAAGAATGGGAAAATTTGGGATGGAGACTCATTATCGATCCCTTTACCGCGCAAGTGTTAGCAGTCGACGCGATTCAAGACGCCTATAATCGATTCAAAAAAGATCGTCACAGTCACTCAGAATTTCCGGATCTCATGAGTAGCTACAAAAAATTGCCGGAGTTAGCAGGACTAATCCCGCTATATGAAATCGAAGACAACACGACAGAGAAAGAATAATGAAAATCGAAATACGTAAACTTGTCGCCGAAGAAATGGGTTTGTTAGGGGAATTAGGAGCCTATGTCTATGGAGGTTCCTTCGGTGATGGGCCCGACAATATTATTGCAACCGCAAACGAACCAGACTGGACACTCTGCGCGTTCGTAGATGGAAAGCTGGCCTCCAGTTTCACATCAATCCCGTTCACAATGCGGGCCAATGGCAGGGCNATTCCGATGGCTGGCGTTTCTACNGTAGGGACACAAACAGAATTCCGACGACGGGGATTNTCCAGACGAATACACACNCAAGCGTTTGCCGAGATGCGNAATCNAGGTCAGACCGTTGCNTCGCTATGGGCATCGCAGGCNGCAATCTATCAGCGATANGGGTATGCCATGGTTACCGCCCAGAGAAATTACGAAATAGATTCTATTGATATCAACTTTTTTGACGGAAACTTTGGCTCCGGCGAGGTCGTGAGAAAATCTGTCGAGGACGGTTACGATGAAGCTAAAGCACTATATATCGAGTTCATCTCGGATCGAATGTGCTATTTACACCGAGCAAAGCCATTGTGGTTACAAAATGTTTTCGAGGAACGTCCTGACGATGGACCAGTACATTTAGCTATATGTTATGACGNCAATGCCAANGCCAATGGATATATTGCTTATACGCTTCGACACAGCAAAGTCGCACACGGGTCCCGTCCACAAGGTATAGAAATACGCGACTTTGTTTGGAATTCCCCGGACGCCTATCGCTCACTTTGGGAATGGTTGCGGCGCCATGATCTCGTAGGGCGTATTCGATATGGTTCAGCGCCGATNGATGATCCTGCCCCGCTGCTTTTTACAGAACCGCGCCTTCTTCATACCACCGATAGGGAAGGTCTCTGGATGCGTGTTGTTGACGTACCCGCCGCTCTTTCTTCCCGTGCTTACATTTACGAAGACGAAATCACCATCGGATTGCCGGAGGACTCTCTTACACCATGGAACAAAGGCAACTGGCAATTGCATACAACGTCCGAAAAAGCGGAAGCTCATCCAACTAAAAAATCACCTGATATCTCACTTTCCATTAACTCACTCGCACTACTGTATACGGGCTATCTGTCCGCTTCTCGTTTAGCAAGTCTCGGCTTGCTTTCGGGGACNCCAAGAGCACTCGAAAAAGCCGACCGCCTCTTTACTACACANCATGCTCCNCATTGCCCTGATCACTTTTAAANCAANTNNCGGGCATTTCAATCATAATTTTTCGGCGGCTTNCGGACACGTTTTTGTTCNCCCCTNCGTTTTTTNTTCTCTAGGCGCTTTCGCTTTGCAGTATGTGACGGACGGGTTGGAACACGTCGAGTCCGAACTTCTTGCGCCGATTTCAAAAGGGCAACTAGCCGATTAAGCGCTTCCTCTCGATTTCGAATTTGAGACCGGTGAGTTTGGGCGAAAAAAACGATCTCTCTGGTCGCGGTGAGTTTATTACCTACCAATTTCTCCAGTCGACTTTTAACCCTGTACGGCAGATCCGACGCATCCAAATCAAAACGTAATTCAACAGCCGAAGACACTTTGTTTACGTGCTGACCTCCCGGACCAGAAGCACGGGTAAACTTGTACCTAAGAGAGGCTTCGTTGACCTTAAGTCCTGCAATTTCAATGATCGACATGAAAAGTGCGCTC
The DNA here is from genome assembly GCA_002708205.1 of Gammaproteobacteria bacterium. Lineage (GTDB taxonomy): Bacteria > Pseudomonadota > Gammaproteobacteria > Pseudomonadales > Azotimanducaceae > UBA11889. The sequence goes on from PAMR01000052.1 coordinate 43,813, forward strand.
GGTAACGAGTATCTTTACAGAAGATTAATTTACAACCGCTGCATTATTCAATCGTAGTAAAACAAAAAATAAAGGTGGGAAGGGGNTATGAGCTGGGAAACTGAAGTCAACGAAATTACNCACCGTAAAGAACTGCGGAGAAAAATGGGAGGCACGGAAGGCATAGAGCGCCAACACAAACGCGGTAAATATACGGTTCGCGAGCGTCTCGATCGATTCATCGACCCTAACAGCTTTAATGAGTTTTCCTCCCTTGCTGGCACTGGTTCGTACAATAAACACGGCGAGCTCGACAATTTTATTCCTCGGGCGTCAGTCGACGGAATCGGCCAAATCAATGGCCGAAAATTAGTCGTCTCCGCGGGAGACTTCACAATTCGTGGCGGATCAGGCGGTTCTGGTGGTGGGCTCGGATCCGAACTTCCNCCAAACGAACGAGCGAGACGTTGGATGATTCCCTTCGTTCGGCTTCTTGATGCCGCCGGCGGCAGCGTCCGGGGTTTCGAGGAAATGGGACGAACCTATTTGCCCGACGGTAACGTCTGGTCCACGATTGATGTCGAAATACTCTCCGAGATACCTGTGGTATCTGCTGTAATGGGATCGGTCGCTGGACTACCGGCAATCAACGCTTGCTTATCGCACTTCAATGTAATGGTCAAAGATAGTAGCCAACTCTTTCCAGGTGGACCCCCTGTTGTAAAAGCGGCTTTAGGTTACGACATCACGAAAGAAGATTTGGGTGGGCCACAGATTCATACCAAAATCTCTGGTTCTGTAGATAATTTGGCTGAATCGGAGGATGCTGCGTTTCAACAAATTCGACAGTTTCTGAGCTACCTGCCATCTAACGTCCACGAAATCGCGCCCCGAGGCGATACAAGCGATCCTATCGATCGAACGGCAGCTGAACTTATNGATTTTATGCCTCGCGATCGCCGAAAAATTTATAAGGTGCACGATCTCGTTAATCTGATTGCGGACAGAGATTCATTCTTCGAAATTTCTCCTAATTATGGACGATCCCGTACGGTCGGGTTGGCCCGGTTCAACGGTTATCCTGTTGGCCTTATGGCCAATAACCCCAAATTCTATGGCGGATCTACCGATGTCGCAGCTGGAAGTAAGGTCATCCGCTTATTGCAACTGTGCGATACCTTTCACCTACCTATCGTTAGTTTTGCAGACGAGCCCCGCTTTATGGTGGGCCTTGAATCAGAAAAATCTGGAATTGAGCGAGCTGGCGCAGCATTAGTGGCGGCTGTATGTCAAAGCCAAATGCCATGGCTGACAATCGTTACTGGGCGATTGTACGGCGTAGCAGGCCAATGCCAGCATAGACCGTCCGGCATGTTTCGACGCTATGCATGGCCATCAGCTTCTTGGGGATCGATGCACATATCCGGTGGCGCTTCGGCGGCTTATCGACGAGAAATCGATGAAGCACCTGACCCAATAGCCAAGCGAGAGGAGATTGAAGCCCGTCTACAGGCGGTGGCATCTCCATTCCGAACTGCCGAAGCTACCGGTCAAGACATTATCGACCCGAGNGAAACCCGCAAGCATATATGTGACTTCGTCGAAGATGCACAACGCGTACTTGATAAACAACTCGGTATTCCCAAAATGCCCTATCGACCGTAGGTTTCTATATCCGNGACTAATGTGGAGTCTTTGTTTAAGGCCTCGAGTGGTCCAGCGTCTCCTGTACGAGTTTCTGGTAGTTTTGATANCTACGCGAGTCTAGTCGACCATCTTTGAGCGCCTGTTTCACAGCGCAACCGGGTTCTTTGATATGCGAACAGTCGTTGAATTTACATGCNGAGGACAATGCTTCTATTTCGTTAAAAGCTTTTGAGATCCCNTCACCGGTATCGGACATGCCCAATTCCCGCATGCCCGGAGCATCGAGAACCAGCCCGCCTCCCGGCAGTAAGTGGAGGTAACGAGCGGTAGTAGTATGACGACCACTCATATCCCTTTCACGAATTCGGCCAGTTGTCTGAACGCTGTCCCCTGACAAAGTATTAAGAAGGGTAGACTTACCAACGCCTGACGATCCCACTAAAGCGACTGTTGTTCCATAATTGATGCAAGCGCTGAGGGTAGTCAGTGTTTCCTTAGCCAGACAATTAACTTGTACAACACGATACGAAGGGGCAATGCGTCGAGCCCTCTCATAATAATCGCTGGCATTTTCCGCCAAATCCACTTTAGTCAACACGATTATTGGATCAACTCCGGCATCCGAGGCGAGTACCAAATATCTCTCCAATCGAGATTCGCTGAATTCCGCATTGCAAGAGGTCATCACGAATAACCTATCAATATTTGAGGCTAGCAGTTGAATATTCGACTTGTCCTGNATGGAGGGTCGTTGAAAAACCGAATGGCGTTCCAACAGCCGGGTAATTCGCCCTCGGACTGTGTCCAACAAAACGAAATCCCCAACGGTTGGTCGCTCTTGAGTAGGTCGCCTATACCAAGAGCCCGCTATAGTTAGGGTATGCTCCCTAAGCCCATCCGTNACAATAACCTTATTCCNATGCAGAGACACAATNCGNCCAGGAATATCNGATTGCCGCTCTTCAGTTGTCAATTGNTCACTGAAGAATGGATTCCAACCAAAATCGTTCAGACTCAAACCGTCATCCCAAAAGAAGCACAAAAGAATAATTGGTATTCGGTGAACAGAAATTAAAGTCCATCATGAATTCGTTGTTTCACCTCACGCGTGAAATCCACTTTCGAACCATACTCTAGTCTNCCTTGGCTGAATTTTTCACCAGACAGGNCAACGCGTTGCCATTTCCGTGATTCTAAACCAGCCATTCTCCCGCGGTTTACAAAATGTACCCCAACACCAGTCCGAGCTTGATCGGTCGAGTTATCACCTGTCGCATGTGGTGTGCCAAAACAAAAAAAAGCGACACTTCCGGCACTCATCGTACATACCACGGCATCGTCCTCCTGTACTGCTGTTCGGATATGGTGATCCGACTTGGGGTCTGACTCGTGGGCAAAACTATGTCTAAACACTTTCGGCACTATTCGTAATGCTCCATTTTCTTCCGTCGCATCATCAACGGCGATCCACATAGCAACGCCTGCCATCGGATCCTTCAAACTAAAATAGGCATTATCGGTATGCCAACTCGTACCCATTCCACTGCGAGCCGGCTTAGTAAACAACTGGTCGAGAATCTTTATCACCGGACCGCCTATCAACTGTGTTACCGCACCGATAACCTTCGGTGCGAAGGGAAGGGCTCGAAATAATTTACTCTCTGTCTCCAATGGAATTAGCTGTAAATTCTGTTTTACCTCTGGGGAAGTAGAAACGTCTCTGGCTTTGCCTTTTTCTATGCACTCAGTGATTTCTAGCTGCATCGCTTTTACCTCCTCTGGTTCGAAAAAGGAGGGGACCGTGGTATAACCTTCGTTATTAAATTTACCGACTTGTGCTGTCGTTAACACGATATGTTGTATAAACCATTTGTTTAGTGAATTGTCAGAGAATAATTCAATTAGGGGGTTTGATGAGCGAATTTGAAGGAAAAATTGCGATTGTTACTGGAGCGGGTGGCGGAATCGGCCGTAGCCATGCTATGGAATTTGCCAAACGTGGAGCAAAAGTAGTAGTCAATGACTTGGGTGGCAGTGTTGATGGTTCCGGAAAAAGTGACGCTGCCGATGCGGTTGTTCAAGAAATACAGGACCTAGGTGGAGAAGCCATAGCTAATAAAGCTTCCGTTTCTGACAAAGCAGGNGCCAAATCTATAATTGACGATGCGATTAGCGCGTTCGGTAGGATAGATATATTGGTAAATAATGCTGGAATCCTCCGAGACAAAACTTTTAAAAAAATGTCACTCGATGAGTGGGATATTGTGATGGATGTACACTTAAACGGTACAGCCTATGTAACNCACGCCGCCTGGCCACACATGTATGAGCAAAGATACGGCCGGATAGTNTTTACAAGTTCTGGATCTGGTATTTTTGGCAACTTCGGACAGTCTAACTATGGCGCTGCAAAAATGGGCATGTTAGGGCTGGCTAACGTGTTGGCTCTAGAAGGGGCCGCCCGCAACGTCCGTGTTAACTGTCTTGGTCCAGGAGCCGCTACTCGCATGACAAATACGGTTCCTGGTAGAGATGAGGACTTGTCGGAACCGGATCCACTCCGAGCTCCTTCACTAGTAAGCCCAGCTGTTCTTTACATGAGCAGTGACGAGGCACCAAACGGAGCAGTTATTCACGCTTCGGGCGGGAACTATTCTCAAAGTCAGATATACGTAAATGAGCCCGTTGAACTAGGAGCCAACGCTACTTACGAGGATTTATTACCGCACGTCGATCAACTTTTAGACATGTCTCAAGCCAAACCCAGGGAGCGCAGGGTCCCTCAAAAGCGACAATGAGAAAAAACTAATGGCAAGGCAAGTATCTGAGAAAACACTCAGTGACTTGTCGTGCTGTATCAGCTATCAATAACCAGCAATACGNAGTTGGACCGTCGTCTTTCTAGAAAGGAGCAAGCCGATCTCGATCTAATTCGTTTTCGTCAGCATAGGTTATTGCGTCATCAACCAATCCCCGGTTGGCACGAGCGAGCGTCGAGAGAGCGGTAAACACTATCCAATCTTTGGATACTTCGAAGTAGTTTCGCAAACTATCGCGAGATTCGGAAAGCCCAAACCCATCGGTNCCTAGTACCGAGTACTCTCCAGGGAGCCAACGCGCTATGGAAAGAGGTAACGCTCGCTGATAATCACTTACAGCGACAAATACTCCATCCTCGCTTTCCAAAATCTCTTCCACGTAAGGACGTATAGAACTTTCGCCGATCGTAAGCGTTTGTTCTCGCTCTGCTCGAATTCCCTGTCGAGCAAGCTCGTTATAGCTCGTTACGCTCCAAATAGTGACCGAGATTCCTCGATCACGCAAAATATCAGCTGCTTGAATCGCTTCGACCATAATCGCTCCGCTAGCCAGCAAATTCACCTGTGCATTNTCTTTCGGAGTAAGCGGATACATCCCCTTTATAATTCCATCTTCTGCACCTTCTGGCATAGCGGGCATGGGATAATCTTGATTTGTTAGGGTGAGGTAAAAGAAAACGTCTTCTAATTCTCCATGCATTCGCCGAATTCCATCTCGAACAATCACAGCTATTTCATAGGAAAATGCCGGGTCGTAACTAACTAAATTAGGAACCGTAGATGACAGAACGTGCGAGTGTCCATCCTGATGTTGAACCCCCTCTCCATTCAGAGTCGTTCGACCAGATGTTCCACCTAACAAAAAGCCCTTACACATCATATCTCCACACGCCCAAATCATGTCACCAACGCGTTGAAAACCAAAAATTGAATAGAAGATATAAAAAGGAATCATCGGCAGAGCATGACTAGCATAAGCGGTGCCAGCCGCCAAAAATGAAGCCATAGCACCAATCTCACAGATTCCCTCTTGTAAAATTTGACCATCCTCAGCCTCTCGGTAGGGGGCAATCGTCTCAGAATCAACAGGGCGATAACGCTGTCCTTCGGGGGAATATATACCTGCCTGCGGGAATAGGCCGTCCATGCCAAACGTTCTCGCCTCATCAGGGACTATCGGAACAATATATTTCCCTATTGTCTTATCTCGAAGTAAACGTTGAAGCATACGTACCACAGCACGGGTCGTTGAAACAGACCGCCCATTCGAACCTTCTAACATATCGTTAAAAAATTCGAGCTTNGGAGGCTCTAGTTTAGGGCACTCTACCAAACGAGACGGGATCGGCCCTCCTAAGCGCTCACGCTGATTCAATAGGTATTGAATTTCTATAGACGTTTTTGTCGGTTTATAAAATTCCGCGCGCCTGATTTCGGCAGCTTCAAGAGGAATATTCAAACGCTCGGCTAATTCAGTTCGCTCATCGGGGGTAAGGTATTTTTTCTGGTGGACCGTGTTTCTGCCAGCAGCTTGCCCCAGCCCTTCACCCTTCACTGTCTTTACGAGGATGACACAAGGCTTTCCGACTACCGCTTGAGCATGCGTATAAGCTGCATATATTTTTTGGTGATCATGCCCTCCACGTTTGATCGAACGTATTTCCTCGTCCGACAGTGTTTTCATGAGCTCCTTCAATGCTGGAGTATCTTCNACCCAATGCTCACGTACAGCATCACCAGGCGATACCGTATACATCTGATAGTCGCCATCGACTGCTTGCTCCATTCGATCTTGCAATATTCCCTCGTGATCGCGGTCCAATAAGGCATCCCAGCCACCGCCCCAAATGACTTTAATCACATGCCAATCAGCCCCTCGAAACGTTCTCTCTAATTCTTGGATAATTTTTCCATTCCCTCGAACCGGACCATCCAATCTCTGTAAATTACAGTTAATAATTAACACAAGATTGTCGAGACGTTCCCGCGCTGCGATATTTATGGTTCCAAGTACTTCCGGTTCGTCTGACTCTCCATCTCCAATGAACNCCCAGACCTTTCCACCATTTTTTTCCTTCAATCCTCGGCTTTCTAAATACTTTGCGAATCGAGCTTGATAAATGGCACTTGGCGTAGACAAGCCCATACTGGCAGTTGGCATGTTCCAAAACCAAGGTAGTCTTCTCGGATGCGGGTAGGATGGCAACCCACCGCCCTCTGCTAACTCACGTCGAAAGTTCTTTAACTGATTGGAATTCAGGCGGCCCTCAAGGAACGCTCGAGCATAAATTCCCGGAGCTGTATGCGCTTGGAAATGAACGTGGTCACCNCCATATTCTTTACTGCGCCCTCGGAAAAAGTGGTTAAACCCCACCTCCATCATTGTAGATGCAGATAGGTAAGTCGCAATATGGCCCCCGACCTCTGATCCACTGTCATATGCTTGTAATACCATTGCCACCGCATTCCAGCGGAGCAACTCTTCAAGCCGTCGTTCAATTTCTATATTCCCTGGATAGGCGGGCTGCTCGACAACAGATACCGTATTTTTATAAGGCGTATTGAGCGTTGCTTGCGTATGCGTCACGCCACGACGCGACGCCTCAAGTTCAAGGCGGCTGATTAGATCTTGGGCATGAGCGCCATCTCGTTCTTCAATCACTGAAACAAGAGCATCAAGCCATTCTTGACGCTCAATTTCCCAGTCTTCATTCTGCTCGTTGTTAATGTCGTTCATGAAAACGAAATCCTTCACTCTATAGCGATATACCCTTAAGCAGCGTNCTTTGCGTTTGATTAAAGTTATACGTAGCGTCTATATTGAAGCATTCTCAGGTGAACTTACATACGTGGGCGAGCCCTAGTTAGATATGTTTTTCTTCTACCAAAGTCCGCTTACGGATCGTCACCGCCGTGGGCAAATGATCCGAAAGTCGATTCGCCAACACCTCGTAGTTCGTAATCACCAATGACGGCGAAACCAATACGTGGTCAATCGCTACAGCCGGACGCCAGCTGGGATAGGTTGGCTGAATACTACTTGCCGTTTGTAAGCCAGACCCGGCCAAGGGTGAAGATTTAAGTAAGTGCTTCAGATGACTGTTCATGTCGCCCATGACCACCACATGCTCACAGCCATCAATCAATCGTCTAACATATCTCAGTTGGAGTTCTCTGCTCTTCATACCNAAAGACAAATGCAGTAACACTACGACCANCTCGTCCCCAGCTCCCTCCATCCCCGCNTCCAGCGAAAATCGGGCCACGATTGCTCCACGACCCGGTAAAACGCCAGGTAATTTATGATCTTCTACTTGTCTAGGAGAAAAGCGACTCAGTAACCCATTCCCGTGTTGCGCGACGTGTCCAAGCTTACGATTACATTGCGTAAACCAATAAGGGAAGTTCGCGGAATTGGCGAGGTACTCTACCTGATCAACATAGCCGCTGCGCAAACTTCCTGCATCCACTTCCTGTAAAGCAACNAGGTCATAATTTCGGCAGACAGCTGCGATTTTATCCAGATTCCTATACCGATCGATGTGAGGAAATACATGTTTCCAGCCTTTAGTCAGGTACTGGTGGTAGCGCTTGGTGGGTATTCCTACCTGTATNTTATATGTCAAAAGCCGGATACTTTGATTCGTACCAATGATGGAAGCCGTATTCGTAACTTGAGCCTGGCGGTAACCTGACTTTTTAAGAAAAGTATGTCGTGTGGCTGTGCCATCGATCGCTAAGCGAGTTGGCCTATTTTCTTGCCTATTCTTTCTTAATTTCAGCATCGCGTTTAACTCAGCTAGTGGTCAACGGGCTCATATATGCGCCAATTCACTTGGTCAATTATTTCCTACTCAGACGATTCCAATCGAATTTTTTGAATTAGAAAATCTACCACTTCTAGCATTCGAGAGTTCGACCCGGCCATCGCACCATCCACCTTATACATGCCCCCTACGGTTATGGTAGGTACACCTGTCACTCGAAATTTTCGCGCTTCAGTACCATCGCGCCGGATTCGATAGTCCACCTCAAATGACTCTGANACTTCTTTAAATTGTTGGGTATCTATATCAGCTACGTTTTTAAACAAACGGGCAGCAAGGTCGACATCTCTAATATCTAGCCTATGGCGGTGAATAGCTTCAAATAAAGGAGTGTGCACCTTATCGCTCACTTCCAANATCTCCGCAACATAAAACCATCGAGCAAGAGGNTCCCAGCTCTTGCCAAAAACGGCGGGNAAGCGGCGAAACTCAACATTCTCGCGTTCCACGGCGGACCACGTTTCAATACTAGAATCAAAGTTGTAACAATGAATACAACCGTACGAAAAAACCTCTACGACTTCGATCGCGCCGTCTTGCGACGGTTCAATATAAATGGGCAATCGCTCATAGTGTTTACCCTCGATAAACTTTTCATCAGCATGAACGCTCCCATACACGAAAAAAAGCAAGAACATAGCCAAGAACTGTCTCATAACACGCCTCATTTACCCTGAGAAAGTCGTTTCACCATTTTACTGTGATTTCGAGCCTTGCAGCTATATCGCCAGGGCTCCAGGAGACTAGTTTAGACCAAGCATGTAGTTTGCGACCGCACGAATTTCATTATCGGTTAAATTGGCTGCGACCGATCGCATCATTCCACCATATTCTGCATCTGTCTCGCGCTGACCCTCGCGATAAGCCGTCAACTGGGAAATTGTATATTCAACAGCCTGTCCAGAAACCTTGGGAAACCCAGCAAGCTGATTACCCGAACCATTCGGGCTATGGCAAGCGGTACANGGGGCAACCCCTTTTTCCATAATTCCCCCTCGATAAATTGCTTCACCTTGCTCTAGCCTATCTCGACTCGCTTCGCGAATCGATGCAGGGAGAGATGCGTAATAAGCCGCAATATCTGCTAAACCCTGTTCATTCAGGCCGTCGAGCATGCCTGTCATCAGCGGGACAGGCCGGGTGCCCGACTGAATTAACTCCATTTGTCTTTTTAAATAGCGTGAATTCTGGCCTGCCAAGTGCGGAGTGCCGGGTACAACCGAATTACCGTCCTGGCCGTGACAGGCCACGCAGGTAGCTGAAAGGGCCATCCCAGCTTGTTTATCAGCCGATATNGCGGTCCCACAAACAACAACTATGGAAGCGATCAGAATATTACGAGCAAATTGCATAGAAACTCCACGTTTACACTGTTCTATTATGTAGTTTTACTGGTCGGCAATTTAACGGCGCGCGATTATAACCCTATGAGTCGTCAACGAGCACCAAGATCGACAAAAGAACATGAAAACAATCTAAGCATAGAGGCTGAATTCTTGCAGAGTGCAGGGAGCTTTAAAGATTGTCCAACTGACGAAGTGCCAGAAATTGCTTTTGTCGGCCGGTCAAATGCCGGCAAATCAAGCACACTCAACCGCCTGGTGGGAAGACGCGCTTTAGCCCGAGTGAGCAAAACTCCAGGTAGAACTCAATTACTTAACTTTTTCAATTGCGATATTGGAGCAAGATTGGTGGATCTACCAGGGTATGGTTACGCAAAAGCCTCTCGAAAACAGCAAGTCGTCTGGAATACTTTAGTCGATCAGTATCTCAATAAACGAACAAACTTAATCGCTATTGTACTCGTCACAGACGCGAGACATGCCTTACAGCCCTTCGATCTAGATATGCTCAGATGGGTAGAAGACCGAAACTTATTTCTTCTACTATTACTCAACAAAGCTGACAAATTGAAACAACAAGAAAAAGCAGAGGTAAAAAAACGTGTAGATGCGGCAACTGCATCGCTTGGTAGCGACCGCATTAGTACTCTTTTGTTTTCCGCGGAAAGAGGTACAGGAGCGCAATCAGCGATTGCCATACTACAAAACCTGAAAAAGAGGCTCCTTCAATGAGCTTCGTCCCAGTTATCACCAATTCCAACATCGACAACTAATGGCACCTTCAATACTGCCGCTGATTCCATGCGAGCTTTTATTTCATCGATTACGGCATCAACCTCCGCTTCTACTACTTCAAACACGAGTTCATCATGCACCTGCATGATCATTCGCGCGGAATATGAAGAGTTTTGCAGCCATGCATCAACCTCGACCATTGCCCGCTTTATAATATCAGCGGCCGATCCTTGCATTGGAGCATTCACTGCTTGTCGCTCAGATCCCTGCTGCCGCTGCTTATTACGCGCATTAATATCAGGCAGGTAAAGCCTACGCCCATAAATTGTTTCGACGAAGCCATCTTTGTGTGCCCGTAATCTCGTTTCTTCCATAAATTCGTGTACCGCCGGATAGCGTTGGAAATAACGATCCATATAATCGCTCGCCAGGTTCCTCGCGATACCTAGTTGCCGACCTAATCCAAACGCTGACATTCCATATATCAACCCAAAATTAATCGCTTTCGCGCTTCTCCGTTGATCTGCTGTCACTTCGTCTAGTTCACAATCAAAAATATCTGCCGCTGTGGATTTATGAACATCAAGTCCCTCTGAGAAAGCTTTTGTGAGACCAAGATCTTCTGATAAGTGAGCCATAATACGTAATTCAATCTGCGAATAGTCCGCAGCTACTATTTTTTGGCCCTGCGAACTTGTGAATGCTTTTCGTATTCTCCTTCCTTCCGAAGTGCGTATTGGGATGTTCTGAAGATTAGGATCGGTTGACGAAAGGCGCCCGGTCGCAGTCACAGCCTGGTTGTATGTGGTATGAATACGTCCTGTTTCTGGATCAATCTGTAATGGCAAAGCGTCCGTATAGGTCGATTTCAATTTTGATAGGGATCGGTATTCCAGTATTACCCGCGGGAGTTCCTCTCCGTAATCTGTGGCCAGTTCCTGTAAGACCGGCTCGGCGGTTGATGGCTGCCCTTTACCCGTTTTTTTTAAAACCGGTAAACAAAGCTTTTCGAAAAGAATAACTTGTAGTTGCTTCGGCGACGCCAAATTAAATTCTTCGTCGGCAAGTTTGTATGCTCGGCTTTGCAATACATCCATTTCATCAGCAAGCTCTCTGCTCTGCTCCAACAAAAGTCGAGCATCTACTTGAGCACCAGCTCGTTCGATTCTAGCTAGGACTGAAGACGTGGGTAATTCTATTTCTTGGTAGATAGACAGTAATTTAGGCGAGGAAGTGAGTGTCGAAAAAAAATATTCGTGCAGCTGCAACAATATATCAGCATTTTGGGCAGCAAAATCAGAAAGCTCCTCCGGCTCCAAACTCGAGAACGGTACTCGCTTTGCCCCCTTGCCAACAATCGACTCCTCGCTAATCACAGGCACTTCTAGATATTTTTTTGCCAATTCGGAATATCTATGTCCTCTAGTACTGACACTATCGACCACATACGACTGCAACATCGTGGAATGAACCGGTCCGTTTAAATCCCAGTGATTGCCTTTCGAAATGGAATGCACATCCTTAAGGTTCTCAAACACCTTCTCAATGCCTTTATTTGAAAGGACAGCTCCCAACCGTTGGAATAGATCAGTAGTTCCTATTTGATCTGCAGATGTTTTGTGTTCTAACGGTACATAACATGCGCGGCCTGGTTTAGAAGCTAAAGCGACTCCAGATATTTCTAAATTATTACTTTTTTTGTCCTCGGTGATAAATGAAACAGCGACTTGACGAGAGTTGTTTATTTCAGAAATCCAGTCATCTAATTCTTCGATCTTACTAACTAGACCGTAATTTATTTCGCTTACTGCTGTTGGTCTTTCTGCCTCATGTGATATTTCATCGAGCCATGTTTTGAACTCAAGCTCTTCAAAAAGGCCCTTGAGTTCTTTTTCGTTGACCGGTTGCTTCTGTAAACCCTTTACATCGACACTCAATTTGACGTCACACTTTATCGTGGCAAGCAGGTGTGAAACAGGCAATTGCTCAAGACTGTTTCTTAAATTCTCACCGACCTTGCCTTTTATATCATCTGCGTGGCTAATAACGCCTTCCAGATCACGATATTGATTAAGCCATTTCACGGCTGTTTTCGGACCAACTTTCGGTACACCCGGAATGTTGTCCACGCTGTCACCCATTAGAGCCAAGTAGTCAACAATCCGCTCCGGTGGAACCCCAAATTTTTCAATAACGCCCTGCCTATCCAAAGTGACTTCGGTCATGGTATTCACTAAAGAAACACTTTCACTTACAAGCTGGGCCATGTCCTTATCGGAGGTCGAGATAACAGTGGGAAGCGCCAAAACAGTAGCTTCTTTTGCAAGTGTGCCAATCACATCGTCGGCTTCTACGCCTTCTTCCACTAGCAGCGGAAATCCCATTGCCTTGATTATTCGATGAATAGGTTCAATTTGTTGCTGAAGGTCGTTCGGCATCGGCGGTCTATTCGCCTTGTAGTCACCAAATATCTCATTTCGAAAAGTTTTACCTTTCGCATCAAATACAACCGCAATCGGGCTGCCCTCGAAATCTTTTGCCAGTTTTCGAAGCATGGCAATAACACCACGTACCGCTCCGGTTGGAAAGCCGGCTCCATTCGAGAGATCGGGCAGGGCATGATACGCCCGAAATAAATAGGAAGAACCGTCTACTAAAAGTAACGGCGTGTTTTTCGCCATGATACATTCCTCCACAACATCACTATCGCATGATCTCACGTCAATGACGCCATATGAGCGAATTCTGACAAATAGCTTTTTTTTGTTGCTACTGACTTATATATGCTTACCGACCGTAGCAAACGACGAATTAGACATACAATCAACCGTCACACGCGGACCTGACGTCGTTCTTATCGAGTCCGAAAAAAGGAGTATTTTTGAATATCGACAAAATGGACAACTTCGGATGATAAAAATTGTTCCAAGGATCGGTCCAGCCTATTTTTTGGTTCCGAGCGACCCTACGAGAGGCGACGGTGATTTGGAACGTGCCGAAACACTTCTCCCAAGTTGGACTATTATCGAGTTTTAAGACGCTATGGCCGTAATAACTAAATTATCAAAATCAGCGATCGTTGAAAGCGCGAATCAATTTGGCATCGGGAAAGTCATAAGATACTGGCCCGCAAGCAATGGAATAGAAAATACCAATTACTTTATAGAAACCGAAAATAACAGCGAGTATGTACTCACACTGATTGAAACCGGATTTGAACCGAGTGAGTCCATGCTCACCATTTTAGACGTTGCAAGTGATGCCGGCCTCCCAGTTGCGTCAGCAAAAAAAAGTTCGTCCGGGAAATCCCATATAACGGTGGAAAACAGGCCGGCTTTATTGACAAAGCGACTTGATGGGGGGCATATCGCGAGCCCTTCAAAAGGGCAATGTGAAGCCATCGGTGACTTCCTAGCCAAGTTCCATCTGGCCGCAAAACTTATTCAAACAAAATCCTATCCGCGGGACTCCAATTGGCTTCAAGAAAAGAAAGAATTTTGCGTTCCTTATCTCTCGTATTCTTCAGCTACTCTTCTTAAAGATACAATACAAACTGTTAGCTCAACTCTCTGTCGCAATGATGTCGCTCGACTACCAAAGGGAGTCATTCACGGCGATCTTTTTCGGGATAATGCCCTTTTCAATACGCATGCTCTGTCCGGCGTGATCGACTTTCACCATAGCGCAATTGGTTTTTGGATATACGATCTAGCTGTCGTTCTGAATGATTGGTGTGTTCTTGAATCAAAAAATAAATTGGACGAGGAACGATGTAGGTGTGTGCTTTCGGCTTACCATCAGATCCGTCCTCTCAGTGAAGAAGAGCTACTTTTTTTACCGATATTTATGGAGTACGGCGCCCTTTCATTTTGGTTATCTCGATTACTGGTCCGTATAGAAGCAACCGAAAAAGGAATAAGCCTTCCTGGACATGATCCGGATGCTTTTCGACGCCTCTTAATACAACACCGTCTAAAGCCTTTTCACATAACTACTAACGACCTATAACGGCTATCCAGTTGCAACGAGCAAAAAGACATTGAAATAATTCTTGTCGTCGGTCCAAGAAGATTGGCACTTAAAACCAACCTTGTAGGCCATCGCTAGGAACTCATCTGTGGTGTACTTATAGGAACTTTCCGTATGGATACGCTCACCAATATCAAAGTCGAATACGTAATTATCCAGCAACACCTGCTGTTTTTGTTTGCTCTCAAGATGCATTTGTACGCACCCTAATTCTTGGTTGTATGCCGCAAAATGCTTAAATCCATCCAAATCAAAGTTTGTACCAATGCGTTCGTTTAGGTGCCTCAACATATTCAAATTGAAGGATTCTGTGACGCCCCTAGTGTCGTTGTATGCCGCATTCAAGGTCGTAGCATCTTTCTTCGTGTCTACGCCGATCAAGAAAAGGCCATTTCTTCCAACTAGATTACGTACGTTATCAATAAATTCGGATGCTCGATTTGGTTCAAAATTACCGATACTTGATCCTGGGAAAAAAGCTATCGGTCTTAACCCGTCCACCTGAGCGGGTAATCTGAATCGTTCTGTATAGTCNGCACAAGTCGGAAAAACGGAAACATTCGGATAATCCNCGGCTATTTGGGCCGAACTATTCATTAAGTGGTCTCTTGAGATATCCACTGGAACATAAGCCGAAGGTTTCAATCCTTCTAGCAAAATCCGAATTTTANTACTGGCGCCACTACCGTACTCCACTACGCATGCTTCGTGGCCAACGATGCTCGCTATTTCACCTTTATTCTCTTCTAGAATCGCCACCTCAGAACGCGTTAGATAGTATTCCGGAAGCTTCGTAATTTCGTCAAAAAGTAAGGAGCCTCGTCGGTCATAGAAAAACTTTGGTGGCAACCTTTTATTGCGAATACTCAACCCCTCTAGTACTTCAGAAAAAATATCACCGGTGCTCGGATTTTGGTCAAAGAGCTCTAACGCCTCGCCCATCATCAAACATCCTTCGCCAAGCGAATACCAGAAAATTGCCATCGATCAGCAGGGTAAAAAAAGTTCCGATATGTATCGCGGATGTGGTTGTTCGATGTCACACAGGAACCTCCTCGCAAGACCATCTGATTCGACATAAATTTTCCATTGTATTCCCCGAGGGTACCCTCTAATGCCTTATATCCTGGATAAGGCCGATAATTAGATGAAGTCCACTCCCAACAATCACCGAACAACTGAGAAATATCTGTTACATTTTTCGCTGATTCTGGATGGAATCGGTCTGAATTCATTAGATTGGCTTCGTTTATCTCGATCATTCGAGTTGAAGCAACTGCCTCCCATTCAAATTCTGTGGGCAAACGCGCACCAGACCAGCGTGCAAAGGCATCAGCTTCATAAAAGCTCACATGTGTAACTGGTAAATTTAGATCAAGCTCTTTTCCGCCACCCAAAGTGTATTCGAACCAAACATCACCTTTCTTGTACCAATATTCAGGCGCTTCCCAATGTTCGTTCTGAACCGACGACCAACCTTCCGATAGCCAAAGCGTCGGTTTTTTGTATCCCTCTTCCTCGATGAAATGGAGGTATTCACCGTTGGTAACTAGTCTTGATGCTATAGCGTATTCGTCGATCCATACTCGATGCCTTGGCGTTTCATTATCAAAACAAAAGTCTACTTCCCGGGGAAAAACGCCCGTTTTTTTCATACCACCATCGAGCACAATAAAATCCAGGTTGGACTCGCTGCAGTCCGACTGCGGTGGTATCAGATTGTTTCTATATGCCGGGCGCAAAGGATTGTGTCCCAAATTGAACTTCAAATCGGTAAGTATTAATTCTTGATGTTGCTTTTCATGCTCCAATCCAAGAATAACCAGCCTCTCAATCTCTTCCGACGGTCCGGCAAGAAGGATCTCCTCCATTTTTTGGTCTACGTAGGACCGATATTCCATGACCTCAGCGACTGTGGGTCGAGATAAATTGCCTCGAGCAGATCGGGGATATCTTTCCCCGACGCCGTCGTAATACGAATTGAATAAATATTTATATTGCTCATTAAAACCAACGTATTTTTCCACATGCGGTTTCAACACGAAAACTTCAAAAAACCAAGTGGTATGGGCTAGATGCCATTTCGGGGGACTTGCATCTTCCATAGGTTGCACGCCG
>PAMR01000053.1 GCA_002708205.1 Gammaproteobacteria bacterium
CGAAACCAAGTAGGATGGTCTGGGCAAAGGTTTCAGCACCAATATTGGACCAGATTGCAGCAAGTGACTCGGTGGCAAGAACGGCAAGCCCTATGATTGAAAAACCTAAAATACCAAAAATTGTCAGCGTCACTCTAGAATGAAATGCGGCGTTTAGCGCATTGTTAGATCGCTCGTTAAATCCTTCGGATCGGAGAGATTCTCCGGCAGTCGCCTTAATAACTCGGATACCTTGAATACTTTCCTGAATCCAAGACGTTAGTGAACTATTTTCTTCTCGGGCTATTCGAAAACGTGTCCGCAGTCGGGCCGAATAGTAATAGCCCAGTCCAAGAAGTGGTGCTACTACCAATCCAAGTATCATCGCCAGAAGAGGATCGAATGCGGCGACGATGAATACACCGACAAAATATCTCCCCAAAAACATGAGTGGATCCAGAAAAATCGATCGAATAATCGCTGTCACCATGGCGCTATCTTGGTACACACGGTAAATAGCATCCCCAGTACGGGAATTTGCATGGTAGCTGAGCGATTGTGCATGCAGTCGTTCTATCAACTGTACTCGCATCAACTGGTTGATCTGTTGAAATATCCAGATGCTGTAGTAATAAAGCATGGCGCCCGATGGGATAACAACCACAGACAGAATGATCGCCAATATGAGGGTAGGCCAAAGCAGATCTCGTCGTGCATCAACCCCAAGTTCTTCAGCATGCACAAAGATCGCTGGATCTAGCGAAAACATAGACGCGGCAATACCACCAATTGGTTGGCCAGCAAGCACACCAGCGGTTGCAATTCCTATGAGAATTAGCGAAATCCCTGCCGCTATGAGAGCGACAATACCCGAGATAACGACGAAACCGATAAGGTGACGTAGCATGGGCCGAATGAATGGCCATGTGCGCAGGAATATAGAAATAACCCACTTTGCATTGAGCTTGTCGCGGTATGAGATCTCCGGCTCTGCCCCCTGTGACATTGAGAACCCCTCGTTGTTTTGAATTAAGATTTCAGGTCCAAAATCATGGTCTGAAATATCAACCAAAGTACTTCCTCGTCCTAACCTAACAGATAGTAAAATCAGATGGGGAGTTTTTTAAAAGAATAGCTTTAACATCGTCCTATCTAGGAAACAGCCATCGGAATCTCACTATAGAGAAGAATCTATCCACGATTACGGGCCAATGCACTTTTAACTCCAGAATGACCCTCGAGCGAGGACTGGGCTAGACCGTAACTTCGACCAGCAAATCGTGCAGTGGACCCATAAAAGTCAATGAACCGACTTTCGACGGATCACCCTCACGCCTCATCTTAGTCGCAGCTTCTTCTGCGTCCGGAGGATTTTTAGCTAATTCTGCATGAGTGGCCCGAGCCAAGGGCAGCACGAATTCGTAATCGGCAACGACAGTGAAATCCGCATCGACAATACCGGAATTCACTTCAAGCGTGCCCCCAGATACTTTCAAATACCATCCTACCGGCGAACCATCGCTACTCAGACTCCGTGGGGGATTGGTAAATTTCTCGCAAAATATCGTTTCGATATGACTCAAGTCTTGACCTTCACTTAATTCGAGCAGAATCCTACGGACTTGGCCAACCCACTCTTCGCTGGCAAATTCATACTTAACGCTCATCAATTCCCTCTCACGGTCAAGGACCGACTAGTGTCTTAAGAAAACGGTACGGTCATCCTAAAACGCTCCCAGATAAAGCGCGAATGCGCTTGTCATCGTTCGCCACTCGGAGCCGACGGAAATTGAGAGACAAACTAGCAAATAGTAGTCCCGCACCAAGACCGATCCAAAATCCAGAAAATCCCATCGGGTGCTCTAGTATCCAGCCAAATCCAAGCCCTAACCCTATCGGTAATGCGATGGTCCAATAAGCAACCAGAACGAATACAAGAGGTATTCTGGTATCTTTATACCCCCTTAAAGTCCCAAGAGCGGTGGCTTGTGTGTTATCGATGAATTGATACACAGCAACAAAGATAATAATGCTTGCTGCTATCGTTTGAACCTGAGTGTCATTTGTATAGAGAGCGGCTATGTGAGAGTTCAACAAAAGCAAAAGAATGGCCATTACCCCAGAATAGACCAAAATGATCCGAACGGTCGTATTGCCCGTGATTTTTGCCCCCATATTGTCCGCACCGCCTACTTGATGGCCGACTCGAATGGCAGCCGCCATACCAAGTGCATGAGGGATCATAAACGTTAGTCCATTAATATTGAGTGCGATCGAATGCGCCGCAACAACCGCCTCTCCAAAACGACTCAAACAAATGGCAACCAACGAAAAAACTCCCCACTCCGCGAAGATGGAAAGTCCGATCGGGACACCAACTATTAGAATTTCTCGGATTTGCGAGATATCAACTGGTAATTTGCGTTTAAAAAAATCAACCGGTAAAAATGCGCTGACCTGGACAACCACAATCATTGTGATAGCTGCACACCAATTTACGATGGCAGTAGCAACGCCGCACCCCACACCACCCAGTTCAGGCACTCCCAAATGACCGAAAATGAACACATAATTTAGACCTGCATTTAAAAACAGCATGATGATCCCTACGATCATCGCGGGCTTTGTATGTCCCATGCCCTCACTCGTAGATCGCAACACGGAATAGATAGACAAAGCTGGCAATCCCCATATAACACTTTCGAGATAACCAATAGATGTAGCTACAGCGTTATCCGAATTACCGTCGGCGATAATACTGATCAATCGATGACCATTAGCGATCAAAACAATCGCAATCCCACTGATCAAAATCCCAATCCAAATACCCTGACGTCCGAGATATGCCGAACTCGGTCCTCCACCAGCCCCAAATTTTTGTGCTACCAGAGGTGTAATTCCACTAATAGTTCCCATCAGTAATGCTGTAATAGGACCTGCTATGGCAACCGCTAACGCAACTCCTGCAAGATCACTGGAACCATACTGTCCAGACATCACGATATCCGTTACGTTAATAGCCATATGAAGTAGAGAGGCAGCGACAATAGGACCACCCAAACGCAGCAATTTCTTTAATTCATGGATATCTAATATCTTCACTCGAACCACGTCTCCACAGCGATCTCCGGCGCCGCGAGGCAACTCTACAGTAGCCCCATCTCCTATAATACCGGGCTCAATATATACGGCAGGTCTAAACCACCGTCTTACCGCGTATTCCGAAATCACACGTACATACAAGACTCAAAATAGAACGCACCTAAGTATCAATTATGAGATTGTGAACGCTAAATCAGTAGTCTAATGTGAGAGAAGAGAGATAGCTTCTGCTTGGAGCCTCCATATTTTTAATTAACAAGGAGTAACTTATGACAGTTCCTTTCAAAGGTGGATGTGCCTGTGGCGCGGTCCGTTATGAATGTACGTCCGAGCCTCAACTCGCATTCAATTGTCATTGTAGAGATTGCCAGCGCATATCAGGGGCTCCGTTCATTACTGCGATCCTCGTGCCCGAAGATGCGTTAACGATAAATGGCAATACGCATGGTCATACGCAAGATGGAGATAGCGGAGGATCCCTCACTAGATACTTTTGCTCGGATTGTGGTAGCGCTCTATTTGCAAAAGTCGAGGCATTCCCAGGAGTGTTAGGTATTAAAGTCATGAGCATGGACGATCCATCATGGATATCCCCATCAATGGACTTCTATACAAAGAGCGCTCAACCCTGGGTTACTTTCTCGGACATCACTGAAAAATTTGACGGCATGCCTTCGTAAGGATGTCCAGAATCAATAGCCCATGCATCGACAAGGATGCCACGGCCTCAAACGAGCTATCTAGATCGGACCAACTGTCGTACAACAATCAACAAAATATCCAACTGGAAGTAAGCACTGATATTTGTGATGTTTCAGACACCGAGACACTGTTATAGCGATGATTTGCGATAATTGTTCGGCCGAGTTGACTGACCGATTTTGTTCCCAATGCGGACAGAACCGACGCAATTACCACCTAACTTTCCATAAAATAATAATTAATGTCGTAGAGGAGAACTTTCACTTTGACGGACGAGTTCTAAACACTCTCAAGCTGCTCATCTTAAAACCAGGAGAACTTTCAAAAGAATTCAGTCTCAACCGTCGAGCAAAGTATGTCCCCGCGGTACGCCTTTACCTTTTCGCGAGTGTGCTGTTCTTTTTTATATTTGCGCTTGTCCGAAGCGGAAGTCTAGATGGATCTAACCCGGAAAACCCGATTGCCCCCCAAGGACCGATAGAAAGAAATACCACGATACTTGAACTCAATTTGAGCCCAGAATACCGGGCGAAATTAGAACTCATTCGAACTCGGGAAGATTCGCTAGCGAACCA
The DNA here is from genome assembly GCA_002708205.1 of Gammaproteobacteria bacterium. Lineage (GTDB taxonomy): Bacteria > Pseudomonadota > Gammaproteobacteria > Pseudomonadales > Azotimanducaceae > UBA11889. The sequence goes on from PAMR01000053.1 coordinate 4,359, forward strand.
AATACTAGTCCAGTGGGCGAATGCAATACGATCGGATAATGATTTCAAAGACTCTTTCGTCAATAGAGAACTATTGCCGATGGCTATTGATGCGATGGTATCCCCACAAAGAACGATCAGCCTTTTGATTGATAACTTCGCACTTGTGTTATTTATCGGCCTTCCCGCCCATGCTCTTATGCTCAAGTTCTTCTATTTTGGCAACTATCGCCGGTATTACATTGAGCACGTGGTGTTCTTAATGCACGTACACACTATTGGCTTTCTCATTTTTTCGATTTTTGCGTGTATCACGTTAATCAACGCATCCAATTTAATTCTAGATAATACTATGCAATTAATTCGTATCTTATTGATATCGTTATTTTTTATATATCAGTACATAGCGTTAAAACGCTATTACGACCAAGGATGGGTAATGACTTCTTGTAAATTCATTGCGTTGAATACGATCTACGGCGTGCTTTTGGGACTCGAACTATTTTCGAGCGCTGCCTTTACCCTCAATGAGTTGCATAATACTTAAGTCCTATTCCGCACTAATAACACTCGTTAACGTATATTGAAAAAAGACGATTTTAGTTAAACGGTTTTACGAATTTTTTCCGCTCCTTTAAATAAAAGATCTCGCATCGCATCCGTCGCTTTCCGATGAAAGTCTAATGACTGCGGATCCAAATCAAATCGAGGAATAGGCGATTCTTCGAAATGATGATACTGGTCCTCTCCTCTAACCAAAGTCGCGGTATCCCACTCTACATTTAACTGATTGGTATTTGTGGGAATGTAATGAAAGGACAATCCGATACGTCGATCATTCGTAGTATTAGGACTTGAAGCATGAGCCATTCGTATGTTGTGCAATGACATTTCACCTGTGTCCAGAGGCATACTCACTGCATCAATCTCTTTGACATCCTGTATCGCTTGCCCACGGGTAAGCAAATTATCCTCGTGATATAGATCAACATGCGTCAAGGATGACTTCCTGTGTGATTGCGGTAACACCCTCATACATCCACTTTGGTCATTCGCCGGTGAAAGAGCCAACCATATGGTCACTAAATTATCGGTATCTAAACCCCAGTAATTACTATCTTGATGCCAAGAAACGAAACTACGGCTGTACGGTTCTTTAATCCAGAACCACGAGTTCCAACATAGGATATTTGGACCCATTATTTTCTCGACGCTATCTAAAATCGTCGTGTGCCTCATCAACGCGTCTACCCAGGATAGAATGAGATGCGGCTTTGTCCGTTCAGATCCTCTGACCGTATGGCCTAATTTATCCTCATATCTCTCAAGAAGGCTTCGATAATGAAGAGCCTGATCCTTCGTTATTACCCGAACCGGAGAAAAGTAACCCTCACGTTCAAAGATTTGAGCGGCAGAATCGTCAAATTGTTGCCTCATTTTCATACTCGGCTCTGTCTATTACCTGCTGTCATTGCAGAGTAAACAATAACCAATAGAAATGTTAGTGCATGTGTACCATGCCAATAATTAGATATCCATGTTCGAATATATTTGTAGCACTTATACATTTGTGTTCACGATATATATTTGAAGATGATAAACGGGAGAGAATATTGAAAATTCATAAATTAATTCTAAGCTACGTATTAGGTCTATTGGGTTCAGCTCTTATGGCTGACAATCACGAACTAATAGGAGGGTTGAATCCTTCCGAACCTTTCGCCCTAAATGTAAGTCATTGTAATCTAAAACCCGGAAAGACCATGAATCAGGTCGACAAGCTAGTTGGTGACTACATCGATTGGTCAAAAAAAAATAATGTGGAAACCACCATCATCCGGGGCACGCCATTTTATACACATAGGAATGACGGATCTGATCCGCCCTACGACTTCACAACCTTTGAAGTTGCTGATTATGAAACGATGGGGAAAAATTGGGATGCCGTAATGTCAACAAAATCTGGGCAAAAACTTTTTGATACCTATAGTGACATCGTTCAATGCGATGACAAATTTGCGACCGTCTATCCACAATGGACAGATGTGGAACGACTAAATGTTGATAGGTCACGTATTACCTTGTGGAATTGGTGCACGGCAAAACCTGGAGTTAGTGTGGAGCAGCTACAGGATCGTCATGCATCGGCTGTAAATCCTCAACAAGATAGTATTGGCTGGTTTGTAGTCGTGCCAAGAATCGGTGGAGCCAATGCGCCAGGTAAATTTGCCCACGTCATGGTTTATCCCGATGTATCCTCTGTGATGAGTTATCAAAAACGATTAACAGATGGTGGCTGGGAGAGAATGCGGGATTATTACGCATCATATGCCAATTGCTCCGGTCACTCTGCAACGATGGAAGAAGTGTTGCACATGCCAGGGCTTTAGATAGCTCTACCACGATTAGCTTTAAAAGACGCTATAACTAGAAGCAGAGGATTGATTTCTACAGTCCCCTGCTCCTAGCTCAATTACTCAAGATATTGAAAAGCTAACCATTAATTTGGGAGGGTCGTTAACAAACTAGTATTCACTACGGTTCGTAAAATTTCTCGAGTTCCAGCTAGTGATTTCTGCGCTTCCTGAAACTGTTCTTCCGTATTTTCTAGATCCAGCAGCATCGCTGTTTGTGACGCATAGCCCCACCAAACAACATGGGTCTCTCCATTGTGTCCACCGGCGATCACTTCATTTATACCATACGCCAAACTTCCGTCAGAGTTAGCAGCCAACAGGCTCTTGACTCGATCCACATAATCAGGTGTCAACGCCTTGATTGAAGCGCCCATAAAGACACGTACATCAGCAGCATCCCCTTTGATCACCCCATGAATATTCTTATAAATGGTGCTTCTCACGAAGTCGCCTGCTCGCTGGTTATCACCAAAAGCATCTAAATGTGCTTGTGAAGATACCATCACATTTGGAGAAGGCAGTGACGCCGCATCCGGATAATAAAATTCGGTAAGGACATTAGCCCCTTCGTAACCACCCGCATTTATTTGATAGACCGACATAGAAGCACCTCTCTTTTGCAGCACCCCTGAATCGGCAAACTGTTTAGAATCAGCTAAGAGTCCATTCATCTCCTGAGTCTCCGCTTCAATAGAAAGAGAGTATTTCCATGGAAATGGTGTCTCTTCATGATGGGCAGCAAAGGCATTTACACACCAAAATAGCGAGAACAAGGCTGTTGTGGTTAGAAACTTCATCTTGTATTTCCTTTTAATTACTACAATCCAATTAAATTCTTGTTTGCTTTCGCAACAAACTAGTCGATCATTGTTTCACAACAAAAGATTAAAGAAACGTCGTGTTTAGAAGTAATCTTCTAGCCGATACTTTATAAATTGATCAGATAAAAGCGTTCATAGTCTATGACCATATATGTCGACCTCTATTACACCATGCGGTCACCCTATTGCTATTTAGCTACACCGACACTGGCTCAGCTCGTTAAGCAATACGATTTATTTTTTAATCTCAANCCCGTATATCCATTAGCTGTTAGTGATCCCACTTTTTTCGAGAAAGTTAATCCTATGTGGCCACCATATCTTTCGATTGANACTCGCCGAATTGCAGAACGCCTGAACATTCCGTTCCGTTGGCCTCGTCCAGATCCTGTCGTACAAGATATGACGACGCGAAAAATATCGAATCATCAACCTTACATTACTCGACTGACCCATTTCGCACAGATTGCAGCAGATAAGGGACAAGGACTCGAATATATTTGCTCAGTAAGTGCACTCCTATACCATCCTGAAATCAGCGGCTGGAATGAAGGAGATTTTTTACGAAATACAATGTCGGACGTCAAACTAGACTTTGATGAATTCCAAGAAATTGCCGAGCAACAAGCATCTCAACTCGAAACGAAAGTTCAAAATAATCGAAAAGAACAATTAGATTCAGGACATTGGGGTGCTCCCTTGTTTGTCTATCAAGGAGAGGTATTTTTTGGACAAGATCGTATAGACGACCTTATCTGGTATTTAAAAAAAGCCGGTCTGGATGNCAGGCCTTCAACAACTAACTAATACATTCCGAACGATGTCATTCTGCCAGAGGATGGGGTCGGAGTTGAAATTGGACAATTTCGCTAGTACTCCCTGCACCACCCTCAATATGAGAATGGACACTCGTGTTATTGCTCGCCCATAATCCACGTCCTTTCCAGCCACGACCAGGATCGTCTATNCGTCCATCCAGTCCNCGTTGATAAAACCCTAGCGGGTACGGCACTCNCAAAGTCACCATTCGACCCTCGGATCCAGCTCCTGANTAGATCCAATCACGTACCATTTCTATATNCGAATCATCGAGGGGAGGCCCCGGAGGCATTTGCTGCCCAGAGCCCGATTGTCCCAATAGTTTATGCATTAAGTAACTGTTATCCGGATCACCCGGCCTGACTCGATCGATGGTACTCGCCGCATTACTTTTAATATCCACTAGATTGAAATAGGCAGCTCCTGCCGATAGATCAAGTCCACCTGATTTACTTGAAGCCCCATGACAGCCCGATGTAGCGCAATTAGGAGTGAAGATAGTATTTTGAATGTCGGTAAATTGATCAGGAACCCATGCGATCAAGGAATCCGAATTGGTTCCATTGGCTATCGGTACGTTCTTGCCTAGTCCAAACGTATTAAACTGATCCACCCAAATGTAGTAGTGAAAATCCGCNCTCCCCCCAGTCGCAACACCTCGCATCTGAGGACCTGGTGTCGCATGGAGAGTCCAACCTTCGGGACAGTGTTGTCCGGTCGCTGTCGGCCCATTTAAGATTTTACATTTAGTACGGTCGAAACTGGCAATATGACCNCTGCCCGATAGTGCGGTCCATATAATTCCNTGTTGGTCTATATCAAGTCCTCGAGGACTAAAACCCCAATCGGACANNGGCACTGCATCGGTATTAAANGGTGGTTGGTACTGCTCNGTGAGACATGTAGCAGGATCNAGCCGTAGAATTTGTCCAGGCACACGATCATGTGTCAGATTGTCNTTCCATACATAGGGTCGCGTAAACCAAACTGATCCATCCTTAGGGTCAGGAATGATGCCATACGAGAATCCCAATATTCGCTTGTCCTTCGTTTCATCAAATGAATCCCACGGCTCCACATAATCACTATCAAGNATTCCGTTTCCATTCGTATCCAACACCGTGGGACACCAACCTTGGGAAGTCTCCTCGTCATTTGTTTTAGCATANGCNTTNGTATCAAACCAACCTATAGCGCGGTAGTCGCCNGATAGCCANAGCATTCCCGATNCGTCGTTGGCGAACTGAAGGTGATGAGTGCCATAACACGTATCAATCAAAACAAATTCTTCCGTATTGATGTCGTAATACGACAACTGTCGAATACTGTCTTCGATTGGCAATCGCTGCACCGACAAATGGTCGGAATTCGTACACCAATCAGGATTCTCATTTGGCCTAATGCTCGAAGTCATCCATAAGCGGCCATCACTATCGAGCATGGGGTTGTGCACATTAGCGCCAGACCCGGTCGGTGAAGTACGTACAGGCACATCAAGCTTCACCGATTCATTCGTTATTGGATCAGTAATAACAAGCGCACCACCACCAACAGCATAGACAGGCGCATTCGGATACAGTTGGGGATTTCGTTTATCGGTGGATANATTGTCGTGAACAAATCCGCTATATACTCCGGACCAACTCCACTGAGTTAAAACAACATTCCGTTCGATCCCCACAGGTCGTTCCGGTGCAACCGGNACTTCCCCCGCTTGAATTCTAGTCGTCCAATTTGAGAACGCATCGAGAGCTGCGTCACGACCAAGATTGTTCATTTGATTATTCATTTGTCCGTTCAGACGTACCCGTTGGTCCCATCCTTCTCGTAGAGTCGTATAGTTTTGTTGATCTGAAAAAATTCGGGTGCTCTTATTTCCCATTTGGTGGCATAGTTGACAGCGATCTTTTAGTCCATCAATCCACTCTGCCTGATACTCCATGTTTGGATTAATACCATTCCCGCTAGTCCCGGTTCCTGGAAAGTGGCTAACGGTTGGTACTTCAATGAGTGAATACCAATAATTAGCCGGATAGATTTGAGCAGCATCCTCTTCGCTCGACGCTATTCCTGCACTTATGACTACTTGAGTTCCAGGCCGGGCTGTCTGCTTGCTGCTATCTAGCAAACCGTATCCTCGAGCCCAAACGTCAAACCAAGTATCAGGTAATGCTGGCAACAAAAATCGGCCGTCTTCATCAGTGACCACTATTTTTCGATAAGGCGTTTGCAAACCGGTTGTCTCGGCAATAACCCAAATACCACCCTCAGGACCAGTCTCGCTATTTACCGTTCCAGTAATCGTGTTAGACGACAATGAGGCTGAAAAATCGATCTGCCACTCATGTAATAGGGCCTCAGTCTGATTGCCCGCAATATCTTGAGCGCGGACACCGAATGCATGCACGCCATCTTTTAATTCTCTAGTACTATAAGGAGACTCACACAATCCGTATGTACCGTTATCCAAAGCACATTCAAAAGAGACGGGTGTTTCACTTGCTACGAATGAGAAAACAGCCGTGGTTTGACTAGTTGGAGACTGCGGTGCGACTGTGATGGAAATAGTAGGGGCAACAGTATCGACTGTCCATGTATGAACGGCCCAGGTGGCATCGATCGTTCCGTTTACATTGGTTGCTCTAACTTCAAATCGATGCAATCCATCGTCTAGATAGTCGAACTCCTGAGGCGAATTACAACTATAGATATTTCCGTTATCTATGCGGCATTCAAAGGTCGAGTTTTCTTGATTGGATCGAAAACCAATCGAAGCTGTCGTGTCCTTCGTGATAAGGGCGGGAGCGACGGATATCGAGGTTTGGGGTGGCGTATCGACGACTATGCCAGAATCCGGACCTACTTCATTTACTCGGCTGCCACCACCTCCACCGCATGCACCAAGCAGGAGAACCGCTATCAACCAGTGAAATGCATAAATTGAGGTGCTCATTTCAAGATGGTGTCATCTCTGTCTGTCAATCCACGATGAAGCCACCGCTTTAACCACTAATCAGATGGCATCTATGATGTTTCAATCATTCGTTTGACGAACACCACCAATACCGACAGGGGCACTATTTCCTTCTTTTCTAGCCTCTTTCACAACATCTCGTAACGTAAATGGTGTTGCTATCTGTTC
>PAMR01000054.1 GCA_002708205.1 Gammaproteobacteria bacterium
TGACGCAAAATTATCTCGACTCTGGGCTCTGTGCGTAATTTCTATCCGTTCTCCAATTCCTGCAAATGTGGTCGTATGATCACCAACCACATCGCCACCTCTTGCTGAATGGAATCCTATGATTTTTGTGTCCCTCGCTCCCGTTGTCCCCACACGTCCATATACGGCATCATCTTTTAACGATCGGCCGAGCGTCTCAGCAAGTATCTCCCCCATTTTGACAGCAGTACCGGACGGTGCATCTATCTTGTGTCGATGGTGCATTTCGTAGACTTCGACATCCACCGTATCGCCCAGGATTTCGGCAGCCACCTCTATGAGCTTAAATGCAACATTTACCCCGACACTCATGTTCGGGGCCATCAATATGGGTATCTGTTCGGAAGCCCCACGTATGCGTTCCAATTCAGCCGCCTCGAAGCCGGTCGTTCCAATAACTATTCCAACGCCAGCACTCACACATTTTTCAACCGTACTTAATGTCGCCCGAGGCACACTAAAGTCAATCATGACGTCAATACCAGATGCTAAAAGCTCTGCTGTCGAACGAATATCTACATTTAAATTTCCAACTCCCGCCAAGGAACCCGCATCGGAACCAATGAATTCGTTATCGGGATGCTCGAATGCCGCACGAAGCGTTAGGCCCTCAGTACGATTAATCATCTGAATTAGTGTTCGGCCCATCTTACCAGCAGCACCAGAGACACCTACATAAGCCATTATTTACTCCTCTAGATTCTTTTGGGTCTTTTTAAACCATTCTTCAAAGGCCTTACTTTGTTAAACGATCTACAAAATCCCTCATCGCATCAAACCATGAGGTCTCACGAGGCGAATGTCGTTTTACATCATCTTCCAAGCTCTCTTGAAGTTGACCTAACAATTCTTTCTGGGAACCAGACAACTTTACTGGAGTCTCAACGACCACACGGCACAGCAAATCACCTACCGGACCACCCCTAACAGGTTTCACTCCTTTCCCTCTTAATCTGAAAAGTTTACTCGTTTGCGTACTTTCGGGTATGCGCAACTTAACTCGCCCATCCAAAGTAGGTACTTCTAGTTCTCCTCCCAACGCTGCTTGGGTAAAGGAAATAGGGACGTCACAATAGAGATGGCTAGCTTCCCGCTTGAAAATCGCGTGCGGTCGAACATTAATCTGTACGTAAAGGTCACCTGGTGGCCCCCCANTAATNCCCGCCTCCCCTTCTCCGGTCAGACGAATTCGATCGTCCGTATCTACGCCCGAGGGAACTTTAACTGATAACGTCTTACGTTTCTCCACTCGAGAGCTACCACCACAAGTTCGGCATGGATCAAGATTTACAGTCCCAGTTCCACGACATCGAGGGCAGGTTTGCCGCATCGCAAAAAAACCGCGCGATACGCTGATCTGTCCACTTCCTTGGCANTCACCACAACGAGTTGGTGAAGTCCCTGCTGCAGCACCAGTNCCATCNCANTCATCGCACATCGACAATATAGGCACGCGAATTTCAATCTCGTCGCCAGAAACTGCTTGTTCCAGTTCTAACTCTAAAGAGTAACGAAGATCAGCACCACCCCGTGCAGACGAACCGGAGCGNCCACCTCCGCCAAATATGTCGCCAAACATGTCACTGAATATATCGTTGAAATTGCCTTCCGCAAAACCGCCGGCACCGCTCTGTGGATCTACACCCGCGTGGCCAAACCGATTATATGCATCGCGTTTCTCGTCATCACTTAGAATTTCGTACGCTTCTGAGGCCTCTTTGAATCGTTCTTCCGCGTCCGCAGCATCCGGATTGCGATCAGGATGGTACTTCATNGCCAGCCGTCTATACGCTTTTTTTATATCTCCGTCGTCGGCCCCGCGATCAACACCGAGCACCTCATAATAATCGCGTTTGGCCATTTACGTCCCCAACCCAANTCTGATTGCTATTCAACCAGAACGCTGTCTTTTGTCTAAAGATCTATCATCAACTTAGGACGATTTTGCTTGAGAATCGTCGTCTTTCACTTCCTCGAATTCAACATCNACNGCATCTTCAGNNGCNTCATCCTTTGTTGTTGTATNTGGCGCANCTGGNTCTTCAGTNTCTCCNGNNGGAGCNCCTTCCGCATACATCTTNTGNGCNATAGGTGCACTNGCCTCTGTTAGCGCTTGCATCTTTGNNTCTATCTGGTCNTTGTCGTCTNCNTTCAGAGCTTCTTCTAANTCCGTAGCCGCTTTTTCAATAGTCTCTTTTTCNTCCGCNGTGATTTTTTCACCGGCATCNGTAGCCATCTTGCGAGANGAATGAACNANTCCNTCGGCTTGATTACGCAAATTNACTAGCTCTTCGAANTTAGCATCCTCNTCCGAATGCGCCTCAGCATCACGAACCATTTCATCTATCTCNTCATCCGAAAGNCCACTGGANGCCTTGATAACGATCGATTGCTCTTTNCCAGTCGCCTTGTCTTTCGCTGAAACATTTAAAATACCNTTAGCNTCNATATCGAAGCTCACCTCAACCTGCGGTACACCGCGCGGNGCGGGAGGAATATCGCGCAAATCAAATTGNCCCAANGATTTATTTTGCGCCGCTTGTTTGCGTTCNCCTTGNANCACATGAATAGTCACNGCAGTTTGATTGTCATCNGCNGTCGAAAANACTTGTGCTTTTTTCCCAGGAATTGTGGTGTTCTTCTCGATCAAGGGGCTCATCACCCCNCCTAAAGTCTCAATCCCCAGTGATAAAGGAGTNACATCAAGGAGAAGCACGTCTTTCACATCACCGGATAAGACTGCCCCTTGTATTGCCGCTCCCATAGCAACGGCCTCGTCGGGGTTCACATCCCTACGCGGTTCTTTACGAAAAAAGTCTTCAACTTTGGTTTGGACAAGCGGCATACGGGTTTGACCACCAACCAGAATGACATCATCAATATCACTGGCTGATAATCCAGCATCTCCGAGGGCCGTCTTACAAGGACCGATTGTACGTTCCACCAGATCCTCAACAATCGATTCAAGCTTAGCTCTGGTTATCTTCACAACTAAATGTTTAGGACCTGACTGATCTGCCGTAATGTAAGGCAGATTCACTTCAGTTTCCTGGCTGGCCGAGAGCTCAATTTTTGCTTTTTCTGCCGCTTCCTTCAACCGCTGCAAAGCAAGTGGATCACCATGCAAATCTATTCCATTTTGATTCTTGAACTCCTCGGCAAGATATTCAATCAATTGAAGATCGAAATCTTCTCCACCCAGAAAAGTGTCGCCGTTCGTGGAGAGTACTTCAAATTGATGCTCGCCATCGACTTCAGCTATCTCAATAATCGAAATATCAAATGTACCGCCACCTAAGTCATACACAGCTATCTTAGAATCGCCTCGTTGCTTATCCATGCCATACGCAAGCGCCGCTGCTGTAGGTTCGTTGATGATTCTCTTAACATCCAATCCTGCAATCCGTCCGGCATCCTTCGTAGCCTGACGTTGAGAATCATCAAAATAAGCAGGCACAGTAATAACTGCCTCACTAACAGATTCGCCAAGAAATTCTTCTGCAGTTTTCTTCATCTTCTTTAGTACTTCGGCAGAAACCTGCGGCGGGGCTAACTGTTCCTCTCGGGCTTCCACCCATGCGTCACCATTAGATGCTTTGACAATCTTGTAGGGCACCATATTCACGTCTCTTTGCACTACCCCATCATCAAACTTCCGCCCGATAAGTCGCTTAACTGCATAAAGCGTATGATCGGGATTCGTTACGGCCTGGCGTTTAGCGCTCTGTCCAACAAGAATCTCCCCGGTATCGCTATACGCGACAATCGAGGGTGTCGTACGATCACCCTCCGAGTTCTCAATCACTCGCGATTCAGAACCGTCTAAGACTGCGACACATGAATTTGTAGTTCCGAGATCAATACCAATTATCTTTGCCATTTTGGTTCCTTTTTTTGCCCGGCTAAGTGGTTCTATAGCCCAATTGAAACGCCCTTANCAAAATGTTGGAGCAACCTTTGTTTTTTCAAGAGGTATAACGAATTTCTTGTACTTNGAACTCTACGAGTTTGGTTCTTTAGCAACAATCACCATGGCTGGCCGAACTAACCTCTCATTCAAAGAATATCCCTTCGCTATCACTTCGATAACCGAGCCAGGCTCTGATTCATTACTTTCCACCATCGTCATAGCTTGATGGAAATCCGGATTAAAGGGTTCGCCTAAAGGGTCTATCGGTTTAACACCGGCCTTTTCCAATATATCGCTGAAAAGCTTTAAAGATAGCTCCATTCCTTCCACGGTAGCCTGCATTTGATTTTTTTCATGTTCCGNNGAGCGCGCCGTTTCTACCCCTTTTTGGAAGCTGTCCAACACAGGTANTAAATTCGTTACAAACCCCTCAAGAGCGAACTTATGAGCGTTCTCTACAGCCTTATCCGATCGCTTTCTGACATTCTCTGTTTCGGCCGCGGCACGCAACGCTTTATCCTGCGCCTCTACTAACTCCGCTTTCGCANTNTCCAACTGGTCCTCCAGCGATTCCGGAGAGCCTTCTTCTACCTGNTCGNCATCTNCACATATCTCGCTGTCTGGAAGCGGTGTTTCGTTTACTTCACTACCGCAGACAACTTCACCTTCGGAATCTTTACTACTAGTCATATCTCTACAGACATCATTATCAACTGGAGCTTTATATGCATAAAATNACAAAAATCAAGTCCGGCCCACATCCATAGCAGACCCCAGTAGTTTTGCAGTGACATCAACCAGGGGAATGACTTTTTGATAGTTCATTCGCGTTGGNCCAATCACACCAAGCACTCCCGCNACGGATCCATGACTCTCATAAGGCGCNGTTATCAAACTATAACTATCCAATGGNCGATACCCCGATTCATCNCCAATAAAAAGCTGTACACCTTCTGTCTCNANACACTTGTCTAGAAGATGAACAATNGCNCCTTTTTCGGTAAANGCGTCTAAAAGATTNCGCACTTCCTTCGANGANGTNAGAAAGTCCATCAAGTTTCGTTCACCAGTGACGACGTACCCNTTCTCGCTNTGATCNTCAAAAGTTTTACCCCCTACATCAATAGCNGTTTGCATTAATGTGTCCATCCGATCTTTATCAGATTGCATGCTATCGAGNATATCCGTCCGTATCGTAAACAAAGAACGTCCAGCAAAATTNCNATTAATGTAGTTCGCCGCTTGNTGTAACTCGATCTCGGAGTATTCTCGTTCGGTTTCTACGACTCGGTTTTGCACCTCTCGTTCGTTTACTACCAAAATTGCTAGAACTCGACTTCNGGACAAAGNAAGAAACTCTACCTGTCGTAAAGCCACCTGCTCAGGTCGCGGCATAGTGACCAAGCCGGCCAGATGAGAAACATCTGATAGTAAATTTGATGCGGATTCTACAAGTTCGTTCGGNGAAAGNTCGCTACCGAGATGNTNCGNNAAGTACTTTATAGATTCCTCNTCCAGNGGTTGCACNCTTATCAAACTATCAACAAAAAAGCGCAGTCCCTTCTGGGTGGGTACCTTCCCTGCTGATGTGTGGGGAGACGCTACGAGGCCATAAGACTCTAGGTCCGACATAATATTTCGAACTGTAGCTGCACTTATTTCAAGTTTGCTNGATTCCACGAGCGTTTTTGAACCAACCGGTGCTCCACCGGTCAAGTACTGCTCTACCAATTTCTTGAATAGATNTTGAGTTCGGTTATTAAACCCNCTATCCGTTCCNTTNTGNAACGAAGGTCTCANTTTCGCTGCCGAACTANCTTGCTTTTTTTCCTGTTTCATCNGTATGCCAAAATGGCGATGTAAAACTCGTAAAACGTCAGATACTCTAGCACAGTCATAAGATNCCAGAGTGCTTTGCTTAATCATATTTCTATTCGAAACTTCGTTCTCGTCGAAAAGCTAAACATCGACTTGACACAGGGTTTGACCGTAGTCACCGGGGAATCTGGAGCCGGTAAGTCCATATTTCTTGATGCCATTGGCATGGTTCTNGGCAACCGAGTTTCAAAGTCTCTAATACGGCCANGCCAAGATCATTGCGAGGTTTCAGTTGAGTTCAACCTCGCTGAAAACGAAGGCGCANTCNATGCTTTGGCTAAACTTGATTTACAACAGACCGATGANCCNAATAATTGTATCGTTCGACGGGTCNTCCGAAGTGATGGTAGATCCCGAGCTTTTATCAATGACTCACCTGTCAACCTGAGTTCGCTAAGGACATTTTGCAAATCCTTGGTTGAAATACATAGCCAACATCAAAATCAGGAATTACTCGAACACCGCGTGCAACTGCGCTGGCTGGACGACTTTATAGGTGCCTCAGACGGAAGAAACAACTTGTGTACAAAGGTTGAAAAAACATATCGAGCCTGGAGCCTTGCCAATGATGAACTTCAAAAAGCGGAAGCACGTCATGATGACCAAACAGCTCAAAATGAACTTCTTCGATATCAAGTAGAGGAACTCGATGCACTTCAAATGGTCAGCACCGAGTATGCAAATCTCACCTTGGAACACAAACGTGCTTCCCTATCAAAAGATTTGAAATTACTTGTATCTCAAACACTCGAAGATTTAGAAAACGGTGCTGAGACAATAGATCGCTCACTTCGCGGGCTAGAAACAAGTGGCGACGACAATAAAGAACTTCTTTCCTCCATGGATCTGATCGGCTCATCTAAAGTGTTCATAGAAGAAGGCCTATCCGAGTTACGTTCATACGAGAAAACTCTAGACTTTGATGATGAAGCAATAAACCACATCGATCAGAGGCTAGCCAAATATCACGAAGTTGCCCGAAAACACAAAGTAAAACCGGAAGAACTAGCAACTTATGCCCTCGAATTACACCAAAAACTCGACGATACACAAAAGGACGGGGCACGAATCAACCTGCTAGAAGAAGTCGCAACATCGTGCCGGCTCGAATACGAAAAATTTGCNACNCAGCTNTCAACTCTGAGNAGAAAGAAAGAAAAGGNATTCACCAAATCCATAAATAAGCTTTTTGANCAAATGGGTATGAAAGGTGCAAGCATAGGAATNGAATTCAGCAGTACTCAGAACGAAAACGGTTTCGAAACAGTTAACTATCTAGTNAAAACCAACCCCAAGTACCCTGCTGGCTCNCTGAAAGACCTAGCGAGCGGCGGNGAACTCTCAAGAATCAGTTTAGCTATTCAGGTTATAGCGGCAGAGAAGTCCCGTTTGCCATGCCTCATTTTGGACGAGGCTGATGTNGGGATTGGGGGTACTACNGCNGATGTGATTGGNCGATTGTTGCGAGACCTNGCANNCCAAACGCAAATNNTCTGCGTGACNCATGCNCCCCAAGTCGCAGCACTTGGAGATTCCCATTTGCTTGTAAGCAAGCAAAAACAGGACACTTCCATAAAAACCATCGATAAAAGTGCTCGAATCGAAGAAATTTCCCGCATGCTGGGTGGNCGAACAATTACCGATGAAACNCGAAANTACGCNANGGTTCTCTACNCCGATGCNAGAAAAAACTAAACCNCTAANTCACTTCNGTCTGGACGAATAAAACGNCTCGANANGCAANGNNACTCTAAACTTTAAACCAGGCCTTCTCCNAAACATCGATAAGCCGTAAAATCACCATGAAGAAGTAAAGAGAAAAATCATCGNAAAAAACAAACAACCCTATTTCCCGCTTTTGAGAAGAAAAAAGTTTCTGCTATTCCCTGCAATGTTATTTGGCGTCCTATTCATCTCAGCCTGCGGCCTGAATATGTATCGAGTTGTCATCCAACAAGGCAATGTAGTCACACAAGACATGATTGATCAATTGAAACCNGGAATGACNCGANAACAAGTTTCCTACGTCATGGGGCAACCCATAATGCGTAATACGTTTAACAACAGTCGGTGGGATTTTGTATACACCTTAGAGTTACCAGGCCGCTTTAGTCAGGAAGCGCGTGTATCTATCTTCTTTGAAAATAATGTTCTCTCACACTTTACAGGAGATCTGGCACCAACGACCTATTATGGAGCACCATCCGAGACAAGTGAGACAAACCAATCGCAAGAAGAATCTTAACTGATCCGTTCACGTCGAGCTTCACGCGGATCACGTTTTAGCGGTCGCAATAATTCGATCCGGTCTTTATCAAAAACAATCTCATTTGAAGCTTTCACCTCTCCAAACACGGATGTTGCGACAAACTGCGATTTGTCAAAATTAGAAAAGGTCGGTTCTTTCAATGCTGCGATTACGGCTTCGNCTATACGTGATTCATCTGGAAGTTCTATTTCGACTGATAATTCTAGATCGGTTTCAGCATAAACGACCTCGACCACTATCATGCTGTTTCCAGTAATTCCTGAACTCGATTATGAAATGCCCTCATTAATTGATCGACAATAGTTTTATATAGTGGACGTANNAGAATTCTCAGTAANTGCCCCTTTAACTCAAATTCNACNGCAAGCTGTACCCGACACCCCAGATCTTCCAGTGCATGAAATGTCCAATGCGCTCTTAGATGATCGAAGGGTCCGTNAANCAANGAAATTGTGATGTTTGTTGATTCATCGAACGCATTCGNCGTCACCAGAGTTTCACTTATACCTTTCGCTTCTAACCGCATCGAAACCANATGTTTTGTACNATCACTACTCACGATCTCAGAGCGCTTTACACCCGGAAGATATTCGCTATATTTTTCCACATCATTGACGACTTGAAATACGTCCGTGGCCAAATAGGGAAGCAGCATACTGCGAGAAAATTCTTGCACCGAACTAACTAATAGAATTAAAAATCGTGACGAAAAACACGATCGATACGCCCACGGGCGCACAGAATTTAATTAATATCATCCACAACNCGCTCTTGTATCCTTCGTCTAATCCCAGTTGCGATCCCACGATCGTTTTCGGCAAGACAAAACCTGCAAACAACGCAATAAACAGACCCCCGAGCGGGAGCATTATGTTCTGGGTTACGTAATCAAGAAACGCAAAAAAATTCAAATTGCCGACTACATGAATATCGCTCCAGACATTAAAAGATAAAACNGTACCAATTCCTAAAACCCAACAGAACACACCTAAAGAAATGGCAACTCTNGAGCGTTTGGCATTGTACTCCTCGACCAAGAATGCGAGTCCAGGCTCNGTCAATGAAATTGCNGATGTTATTGCTGCAAAACTCACNAGCACAAAAAAAAGCGTTCCAAAAATNGAGCCGAAAGGGATGTTTCCAAATACCAAGGGNACCGTTTCAAACATTAGCGAAGGCCCCGCCTCAACCGTAAGTTCGGTACCGTAAGCAAACACAACAGGGAAAATTGCTAATCCTGCTGCAATAGCAACGATGGTATCCAACGCAGCGATCGTCACGACCATCGAAGTTATGGAAGCTGAACCTGGAACATATGCTCCATACGCCATGATGGCTCCCATACCCAACGATANGGTAAAAAAAGATAATCCGAGTGCTGTCAGCAAAGTCTCTACCGTGATTTTTTGAAAGTCGAATGCAAATAAAAAAGCTACAGCCTCGTCAAAACCAGGGGATATAAAGCCATGTATCACCAATACAATAAGNAGNACTACCAAGAANGGCATGAACCAGCGTACNGCTTTCTCGATGCCTCCAGTCACTCCACGTGCAACTATGGCTACGGTNANGACCATNAAGGCNGTATGCCACCCNAACATCNGCCAAGGTGACTGTTGAAACTCACTAAATACACTACGAGCNANGGNTGGAGATGATCCNTCNAACANGCCCTGNGCCATCAGAACTATGTAATACATCGACCANCCAGCAATNACAGCATAGTAGGANAAGATCAAGAATCCAGCAAANACNCCTNCCCATCCAATGAGAGTCCAGCCTGNTGAACCATCNACTTCTTTNACAAGTGCACGCATNGTGTTGATTGGNCTTTGACGTCCCTGCCGACCAATCAATACTTCAGCCATCATGATGGGTATACCAACTAAAGCAATGCAAAAAAGGTAAACAACTACAAAGGCTCCTCCACCGCTCTCTCCAACAACATACGGGAATTTCCAAATATTCCCCAATCCGACCGCTGACCCAGCTGCCGCCAATATGAATAACCAACGACTGGACCACATTCCATGTTTCGATTCATCTTTCAATGATTTTTACCCAGTACTTCCTGGCCCATAGTGTCTCTCGCAAAAGCTTTTTTTGCCACCGAACAACCAGTTCATTTACGATGCAAACTGAATAGGCCTTACACAAGAAGAACAGACGGGTAGCATCGATGTTCCAGAAACTGGTTCAGTCCGGCACCCGCTGTCGAGAAATATGGCAAAGAAAAAACAAGACCACTCGAACACGATTGCACTAAATAAACGTGCGAAATTCGATTATTCACTCGAAAAACGATTCGAGGCCGGTCTTGTGCTCGAAGGATGGGAAGTCAAGAGTATACGTTCTAACAAGGCTCAACTGACAGATAGCTATGTGCTTCTGCGTGATGGCGAAGCATGGTTGCTGGGGTCTTATATAATGCCCTTAAAAAGCATCTCGACCCACACACCCGCAGACCCTACCCGTACTCGAAAGTTACTGCTACACGAGCGTGAAATCGCTGAAATCTTTCAAGCTGTGCAATCGAAAGGTAACTCTTGCGTCACAACAGCTATGTACTGGAAGGGTTCTCACGTTAAGTGTGAGGTCGCACTTGGAAAAGGGAAAAAGACAGTTGATAAACGTGCCACCACAAAGGAGCGGGATTGGGAACGTCAAAAACGTCGCTTAATAAGCAATTACAATCGATAGAGACGAATCCGGCTCGCATATAAGAACGAGACTTTACTCTATGCCCANCCTGTTTTTTTAAAGGAGTTTTCTTCTGGAACAAGACCTTATCAGCGCAATTCGAGTGGCCAANCAGCAAACGCTCGACACCGATAGACCTGCGGCTTTCCNGGCGTTGCACAAGTCGCAACGAAACACCGCNCGCGAACGNATAGCAGCTATCGTCGACCGAGAAAGTATCGTCGAGTATGGAGGATTAGCCGGCNAAACAACGAACGTCGTAGATTCAGCACCCGCTGACGGTTTAATTACCGTAATTGGGGATTTTAAAGGCAACCCAATAGCGATTGCTTCCTACGACGAAACCATTCTCGACGGGACGATGAGCGACAGAAATGTAAGAAAACTGAACAAACTGATCTATTTAGCTATAGAGCATCGGTGGCCGCTGATTTGCTTTGCAAACGGCGAAGGATCACGAAAAGGCGGCCAGTATCAGGCACCTCCCATCATGGCACAGACCCGTGGTCGCTACGATCTTTACGATGGACTCGCTCAAATGTCAGGATGGGCTCCCACGATTACTATCGTTAGCGGGCGTGCGAGAGATAGTCACGTCGGTATCGCAGTTCTTTCAGATATAGTAATCACTACCAAAGACAGTATTTTTGCCGCTACAGGTACTCCTGGATCAGAACGCACAGGCGAAGAGCTATCAAAATTAGGTGAAGTCGACTATTTGGCACAAAATGAAGACGCGGCCATCTCGACCGTACGCGAATTGTTAGATATCTTCTTTGAAACTCCTTCAAACGCAGTCGAGTCTTCTAAACATAGTGAGTTACACAACATTATTCCCGAAAATCGACGCCGTCCATATGACATGAGACAGGTGATATCCGCTTTTTCTGACGAAAACAGCGTTATNGAGCTCGGAGAAAAATGGGGTCGATCTATGTTAACGGTTTTTGCACGAATCAATTCACACAGTGTTGGAATATTNGCAAACCAGCCAAAATCTCCGTTAGCGGGTGCCATCGATAGTGCGGCTGCCGATAAAGCATCCAGATTTATAGAAATGTGNGATGCATACGGTCTGCCCCTAATTTCTTTCATAGACAATCCTGGATATATGGTAGGACCTCAGTCTGAACGCGAAGGTATAGCCCGCCACCACGCACGGCCACTCACGGCGCTTCACCATCGTTCCGTTGCTCTTTTTTCAGTTCAAATTCGCAAGGCTTATGGACTNGGCCCATTCGCTATGTCAGGTTGGGGCAGCGCGCATCGGGTACCTGAATTACGACTCGCTTGGCCCTCCGTCGAATCAGGCGGAATGTCTCTCGAAGGAGCCGCGTACCTCGTCAAACGCAAAGAAATACTGGCAGCGAAAACGAAAGAGGAAGCGCGCGCAATTAGGGATGAATACGCAGAAAAAAGCCGAGATTCCGGGTCAGGCCTGAGAGCAGCGAGATCCCTGCAATTCGACGACGTCATAGAGCCAACGGCTACGAGGCAACTAATAAGCTCTATGTTGGATCGATCCCCACGCGCCAAACCGAGCGCCTCGGAAGCCAAAAAAAAATGGATTGATCCAAGATGAAAGGTCGTGATTCTCTGAAGAATGCGCGGGAGAAACAATCCGATAGTGCTCGCGTTGAAGTCGTAAATAAACTTGCGACTAAAGGCCATCTCACAGCCCGTGAACGTATCAACCGCCTCCTCGATTCAGACGGGAGAGTTGAATACGGCAGTATCGCTGCAAAAACTCCAGACGGAGAATGGATCAGTGAGACCGGTGGAGTTGACTTTATAGGCTCCATAGCAGGCCAAACAGTCATCGCGTCAAGCACGGACTATACAGATCACGGTGGCGGATACGGAGCCGGAAGGCTTGGCCGCCTATATCAACTAGCTCTAACCAATCGCTGGCCAGTTATATTATTCGTAGACGGCGGTGGCTCGAGAGCTCGGCACCCTCGCACTGGTTTAGGCCACATCGAAACAAGTGGCACATTCGGCAAATTCAACGCTCTAGATGGAGTAATGGAGTTATCGGGCTGGGTACCGACAATTGCAATTGTTTCAGGACCTTCATTTGCNGGTCACGCTAGCATCGCAGGATTTTCCGATTTTTTAATTTCCACCCCCGGTTCCTCCATTGGCATGGGAGGTCCACCTATGGTTGAAGCCGCTCTAGGACAGCGACTCACNCCCAATCAACTAGCTGGTTCAGAAATGCACGAAAAAACGGGCGGTATCGACCTATTGGTTCCTAACGAGGAGGCCGCTATATATGAGGCCAAACGCTACCTGTCCTACTACATACACAAAAATAANTCTAATGAGCCTCAAGTGTTGAATGTTGAAGAGGGCGCATCAATACGCAGCATAATCGACGGAATAATAGATGCCGATTCATTGTTCCAACTTCGNGAGAATTTNGCACCCTCAGTGATTACTGCTTTAGCTCGTATCGGTGGTCGAAGTATCGGGCTTCTCGCCAATGATCCTGAGATAGATCAGGGTGCTATCGACAGTAGAGGAGCGAGTAAAATCGCTCGTTTCATAGAACTTTGTAATTGCTACGAATACCCTATTGTGAGCCTAGTCAATTCCGTCGGCTGCTCAAATCTTTGGATTGACAAAAATCAAAATGTCACGTCGGAAGTTGGAATAAGTCGTTGGCATGCGAGACCAATCATGGCGCATCAAAGACGGACTGTGCCTTTGTTAGCAGTGCAAACCGGAAAATCATTCGGGCTCACCGAATCGGTGATGATAGGCTCATCAAACGAAAATATCCCAGCCATAAAACTCGCATGGCCTAATATCGAAGTGGGTCGCCACGACGGGTTCTCCGCCGTCATCGACCATGATGCTTTCGACGACGTAATACAACCAGAGGAGACAAGAAACTATCTGCTCAGCTTGCTATCGCACTTTCCTCTACCACCTCCAAGAGTAAAGAAAAAACACCGTATCGATAGTTGGTAGTTCGTCAAGACGGAAGATCTGAGTAGAGCTCTCTGATCGCGACGAAATGATCCTCTAGGGCCCGGGCGACACGCCTTAGATTCGTCATTGCTAGTTGTGAATGTCTGCTACTTTTCTCCTTCAGACTAACCAATACGGCGGCCACGTAGAAAGTCGCTGGTATGAAACGCAAATAATCGTTCCAGGCTTGTTGTAGAGTATATTCAGCGAGATCCAGTTCGACTCGGTATTCCTCAACAAATTCTCGCTCATTAGACTGTCGTTCAGAACTCGTTAGCGATCCAACCAAAAAATGAGCAACGTCATAACCAACCGGACCAACGCCCACATCCCCCCAGTCATATACCACCACACCATTTGCCGAGAAAGCCAAATTGTCCAGTTTGTAATCACAATGAATTAACGAACAAGGATTTTTCAGATGTGCACGCATCACCGACTCGTAATTACGGACAAAAGTTTCAAGCCAATGTTTGACCGAGGACCGGAGCTGCAAAATTTCGAGGGATCCGGGAAGCACTTTCGGATAGTCATGGGCAACATACGCTATATCGTCTTTATAGCCGTGCATCGCTTCTAGCTTTTGTCCCCAAAACTTACGGTGCAATCGTCCAAGTGTGCGCATGACTTCTAACGTGTCGAGTCTCTCAGAGCCCTCTATTTGATTGACTCGACGTAGATGAGCTAGATCTTGTAGCACGAGAACAAAATTACTACCTGCTCCTCCATTAAAATAAACTTTAGGGGTGGATATTGGTAAGGAAGGAGCTATGTAACTATAAAAATAGGCCTCTCGATTGTAGCTATCAAACGACTTTGCCATCTCCAATCTCTGAGGCTTCGAAGACGGCATCTTCATAACCGCAGACTCAGGTATATTTTCATCGTTACTACGCAGATGTATCCGAGCGACTTCACTCATAAAACCGATACCGTCTTCCAGGTACTCTAGCTGGAATGAATCAATTACACCCCCAAATACCTGACTTAACCAATCAGGTGTAATTTCAGAAAAAGAGCGTGGTGATTCGATCAATGATCTCTCTCGAACACATAGTTATCCGCGTCCAACAAAGGGCATCTGCGCCGCTAATACCGTTAGCTGTTGTACGCTGGCATCCAGCGGGAGGCTGTCCATATAAAGAACTGCTTTGACTACATTTTCGACATCCATCGTCGGTTCTGGTTTCAACGAACCATCGGGTTGCAACGCTCCACCGCCCATGCGAGCTGTCATATCAGTGAGCGCGTTCCCGATATCTATTTGTCCACACACAATATTGAAATCTCTGCCATCCAACGCCGTAGATTTAGTCAACCCCGTCACTGCATGTTTGGTAGACGTATATGGAGCCGAATTGGGCCTCGGGGTAGTTGCCGAGATAGATCCATTATTGATAATTCGTCCTCCCCATGGATCCTGATTCTTCATCATACGAAACGCAGCCTGTGTACATAAAAACGCACCTGTCAGGTTGACATCGACAACCCGTTTCCACTGCTCGAAACTCAGCTCCTCCATTGGAACTGGAGGCGCTCCGCTTCCGGCATTGTTAAATAGCAAATCTAACCTCCCNAACGCGTCGCTCACTTGGGAGAACAAGTGCGCGACNGAATCCGGATCTCCGACATCGGTCGGAACTGCTAGCACTCGCTCTCCTGCTCCAGATTCTTCAGCCACTGCCTCTAGCAACTCTTTCCTTCGGCCCGCTAAAACGACCGAATAGTTCTCGCGCAATAAACCCAACGCGGTATGTTTCCCTATACCTGATCCTGCACCTGTGATGACTGCAATTTTTCCCATGATCCTAAATCTCCTATTATTCTTGTGGGGTAATCAAGTACTTCTCACCCGTAGCCTGGCGACGCACAGTTTGCACAGCCTCAACTGTTAACATGTCGTCTAGTCCAACACGTCGAGTGTATTCGCTTGAAAAAGTAGTTTTNATCTCATCAGCTACTTGTTGTCGCATACGCTCCGATTCCTCCATCCCTACTCGATTGAGATAATAAGGTAACAACCAACCTCCCATACCCCAAGCCATACCGAAAGCTCTATTCAGTATCGTAGGAGATTGCTCTAAACCCCCATAAATATATAGTTGTTTATGCTCCATTGATCCATACGGGCCTTGGGTTTTTCCAGACGATGCTGCTGAAATTTCCATTGCTTGAAGGATTTTGCTTCCCACCTGACCACCTCCAATAGCGTCAAATGCAAGGGTGGCTCCAGTTTCTGAGATTGCACTTACGAGATCATCAAAAAAAGTGGCTTCGCTCGAGTTACATATATATTTAGCACCCAGCCGTTCAAGCAGAGAAACATGCTCTGGGCTTCGAACAATATTAACAAGTGGCACGTCTTCATTCTTGCACGCCTTGACCAGCATCTGGCCAAGATTGGAGGCCGCNGCTGTATGTACTATAGCCGTGTGGTTCTCCAAACGCATCGTCCCGATCATCCCCAAGACAGTCAGAGGATTAACGAAACAAGAGGCGCCTTGCTCCGCACTTGTTCCGGTATTGAGTACGAGACATTCTGAATGTTTCTGTACCTTATAATCCGCATACATACGGCCACCCCAAGTGGCGACTATTTTACCCACCAATGATTGCGATTCCGGACTAGCTCCAGCTTCGACAATAGTACCGGCGCCCTCATTTCCAGTAGGCAACAGTCTCCCCAAACGAGGGGCAGCGCTGGGCATTAGTTTGGTATCGATATCCGCAANGATTTTCTTTTCCGAGAGTTTTCCTAGTTCTCGGGCCGTAGACACATCGGCTGGCCCAAGTAGTAGTCCTAAATCCGACGGATTCACCGGCGCCGCCTCTATGCGGATCAGCACATCATCTGGCTCTAATGGCGGAGTGTCAAAATTCTCAATCGAGAGTTCGAGTGTNGAATCCTCATTAATTTTCGAACANAGTCGGCGTGGCATTTGCGTTCCTTTTTCTTCTCNTCAATCTATTTGGTTAATACTATGTTGTTCAGCTTCCAGTAAATACTGNTTTATANAAGGGTCAATAGTGAACGATTTCGCNAAAGAAACACGTGACTGGCTAGAAAAAAACTGTCCCCCCGGCGCTCGTGGTCCGGGCCNAATTTCTTGGGGCAGTTCAAAGATGAAACTCGATTCTGATACACGACTTTGGCTAGAAAATATGTCCGAACGTGGTTGGACCGTACCCACATGGCCTAAAAAATATGGTGGGGCAGATCTGAACCGCGAAGAATATGCAACCTTAATAGATGAGCTGAAACGGATTGATGCGAGACCGCCTTTGACAGGGCGCGGTGTCAACTACATCGGTCCTACGCTACTCGAATTAGGTACCNACGAGCAAAAANAGAGNTGGCTACCCGGGATATCCCGTGGTGAAGGAGGCTGGGCGATGGGGTACTCCGAGCCNGGTGCCGGCAGNGATCTNGCAAGCCTATCGACACGGGCTGTGCTGGAAGGCGACCACTACGTCATCAATGGCCGAAAGATATGGACCTCAGATGCGGTGGAGGCGGATTTTATTTTTGCTCTGGTGCGCACGGATCCGAAAAAACCCAAACACCAAGGCATTAGTCTAATCCTGATCGATATGGATCAAATAGGGGTACAAGTTCGACCCATCCGACTCCTATCNGGCGCTTCGCCATTCAACGAAACCTTATTCGATGACGCCATCGCACGTGCCGACGACGTCGTTGGTAACGTAAATGATGGCTGGACCGTGGGAAAGAGACTGCTGCAATTCGAGCGTTCTACACATGCCGGTATCAACACATCTGGATCCCAAGGCGGCCGCACGAGCAGCAGTAACATGCCACAGCAAATAAAAAAATATCTAGATCAAGTCAAACCCCGTGTTGCTGACCTTGCCATCCGCGATCGACTCATTCGTTACGAACAATCCTGCGCTGCACAGAAGCTCACACAAATGCGCACCATCGAGGAAACTAAATCAAGAGCTCCCGGTTTTACGTCTTCTGCTGTCAAACTTACCGGCGCACTTAACACACAAGAGGGACACGAGTTACTGCTCCAGGCGATGGGATTTCAAGGAATCGGGTGGGAAGGGAATACTTTTTCCCATAAGGAGATCGAACAGACACGCGAATGGCTTCGTCAAAAATCACTCACCATNGCCGGAGGGACTAAAGAAGTACAATTNAACATCATAGCGAAACGGGTTCTCGGCCTTCCTGATTAGTANGAAACAGGAATTTATATGCCACTCGAGCGANTTTAGGCCTTACTCGTANANCGTGACCGGTANATCTGTAATACCTCGAATAAAATTTGAATTGAGATACTNTGGTTGACCAGTAACTTCNATTCGCGAAAAGCGTTTCAAGATTTCTTCCCATAGAATTTGGAGTTGCATCTCCGCCAAACGNCTTCCTACACAACGATGTATGCCGTATCCAAAGGCCAGATGTGTGCGNGCGTTTTCGCGTTCAATTTGAAATCGATCCGCATCCTCAAAATGTTCTTCGTCACGGTTTCCCGACGCATACCACAACACTACCTTGTCCCATTTTCTTATCGTCTTTCCTCGTATCTCCACATCCTGCATTGCAGTACGAGACATATGCGCTACAGGCGTCTGCCATCGTATGACTTCAGCCACCATATTCGTNAGTAAGCTTGGCTTTTCCCGCACCCTGATTAGTTGGTCTGGGAACTGATTGCAGGCCAAAATACCCCCGGANATCGAGTTTCGTGTGGTGTCGTTTCCAGCAACAATCAGCAAGAGAATGTTTCCTAGAAATTCGTTGNGGGGCATGTCCTTGGTTGCATCGCCTTGCAACAGGAAGGAAATTAAATCGGAGGTACTTGTGCTTTTTTTCTCGGTACGTTCCCGACGGATCGCATCAAAATATTCAAAACACTTCCAGAGTTCCTTAAAACCCTCTTCCGGTGTAGCAAAGTAATCCGAGTCTGTAATTCGTTCTACCGTATCGGACCAGTGTATGAGTAGTTGTCGATCATCCTGAGNAACACCAAACAACGTTGCCAGCATACGNCCCGTGAGTTCAACGGATACCTCTCTTACCCANTTGAACGACTCGCCACGAGGTAATTTATCGAGTATTTGCCCGGCTCGGGCTCGAATGATGTGTTCAAACTCTGCNAGACGACCTGGCGTAAACATCGGAGCTATGACTTTCCTCTGATTACTGTGTTTTGGTGGGTCCTGCATAATAAACATCGGTAAGTGGAACAATCCCAAATCCATTCCTTCGGTAGGTCTACCACCAATGCGGATCCCCCCATTATCGATATCCGATGAAAATACTTGGTGATTTTGTTCAATAGATTTTATGTCGTCGAATTTTGTGATCGACCAATAAGGTCCAAACTGGCTNTTAGCGCAATAATGAATCGGCTCTTCNGCTCGTAAGCGCGCAAAATACGGAAGTACATTATTAGAGCGAAACAGTTCATTATGCGCCGGATTCAAAAGTTCTAAATCTATGGCGTATGGATCTGCTTGAACATCGATTGACCAAGCCATCTCACGATCGCGGTTGGTTTCTGTCAAACCAGGCGGTAGTTCGTTTGTCGTGCTCATCNACGCTGCTCCTTATCCGTTAAGCAATGCAATTGTAACTCTCGCACCGAGTCAGCTACTTCACTTTTAAAAGTCTACCAATTTACCACCTTAGTGCGGCTGCAAACGACATTAACAGATGTATGCGGCTTCCTTCTGGTAGTAGGGTTAGGAATTCTGTCTCTACACATTCTCTGAGAGCAAACCCCCGATTTGTTCGTTGAAAACAATGAATTAGGTCTGATTTAGACCACCACCTTATACGCTTATACATTGACAATTGGTCCCAATAGGTGATATTTCGTTTGTTTTCAAAAAGCACAAATGGGCAGGGAAATCATGAGTTACGACATCGTCATACGTGGCGGGCAAATCGTAGACGGCACCGGGTCAGAACCAGTCGCCGGCGATGTTGCCATCAAAGACGGCCTAATCGCCGCCGTAGGAACAGTGGAAGGTCAGGGCGAGAAAGAAATAGACGCAAGCGGCCACATGGTCACGCCGGGATTCGTTGATATTCACACCCATCTCGACGCGCAAATGGGTTNGGATCCGGACATGACACCTGTTAGCTGGCATGGCGTCACAACTGCGTTAATCGGTAACTGTGGAATGACTTTTGCCCCCTGTCGACCCGAACACCAAGAGCTTCTCGCTGGAATGATGGAAACAGTTGAAGACATCCCNAAAGAGGCGATTCTTGGTGGACTCAAATGGGACTGGGAACATTACGGGCAATACCTAAATTCAATTGAAGAACTAGGAACAAGAGTCAATGTAGCGGGAATGGTAGGTCACGCGGCNGTCCGCTATTACGTGATGGGCGAGCGCTCTTTTGCTGAAGAGGCAACCCCTGAAGAAGTACAGCAAATGGCCGAAATCGTTGAAAGCTCAATGAACGATGGTGCCTNGGGCTTTTCAACCAACCGCTTCGAGCCACATCGCGCTCCCGACGGGCGCTCCATTCCAGGAACTTTCGCACCGAAATCGGAGTTAGAGGAAATATCCAAAGTGGTTGGTCCGAAAAAAGGACTGATGCAAGCTGTCGGAGCTGACTTTGAAATTCTTGAAGCTATAGCCGACAACTCCAGAATCCTCTTCAGCTACGGTACCCAGCCTGAAGAAGGAGCTGGTGAACGATCGGCAGCTGCTTTGGATGAGCTTGCAGAAGGACGAGATGTTACAGCAATCTCTCATGTTAGAGGTTCCGGTTACATTTTTGGGTTGCAGTCAAACCTCCCCGTACAAGGTGAGACCTGGAGTGAGCTGTCAAAACTCGATTTTGATGGAAGACTATCTGCAATTAATGATCCAGTTACTGCTGCTAAGTTGCTCGACGAAGCTAAAGCACCTAAAGCAACACAGATTCCTCTGGAACGAGTGTTTTATTTAGGGGATGAGGACACTCCTGCATACACGAATGAAGTGAGTCTTAAGCAAGCATCTGAAGAAGCTGGTGAACACTGGGCAGAAACATTCCTCCGCCTTACTCGCGAGAGTAACGGAAAAGGACTGTTCAATTTCCGAATGTTCTCTTCAAGCTTGAAAGAACAAGCAGGCCTTTTCAAAAGTAAACATTTATATCCAGGACTCGGTGACGCTGGCGCTCACGTTTCCCAAATCATGGATGCTGGTTGGTCAAGCTTTATGTTGTCCTATTGGCAGCGTGAAACCGGTTACTACACGATGGGTCAAGTTATCGAACGCATGACTTCTGGACCGGCACGTGTAATCGGCCTTACAGACAGAGGTATCTTGAAAGAAGGGATGCGTGCCGACGTCAACGTTTTCGACCCAGATGAAGTAGTAGAGCTGCAACCCGAACTCGTACACGACTTCCCTGGTGGTGCTCCACGCTATATCCAACGTTCGCGTGGTTTCAAAGCAACCATAGTCAACGGTGCGATGAGTGTTGAAAACGGTGAGCTCAGTGATACGCGAGCAGGAGAAGTCTTGCGTAGCGTGTAGAATTTTATAAAAACGCGCATTTAAAGCCGTGATGGTTCAACCCACGCGGCTTTTTTTTGCCTCCAAAAAGCCGTTACTATTTCCAAAAACCTCG
>PAMR01000055.1 GCA_002708205.1 Gammaproteobacteria bacterium
TCGTTAGCTCGTTAGCTCGTTAGCTCGTTAGCTCGTTAGCTCGTTAGCTCGTTAGCTCGTTAGCTCGTTAGCTCGTTAGCTCAGCAATAGTCGCTAAGGAACGTTCAAACAATTCAGGGTCAACTTTTCCAATTCTCAACCGAGTAACAATCAAGTCTGTCATCCCCAAATTTTCACGATAAAAAAGAATTTTTTCTCGTACGAAACCAGGTTCCCCAATAATCGCCCAATCATCAACGTGCAACGACATACCCTTGCGAATACCAGACGTCGACATCTGTTTGGCTTGCTCTTCGAGTTGATGACGAATTCGGCTTAAAAGGGACTTATCTTCCGACACAAATACAGTACGCATCACTGGGATTTCGTCTGGGTAGGACACCTGCTCTTCTTTGCAAGCCTCTTTATGACGTTGGTAGTTTTCCCTAAGCCTATCGATAGGTTCCATCGGCGAAGCAAGATATGGCATTCCGAGCATCCCCGCCTGGCGCAACGCTTTGGGTCCAAACGCTGCGACCCAAATTGGTGGATATGGCTTTTGAAATGGAAGAGGTGAAATAGTAACTGGCTCGCTGGAACCTTCCATCGTGATGGGTTCACCCGTCCACGCTCGCCGCATCGTATCGAGAACAGTCTTAAAAATTTCTCTTTTATCTTTAGCCGGCACATTGAAGGCAGCAAGCATATCCGGTGCGTAACCTCTCCCCACGCCTAAAATCACCCGTCCGTTTGAAAGTTGGTCAAGCACCGCAACTTGCTCAGCTGCCTGTAGCGGATGGCGTAGCGTTAGTAAAAACGATGTTGTGGCAAGCCTTATTTTAGTCGTCGATGCAGCCGCACCGGCGAGTAGCATCAGTGGCTCAGGTATGGCTCCATCGCCGGTGAAATGATTTTCCGGTAACCAGAATGACTCATACCCCCAATTTTCAGCCAATGCGGCCTGACGACTGAGTGTTTGAGCGTCCACCGTTCCCGAAATTATCCAGGGCGTTAGTCCTAGTCGCATTTCCAAACCTACCAATCGCGCTTATTCATCAACAGCAGCATTTTGTAATAAAGCCATTGCCAACACCGTCGACCTTACCGCATCCAAATGGCGTTGAAACGCAAAATCCAAATACAAAGGATCGTTTGGAAGAAGTACACACACCTCACCATCAACGACCCCACAATCAAATTCAGTCTGCCTTCCGAAGTTGTTTCCCGCGATACCGTATTCTCCAAATGAACCAGGATTCTGGTCTAGTTGCCAAAACGCTTCCCAGCTTATCGGCATTCCGGGGACCCCTTCCTGAACGGCTTTAATGGTATTTTGGGCCGTAATGGTTAAGAGCGTGTCAAAATCAAACTCGCTACCTCCAGAAAGTACTTGGCTTACTGCGCTACAGTCATTTTCTATAGCTGATACCAATAATTCATTCGCTACTGGGTAGTTTTCAAATCTATCCGCGGTACTAAAACGCCACCACCGACCAGCGAACACGGGAACAGCATGCGACGGAGTCGACATATCTTGTATATGACTAATCACCCTTCCCAAATTGGAATATTGCGTAGAGGGATTCTTGTTACTACGTAGTCGCTCCAATAACACTCGGTAATGCCCATGCAATCGTGTCTCAAATAACCAAAGAAAATTACGATCGCTCTGAGATTTACGGTCGTAGTAATCCCACCGAACTAGCTTCCTCCAAAACCCGCCATCCGCTTCACGAGCATTAGCTTTCGTAACATACCGAACCTGGAGCGGTGTGTATCTATCCGCTCCAACCATCTCTGCGCAATGATTAAAATGTTTTGCTGCGATAAAAGTCAGCTGTTGATGATTATCACCGTCATAGGCATACGTAACTGCGCCCGAGTAACTCATGCAGAGGATTAACACGGTCCATAAAAGTTGCTTGGTCATATACGAACAAATCCTTTAGAGGAGACGAACCTTCTCACTTTCAACGTGTCACCTCAACTTAGCCCGATAGTTACCAGTTCCGGTTGTAGTATTCCCACGATCCCTTTGGCACACTCGACACTGCCTAGTAATAGCGAGACAAAGGAACACAAATGAAAGCAGCGGTTCTACATGAAGTAAACCAGCCATTGGAAATCCAGGAAGTGCAAATTTCTAAACCTGGACCACGTGAGGTACTCGTGCGAACCGTCGCCGCCGGGATCTGTCACTCCGATTTACATTTTCAAAACGGCTCTTATCCATATCCGCTGCCTGCAATTCTGGGGCATGAATCGGCCGGTATTGTCGAAGAAGTCGGTTCAAGTGTGAACTATGTAAAAAAAGGCGATCACGTCATCACCTGCCTATCGGCTTTCTGCGGGCATTGCGAATACTGCCTGACTGGGCATATGTCTTTATGCCAAGAACCGGAACTTCTGCGGAAAGAAGGAGAGGAATCGCGATTAATGCAAAATGCAAAACCAATAGCTCAGTTTCTTAACTTGTCTTCTTTTGCAGAACAAATGCTCGTTCATGAGCATGCAATAACAAAAGTTAGAGATGATATGCCACTGGATAGAGCTGCGCTTATAGGCTGTGGCGTAACCACCGGGGTTGGTGCTGTGATACACACTGCCGCCGTAGAACCAGGCTCAACGGTTGCTGTAATTGGTTGTGGCGGGGTTGGCCTATCCTGTATCAACGGAGCAGAGATTGCCGGAGCAAGCCGGATTATCGCTATCGATACAGTCGCAAGTAAGCTTGAGCTGGCACGTAAGTTTGGCGCGACGGATGTGGTTAATGCCAAAGACTCAGACGCTGTCGAAGCAGTGCGCGAGCTTACCCAAGGCGGTGTCCATTATTCTTTCGAAGCGATTGGTCTGAAAGCCACCACCGAACAAGCGTTCAAAATGATTCGAGCGGGGGGCTGCGCCACAGTCATTGGAATGATTCCTGTCTGCACAATGGTAGAGGTCCATGGACCCGAATTTCTTCGTGAAAAAAAACTTCAAGGATCGAATATGGGATCCAATCGGTTCCGTGTCGATATGCCCCGATTCGTGGATTTTTATCTATCCGGAAAACTGCACTTGGATGACATGATATCTAGTCACATTTCGCTCGAAGATGTTAATGCTGGATTACAGCAACTCGAGACTGGGGAAGTCGCACGCAACGTAATAATGTTTGAGTAATTTTCGGTAATTATCTATAAGTCACATTCCGAATAGTTTTAAGGAGCATGAGAGATGCCTATAGCCGCCCGAGTCGTCGTCCTTCCAAAAGACACGGAAACGTTACAGATTCAGGAGATCCAACTTCCTGACCCCGGCCCCACGCAGATTGTTGTTAAGCAGTACGCGTCGGGAATTTGTCATTCTCAACTTCATCAAATGCATACCCCTCGAAACAATCCGGTAGTCCTTGGGCACGAATCGACTGGGGTCGTATTACGTAAAGGCAGCGCAGTAACCCATGTCGACGAAGGAGATACTGTTCTGGTTACCTGGGTACCAAGGGATGCGGTAAATATTAAGGAACGTCCAGCGCACGCCGAATTGGTGTTCGACGGCGGTAAAGCAATTTCACAAAACGTATTCACGTGGGCGGACCATACAATCGCCGATCAACAGTTCGTAGTCAAAGCAGACCCCGACATCAAGCACGATGTTACTGCCATTATTGGATGTGCCGTCATGACAGGAGCGGGAGCTGTGATCAATACGGCTAACGTACAGAAAGGAAATAGCGTTGCTATTTTTGGTGTGGGTGGAGTGGGTCTTTCCGCGGTCGTCGGTGCAAAAATGCGCGGGGCTGACCCCATTATTGCGGTTGATTTAGACGATGAAAAACTAGAATTTGCAAAAAAATTCGGTGCGACCGATGGAATCAATGCCTCAGAAAAAAATGCCGTCGAAACAATCCATCAAATGACTGGGAGACCGAATGAATACACCATCGCTGGACAGCCTGTCACCGGCGTGGATTTTGCGTTTGACTGTATTGGTTTACGACAAACTATGGAACAGATAGTCCCAGCTTGTCGTGGTGGGCACTTCGGTGCTTGTCAGGGCGGTACAGCAGTTCTCGTTGGAGTTCCCATGACAACTGTTGAGCTGAATGCCGGCCAGATCCTTGGACAGGAAAAGCAATTTCGAGGAAGTATTGGCGGTTCATGCACGCCAGATCGAGACTTCCCGCTGTTTCTCGATTGGCATGCCAACGGGCATTTAGATCTAGAAGCCTTGATCACCGAGCGATACTCTATCGACGAAATAAACGAAGCAACGACTGCTCTACAAGAAGGAAAAATAGCCGGGCGAGCTATCATGGAATTCGAGTAGGTTCGCTAGTCTTGATGCACACTATCGGTTGAGGAGTTCATCGGAGTTGAAAATCGCGACATGGAATGTCAACGGTATTCGAGCACGTCTTGAACTCATCTTGTTATGGCTCCAGGATAGAAAGCCGGATTTGATTGGTCTACAAGAAATCAAAATTGTAGACAATGAATTTCCTCACGAAGAATTTGAACGTATTGGCTATCAAGCGATCACGCACGGGCAAAAAAGCTGGAACGGTGTTGCGATTTTAAGCCGAGAGCCGATCGATCTTGTCCAACAAGGTCTTCCCGGTGAGGAAGAAAATGGATCGCGGTTTTTAAGCGTCCGTCAGAACGATCTCCTGTTTGCCACTGCATATTGCCCCAATGGAAAGGATTTAAAACACCCCGACTACCGTAGGAAGCTGACATGGTTTAAGTCATTGATTTCCCATTGGGAGACGAATAACAGCTCCGGCCAACCCGCCATAATCTGTGGCGACTTCAATATTGTTCCTCAGCCTTACGACAGCTGGAGAGGTGAAGCAGGCGACGGGACGATGTTCCATAGCCTAGAAGAACGGACGGTTATGAAGGAACTTATGGATCTGGGATTAATCGACTTATATCGACTCCATAACAGCAACGATCCAAATTTTTCTTGGTGGGATTACCGGGGTGGTTCTTTCCATCGGAATCATGGTTTGCGGATAGACTTTATCTTGGGCAACAAAGACATAGCCAATCTCTGCACAAATGCCCTAATAGATCGTGATTATCGTAAAAAAAAGGGTGAACTAACTGCCTCCGATCACGCTCCTGTAATAGCGGAGTTATCTGCGAATGATTGACTTGAGTCTATTCAAAAAAACCTGCTGCTTCAT
Organism: Gammaproteobacteria bacterium; assembly: GCA_002708205.1. GTDB lineage: Bacteria > Pseudomonadota > Gammaproteobacteria > Pseudomonadales > Azotimanducaceae > UBA11889. The sequence goes on from PAMR01000055.1 coordinate 5,156, forward strand.
CTGAGAATCAGAAAATAAGGATTGCTTCACCAACCGTCTATACCAACCAGCTTTCGACCAAGAGACGTCAGTTCTACGTTCGGACCGGGTTCAGGAACTTGCTGGCCAACAACGTTCTGACGAATAGCCCACGCCGGGGGCCGCCTTTCAATGAAATCCCTGGTCCGTTGGTGTCGTTGCATTCCAGCTGCTTCAGAATAGTCCATAGTGACATACTGGACCCATCGGGGCACAAGTCCCAAGTTTAAGCTGGATGAATGAGGCATCCGGCGATGCCAGATGACGAGCGACCCCGCGGAAGCACCAATCACTTTCTTCGGAAAATTAACACTCGAGGAGCGTAACGATTTCGGGTCGTTGTGAAGCAACCAGTTGTCTAATCGAGAATAAATATCTGGTAAACAGGAAAACGCGCCCAATTCAGGCGGCGTGTCCCTTAAGTAAACTAAACCCTGAAGAGAAAATTCTTCAGAGGTCGGATCGCCGTCCCAGTGAAAGGCATCAACCTCCACCTGACTTTCCCAGCCAGATACAGGCGGCTTGAATGCAACCCGATCCATACTAACCCATAGCTCCTTGGTACTGTACAAATCCGCAAAAACCTCGTGAATAGCTGGGTACTGGCGTACGTTCCACAGAGCTTGGTCGTGATGTAAGGGAACAATACCGTGACCACTCGGAGGATGTTCATACCACGTCGCTGGATCATCCGAACGAATATTCAGAAAAACCTCTATAGCGTTAATAACAGATTCGCATAGCACTCGCGGTACTACTTCAGGTACTACAAGCCAACCTTGCCTCATTAATTGATTCCTTTCATCAGAACCGATCATGTGATGTATCCTGTGATCTCCATGCAAATACACGTGTTTCGCAACCGTAAAACTGAATGAAAAAAGCGTTCATTTCAATCGATCTTGGAACAACCCGCCTTAAAGTCACCGCCTTTTCTCCCAACGGGAAACTCCTTCGCCAGGTTAACAAACGGCATAGCCAATTCAATGATGGTGAAAAATCTTGGCAAGACGCAAACGTATGGTGGAGCGACGTGGGCAAGTGCTGCTATGAATTAGTTCACAGCCAGGACTATAGAGTTTTGGGGCTTTCACTGTCAGGACGTGGCGGAGCTGGCGTGTTTCTCGATGGAAAAGGAGAGGTATTAGCCCATCCTTGGTCAGACAATCGCCATAGCGAACAGCATAGGCAGTTAATCTTGTGGCGAGAAAATGGACACTTCCTACCAAACTACGGGGCCCACTTGATTGCGAAATTACGTTGGTTAAATGAAACCCATCCGGAATACGCGAACCGAATACGTTATGCCTGCTATGCAAAAGACTTTTTATTGTTTCGGCTCACAGGAAAACACATTACCGACTGGTCATCTGGCCCCGATCGCGAATATTGGGATCATGCAATCCCTAAAGACGAGCGATCCAAACTACCAAAGCCAGGTTTGCCTTGGGACCTCGCTGGCACTCTAACGAGAGCAGCTGCAAAACACTTAGGATTGCCTGCGGGAACGCCAGTGGCGGTCGGTGCACACGATGGCGTGTGCGCAAATGTCGGTGCATCCGCTCTCGAAACAGGCGAGTTCGCCATAACGTTGGGAACTCATGCCGTGACAAGAACAATCACTAATGAAATTCCAGAAGGAGCATATCGATTCTATGGTTTGCCGAAGAATCGGCACGTTATTGGAGGGAATGCCCTCATGGGAGGCCGAAGCGTTGACTGGCTTCTCGACTTAATCAGTCCATCACAAGACGACAAAACAGCCTTGTACAACAACATGGAAAAACACGCCCAAGCCGTTCCAATCGCATCCCAAGGTCTTGTGTTTATGCCATTCCTTTCAGGACAAGTCGCACCCAAAAAACGTCCTCGCGCAAGTGGGGGTTTTCACGGTATTCGAACGTTTCATGGACAAGGCCAACTCTATAGGAGCATTTTGGAAGGAGTAGCGTACTCAATCAAAGATATATTCCTGCAAATTGAAGACTGGTGTGGGCCTGCTCATTACATCTGTTTAACGGGTGGCGGGTCTTCGTCTGTACTTTGGCAACAAATACTAGCGAACATATTAAATAGGCCGCTCGAAATTTCTGATGCCGGCGTAGAGGGACGTGGTGCTGCCGTATTCTTGTCAGCAGCCCTTTCGGGACACGGTAATTTTGCAGATGTCGCTCGTAACATGAGACAAATTAGTCATACGGTCTTACCAAAACCAGACGATTCGGAGGCATACGACCGAGAATACAAGCGTTGGAAAACCATATCCGAACAAATGGCAGAAATGAATGATTAAAACTTCCGATTTTGCATAGTTATATGAGAGATCGTGCCGGAGACTGTTAGTATCAAGCACACGGTGGTATTGAGGTAAAAGTGAGTACTTTACAAATAACGAATGGCCGAGTCATCGATATAAAGACTGGCAATATCACAAAAAAAACGCTCTATATTAAAGACGGTAAATTCGCTCAGGGAAAAGTCGGTCCAGCTGACGAGACACTGGACGTAGCAGATGCTTTTTTGGCCCCAGGTTTCATAGATCTGCACACCCACGTTTTTAACCATCCTCTGTTTCGGCATGGTCGACTAGCAGCGGATCGCATTGGTGTTCGGCAAGGAGTAGCTTGTGTGGTTGATGCTGGTTCTTCAGGCACCTCTACAATAGACGCATTTCCGCAATTCGTTCATGCGACACAAACAACTAAAACCTACGCGTTCATTAATATAGGCAGCCCGGGGTTACCCCACATTACCGAAGGACACGCCTCTCGCCCAGAGTTTTGCGATCTACCTGGCGTCGTTAAAGCGCTCGATCAACACGACTGGTTAGTTGGCGTGAAAGTTTTGGCCTCCGCTTCGCACACGGGTTCATTCGGACTAGAAGCCGTAAAACTAGCCAGAAAAGCTGCCGAAATTTCCGGGAAGCCGCTGATGCTGCATATCGGTAATGCACCTCCCATCGTCGATGATGTGTTGGACCTGCTCACGACAGGCGACATTGTCACACACACGTTTCATGGCAAAGTAGGTGGCATACTCGGGTATCGTGACAAAATCATCAATTCCTTTAAAGCCGCCATTGATAGAGGGGTTATAGTCGATATTGGTCATGGTCGATCATCTTTCTCTTTTCGCGTATGCGAAACTGCACTTGCCCAAGGAATGCCCGTCAATACAATAAGTTCAGACCTACACCGCGGGAATGTAAATGAATACGCCATATCCTTATCAAGAACAATGAACAAATTGCGGGCCCTTGGGATGTCGTTTATCGATGTCATCCGGGCCGTTACAAGTAATCCTGCTAAGGCAATTCAACTCTCCGAGTTTGGATGCATATCCGCCGGTAAACCCGCACACCTAACGATATTCAAAGACGTAAACGAACCTATCAAACTAGTAGATGCTGAGGGAGAAACACGGACGGCCGAAACACAGATACAGCCCATTGGTGTTCTTGTAGATGGGATACACCATGACGTTTCCGAGACTTTATAGGATGATAAATGATCCGTACGACAAAATTGGTATTCGACAGGTAATCAACGCGGCCGGAAAAATGACAGCCTTAGGTGGAACAGCTCAAAAAGAAGCAGTAGCCAAAGCCCAATCACTAGCAGCTCAATCGCATGTGGATATCTCAGAATTACGCCAATTAGCCGGAAAAAAAATAGCAGCGGTTACTGGCGCTGAAGCAGCCACGATAACCAATGGAGCTGCTTCAGGAATAGCAATTGCTACCGCTGCTGTCATAACCGGCACTAATATTGAGAAGATCAAGTCAGTGCCGTTTGTGGATGGACCGAACCAAATACTGTTACAGAAAGGCCACGATATCAATTTTGGCGCTGACATCACTCAAATGATATCTATGGGCGGGGGGCGACCAGTCACATACGGTTCCAAGAAATGTGTAACAAATAGCGATCTAGAGTCAGCAATCACCAAGCAAACTGCAGCGCTTCTCTATGTAAAGTCTCATCATTGCATTCAAGAAAACAGACTTCCTATCGATGCTCTCGTCAGTAAGGACCTACCTGTTATAGTTGATGCTGCAGCTGAGGTAAACCTTCGGTCTCATATTCGGTCCGGGGCCAATTTGGTGACCTACTCCGGCGGGAAGGCTATTGGAGGACCTACATCAGGCTTCATTGCGGGGGACGCTAGAATGATCGAAGCTTGCGAGCTTCAGCAAATGGGTATCGGTCGAGCAATGAAAGTAGGTAAAGAACAAATAATGGGCTTATTAGTCGCTCTCGAACAAGTGGCCGAGAGCACCTCTGCAAACGAAGATGTAATGCAGGCCCTATTTGAGGCCTTAGGTACCTTCTCGTTATTGAAAGTATCCATCGAACCCGACCGGGCAGGCCGTGATATAAAACGCGTGGGACTACGTTCCACACATTTCCCGATCATTGATCTCGTGAACCACTTAGAGAGAGGTAATCCAAGTATTCGAACTCGTAATCACCAAATGCTCGACGGTCTAATCCTTTTTGATGTTCGTGAATTACAATCCCAACATGTAGCCATTATTCACCACCGAGTGGCCGATTTTTTTCGACCCCATGCGACCTAGAAGCAGACATCTGCACACTCCCAGTGGACTGCTTCAGGTTACGCCCACGGTTTTTTAGAACCCATATATCGGTAGTCCTACTTTGCTATCTGCCAATGTACGAGCGTGAACTCAGGATCACTGTCCGTGTGATGTTCAAAGACAGCTGAAACTGGGTCACCTATCGTAACCGGCTGTTCAGGATCGCCAACGAGATTGCCGACGATACGCACGTCATCATGATTCGGGAATTCGACCAATACCACGATATACGGCCCCTGATCTTTCAAAGCAGGATGTACTGGATGCCAAATCCGTTCATACGAATATATTTTTCCGCTTGGTTCCACTTCTTCAAAGACCAGATCCAAACTGTAACAACGGTGACACACCCATTCCGGGCCCCACTGAAACTTTCCACAAGACGCACACTTTTGTAAAACCAACTTATCGTTAGCGGCAGCTTCCCAAAATGGGGCGTCCAGGCCATCAGGAGCTGGCACGGGCTTAGGCAATCCGTCAGCCAAATAACTCATAACGTTGCCTCCGTGCCAAAAATAGACGAGCTCACCGGCGTAACCATTGGGCCTGAAGCCACCAAGGAGATATCGGGATCTTTAACCTGATTTGTCGATTCACCTCGCAGCTGACGTACTGCTTCGATATTTAAACCGAGGCCATGCATATAACATTCAGCAAGATTACCACCGCTCGTATTAGTGGGAACTTTCCCATCAGGAGCGATCAAGTTTTCCTTAACGAAAAATTCATTACAGCCGTCGGCCTCACAAAACCCATGTTCAACCATGCTCATCAATACGCCACCCGTAAAGTTCTCGTATATCTGTGCCACGTCGACATCGTTAGGACCACAACCCGCCATGTCGTATAACCGTGGTGCAGTGGTTTTAAAAGTAGAGGTACCGTAATCCGGTGTATTGTGAACCGAGGCACCTGCCCGATAATGCGAACCTGAAACAGCGCTGAGAATATATGTGGGTTTATGCGGGAAGTCCTTCGCCTTTTCCGCAGGCACCAAAATCATTGCTGCAGCTCCATCATTTTCCAAACAACAATCAAACAAGTGAAATGGCTCTACGATCCATCTGGAATTGTCGTATTTTTCTTCATCCAGTGGGCGTCCGTACATAACCGCTCGAGGGTTATTTTGAGCGTGGTGATAAGAGGCTAATGAAATCGCTCGAAGAGCCTCCTGCTCAACACCGTGGTCGTGCATAAAGCGATTTACCTTCATAGCAAAGCTTTGCGCCGGAGACATCAGACCATATGGAACAGTATGCGCCGCGTCACCCGCAATCACATCGCGTACCGGGCCTTGTCCAAATCGTCCGAATTGACCCTGGGCTAGAGCCCGAAATACAACGACACACTCCGCTATACCGGTAGCAATAGCAGCTGATGCGTTTGCAATAGCTCCAGATCCACCACCACCGCCTCCGCCCCACTGCATGTTTGAGAAGCGCAAATCATCGATTCCCAAAGCCGCTGCTAGATGCGATGGATCGCTTCGATCGTTCGAAAACGAAGCAAATCCATCGACTTTCGTCGGCGAAATACCCGCGTCTTTACAGGCCTCAATGACAGCCATTAAGGCTAACTTAAATTCCGCATCCGGCGCTTGGCCGCGTTTGTAATACTTAGTTTCACCGACACCTACGACGGCAACTTTTCCTCTAACTGATCTATCCATAAGATCCTCCTACAGCCGAGCATACCGAATTCGCACGAAGTGTTCGACGCAAGTACCTCAATCCACGATAAGATGAGCACATAAAACATACTCTGATAAAAAAAAGGGGGAATTTATGCCCATTAATCCAGACGCCGTCGGTGCTACCGGTGGACCAGTCACACGCTCTTGGACTTCAAAAGACGCATTACTGTATGCGGTAGGTGTAGGTGCAGGACTTGATGAATTGCAGTTCACTACTGAAAATACAAAAAATACCCCTCAAAAGGTACTACCAACGATGGCTGTCATCCTCGGAGGTGGCGGAGCACCTATGGACAAGATTGGAGATTTCAACCGAGCCAACATGCTTCATGGTGAACAAGGTATCGAATTACTAGACGAAATTCCGGCAGAAGGGAAAATAGAAAGTACCGGAAAAATTGCCGCCATCTGGGACAAAGGAAATGCCGCAGTGGTGGAAACGATTTCAGAATCGATCAATGTGGATACCGGTAAAGCGCTTCTTCGCACAAGATCAATGTTGTTTCTTCGCGGAGAGGGCGGATGGGGAGGGGACCGTGGCCCATCGGAGAAAATTGATTTCCCAGAAACTGCTCCCTCTCACCAAATAACCTATCGAACACGGGATGACCAAGCCCTAACCTACCGATTGTCGGGGGACCGTAATCCACTCCATTCAGATCCAGCATTCGCGCAACTTGGCGGTTTTCAAGAGCCCATTCTCCATGGATTATGTACCTACGGATTCACGGGTAGAGGATTACTACATAGTTTGTGCAACGGAGACCCAAGCAGATTTAAATCGATGAATGCACGTTTTTCTAAACCAGTAATTCCTGGAGATGAACTCACAATCTCCATGTGGGTTGACGGCAACGAGGCACTGTTTCGAACGACCAACCAAAACAATGAGGTCGTTATAGATCAAGGAATTTGTTCGTTTAGTTAATCGAAATAAAACAGGACAGCTATCAAGCGCTGTTCTGTTTAACCTCTCCAGTACGCGTAATTTCTTATTCTGGTGGCCGCCTGAATCCCAAGTCCTTTTCAATTTCTCGGGCAATTTCTATGAGTCGTTTCTCGCCAAACAACCGACCAACCAATTGAAACGAATTTGGTAAACCGTCCTTACCCGAGGCCGACGGCAACGTGATAGTTGGATGCCCCGAGTAGTCAAAGGGGGCTGTAAAAGATAACAGAGGCGCTCCATCTCGTTGTCTCGGGTCGGCATCTATCCATCCAAGCGTTGGCATAGCTATGGGCATAACGGGCGTAATAACAGCGTCAACTGAGGATAAAACCGTCTCCATCCCCACCCGAAATTGCAAGCGCTGCTGTTCAAGAGAGGCGTATTCCATTGCAGTCGCCCGTTCTCGGCCAAAACTAATTAACTGGGACAGTGACTCCCCATAGTCTTTTTGGCGCGACGGGTAGGTATGGGAGTGTGCTAATGCACATTCAACTCCACAGGTAACCACCCATCGATTAACGAGGTCCTGTCGGTCTGTAACGACCACTTCAACAATTTCACAGCCTAATTCTGCACACCGTTGAAGTACCTGATCTACGTTTGAGATCACTTCCGAATCAATTCCGGATTCAAGATAGGCTCTATCTACACCGATACGCACTCCCGCCAGATCACTGCTTAGATTGCTCCAATAACTGGGAACGGGCTCTCGAGATGAAGTTACGTCATTGGGATCGTAGCCAGCCATCACTTGTAGCATACGAGCTCCATCTTCAACACATCGCACCATTGGGCCAAAGTGGTCCAAAGAATCAGCTAAGACGAAGCCTCCATAACGACTAACTCGAGAATACGTCGGCTTAATACCCACGATGCCACAGCATGCTGAAGGAAACCGAATACTTCCTCCCGTGTCAGTACCAATAGCACCGTGTGCCATACCTGCAGCTACCGATACCCCAGATCCTGAGGACGATACTCCCGTCCATAGATCCTTACCCCATGGATTAAGGGGAGCTTCAACATCAGGATGATGCTCACCATAGGCACCTTCCGTCAGTTTCACTTTACCCAAAAAAATTCCACCAGCATCACGAAGCCGAGACACGACTGTGGCGTCATAAGTGGGCTCGTAGTCCTTATGCACCCTCATACCACCTGTAGTGCGGATTCCTTTTGTAAACAATAGGTCCTTCAGGACAATAGGAGCTCCGTGAAGCAAACCCAAAGGCGCACCATCGGCTTTTTTCTTGTCTAAAGTCTCCGCTTGAGCCAATGCCTCTTCTGCAAGTATGGTTTCAAAGGCCTTCAGTCGCGGTTCTAAATCACTGATGCGATTAAGCATATGTTCAACGACGCTTGTCGCGCTCAATGCTCCACTTTTAGTCCGTCGACAAATTTCGGACAACGACAGATAGTGAAGCTCAGTCATCTCTATGCAGCATTAACAGACATCGAGTTTTGAGTATCAAAAATTTTCCCAGGGTTCAGGATGCCCCTTGGATCCAGTGAACGCTTTAAGAGCCGCATTAAATTCACTTCGGATTCATTTCGAGAAATATCAAGATAGGCTTTCTTTTCTAAACCAACACCATGCTCTGCTGATACAGACCCATTTATCGCTCTTAGAGGCTCGTATACGCAAAGATTGACATCGTGATGGGAGCTCGAATCTTTCCCAGCAGATACAGCAAAATGCAAGTTTCCATCTCCCATGTGGCCAAACGCAAAATTTGTATAGTTCCCAAACTTAGCCGCTAGATTTCTATTTACTTGCTCCACATAATTTTCCATATCCGATATGCGAAGACTGACATCGTAAACGTAGCAAGGTTCATAACGCATGGTCTGTTCTACGTCATCTCGAATAGCCCACATCTCGTTACGCTGAGCCTCACTTTGAGCCAAGACCGCGTCTTCGACTAATCCTGCCTCAAAGGCTTCTTCAAGCGCTGACTCAACGCGTGCCTTATCTTTTTCGGGATCACCTCCCATCGCTTCAATCAACACGTAATACGGATAATCTTGGTCCAGCGGAGGTCTCTGTTTGGCTGGCTCCGTCGTCACCAGTCGATAGTAGTTGTTCCACAGCACTTCGAAGGCTGACAGAGTGCCGCCTAGCTTTCCGTCTAACTTTTTCAAAAGGACCGGGAGCTTATCGAATGCGTCAACAGCTACTAGCATAGTTTCGTTGCTACGCGGTTGTTCTCGAAGGCGCAAAACCACACGCGTTACGATTCCTAAACTTCCCTCTGTTCCAATGAACAACTGCTTGAGATCGTAGCCCGCGTTGTTCTTTATCATGTGATTCATGGATGAAACGATGGTTCCGTCTGCCAGTACCGCTTCAAGACCCAAAACCATATCTCTTGCCATACCATATCGAATGACACGGTTCCCACCCGCATTAGTGGCGATATTCCCCCCAATCGTACAACTGCCTCGACCACCGACATCTAATGGGTAAAACAAGCCGGCATTCTCTGCGGCTTCCTGCACCGTTTGCAATATCGTCCCACTTTGAACGGTTATCGTTCGTTCAGTGGTATTGATCTCTTCAATTTGGTTCATACGTTCAAAAGACAAAGCAATATCATCCGGACTGGTAATCGCACTTTCGACCAAGCCCGTCAATCCTCCATGCGCTATCACACTTTGTTCTTTCTCATTGCAAAGACGAAGGATCTGACTTACTTCCTCCGTGGCCTGCGGCCGCACGATCGCCTTAGCTGCAATTGAATCGCTACGCCATATACCACTGGCTCGAGAGGACACATCATCACCGGAAAGCACTCCACCCGGTCCTGTAATAGCTTCTAGTTCTTCAACGATACTCGACATAAATTTTTTACCTCTCTACTCATTATTTCGGACGTACTGCGCTGACAATAAATTGGGGAAGACAAAATAAATACTCTCCGGTTGCTACCGCTTCTTCCACCACTTCAAGTAACTTTGAAGATTCCGATTTTGGAAGAGTACCGAACGTATCGCCGTAGCTTTGCATATTTCGCAATACTGCTAGTCCACCACCCGTTAAATCTGCTCTAGCTTTGATTTCAACTTTTACATCTGTAAATCCGGCCTTCTTCAACAAACCGGACAACTTCCGACCAATATTTGGTTCCCTAAAAGCGGGCCCTGCTGCTTCAAAAAATCGGCGTGTTTCCAACATACTCCATGGTTCAACCAGGACAAAGCCCCAATCACTATCAATGACCAGTATACGACCTTCTGGCTCCAATACTCGATATAGCTCAGTCAGCGTTCTTTCTACACTCGGGACATACTCCAAAACGTTTTTACAAACAACACGATCTACCGAAACATCCGTTAATGGAATCGCGTCATCTCGCAATAGGTGAAAATCGACATTGTCGTAGGACGCCGCCCGTCTATTTGCGTCTTCAACAAACTGTGCATTGATATCTACGCCAGCCACCGATCCCTTCGTACCGACAATATCGGCTACGCCCAGAGCCAGGAAGCCTGGTCCTGATCCGTAGTCCAAAACACGATTCCCTGCGCCGAGTGCGAGAGATTGGAGCGTGCGCACATTCTCCTCCCGCCACTGAAACATAGCCTCGTATCTCTGAATCCGTTCTGGCTCGATTTTTCGCCAGTGTTCCGAATAAAATGTTTCTTTATCCATCCCGACCCTTCGCAAGTTTTCCTATAAGGCCATGATGCACCTATGCGTACTAAATTTGACAAAGAATATTACGACCATTTTTATCGAAATCCGTCGACGCAAGTAGCAAGCCGCCAGGACGCGACCACCCAAGCCGATTTTATCCATGCCTACTTGCGCCATCTCAATCTACCCATCAACTCAATCATTGACGTTGGTTGCGGACTTGGTCACCACTTATCAAGGCTCTCGGAAAAATTTGCAGCCAGTTGCTCAGGCTTTGAAATTAGTGACTACCTATGTGCGGAATACGGCTGGTCAAAGGGTTCGGTTGTGGATATCGATTGTCCACCGGCCGATTTGGTCATCTGTTATGACGTTGTCGAATATTTACCCGATGTAGATGCCCACAAGGCGATAGAAACAATAGCTCGGATAACGCGAAGTGCGTTATTTTTTGGGGCTTTGACCAAAGAAGATTGGGCGTTATGCGATCAAGATCGAACCGATCCGGAGGTTTGCCTTCGCAGTGGCCATTGGTACCAAAAACGTCTGTACCCACACTTTTTAGGAGTGGGCGGTGGATTATTCCTAAAACAACCCACCGAAGCGGTTATATGGACGTTAGACCGCCTCGGAATGAGCGGCTAAGTTGTCTCTAGTGCGCTCCCCCAGCATGCGATGGTGGTGGCAACGGTACGGGGTTCGCCTCCTCCCCCATATAAACGACGCGTGTTAACCAGGTGTAATCAGATTCTGTCGCCATAAGACCTATCAGAAACAACAATGCAATTGGGGGAACTAATATTGCTGTGATTAGCGTAATGCGCTCGTAACTTAGATGCATAAATATCGCCATGATAAAACCCGCTTTCACAAACATGAAAAAGAGAATTAGTGTCCAGCGAAGTACACCTCGGTCAAGAAAGTCGGTGGCGTACGAGAACGCACTTACGACAAATAAGAGACCCCATACAAAATAGTACATCCACATGGGTGGCCCATGGTGTTCGCCCGCTGCATGCTGCACGTCCGTTGACATAACGACTCCGACTTACCAAAGATAGAAAAACGCAAAAATGAATACCCATACCAGGTCGACAAAGTGCCAGTACAGTCCAGTAATTTCGACTATTTCATAATCCGTATGATCGTACTTACCCGCACGGACCCTAAAAGCGATCACCAATAGGTATATAACTCCGGCGGATACGTGCAGCCCGTGAAAACCAGTAACCATAAAAAATACTGATCCAAACTGAGGTGCTCCCATCGGATTGGTCCATGGACGAATACCTTCTTCGAAAATCAATTTCGACCACTCGAATGCCTGCATACCAACGAAACTTGCTCCAAAGATCGCTGTCACAAACATCAGCCAGAATACGGCTTTTTTGTTTCGTTTATAGCCTTGATTGACAGCCATCGCCATTGTCCCGCTCGATGAGATCAGGATGAAGGTCATAATCGCTATTAATAGTAGAGGTACCGGAACACCAAACGCTTCCAAAGCAAAAACTTCACTCGGATTCGGCCACGGTTCAACCGTGGTCATGCGTACCGTCATGTACGACACGAGAAAACAAGAGAAAATAAATGTATCCGAAAGTAAGAAGATCCACATCATCGCCTTGCCCCAGGGGACACCTTTAAAGGTAGTCACATCTGAAGACCAATCCTGGGTCAATGTGCGTGCCATACTTTGCTGGCTGTTAGTTACCTCTGACATTTAATTCATATACTCCAGCTAATTATTTTTGTGGCTCATCTTGCTGAATAAAATCCTTGTCCGAACCAGGAACACTAAAATCATAAGCCCAACGGTGTACTGTAGGCAGTTTGTCACCCCAATTCCCGTGAACAGGCGGTGTTTGTGGCGTACACCATTCCAAACTCGTAGCACCCCATGGATTCGGTCCCGATTCGCGCCCTTTTTTGTAACTAACCACTAGATTGTAAATAAACAATAGTTGGGCGGCGCCTACTATTAACGCGGCGATGGTAATGCCTTGATTCAAAAGCTCCGCTGATGCTGGATAGAAGTCCGATTGGCCATTTTCATAGTAACGACGCGGCACTCCTATGAAGCCCAAGTAATGCATTGGATAGTAGATTGCGTAGGTACCCAAGAATGTAATCCAAAAGTGCCATCTTCCTATCGTGTCATTCAGCATACGACCCGTTAGTTTTGGATACCAGTGGTATATACCACCAAAGACGACAAGGATAGGAGCAACCCCCATCACCATATGGAAATGCGCCACGACGAAATACGTATCAGAGAGAGGAACGTCGATGATGACATTGCCGAGGAATAAACCAGTCAATCCTCCCACCACAAACGTCAAAATAAAGGCCAAAGCAAACAGCATAGGAACAGTCAATTTGATATTCGCCTTCCACAAGGTCAGGGTCCAGTTGTAGACCTTAATCGCCGTCGGCACTGCTATAATGAGCGTAGTCGTTGCAAAGAAAAATCCAAAGTATGGATGCATCCCTGCCACATACATGTGGTGAGCCCAAACAATGAAAGATAACACCCCAATCGCTACCAGAGCCCATACCATCATGCGGTAACCAAAAATATTTTTCCGTGCATGAATCGATATAAGGTCCGACACTACGCCAAATGCAGGAAGCGCAACAATGTAAACCTCAGGATGTCCAAAGAACCAAAATAGATGTTGAAATAACAATGGACTACCACCGTTATAGTCCAAGTGTTGTCCAAGAGAAATGATCGATGGCATGAAAAAACTGGTACCAATCGCCTTATCTAGCATCATCATTATCGCGCTAACAAATAGTGCTGGAAAAGCAAGAAGACCCAAGATTGTTGCCATCATGATACCCCACACGGTGAGGGGCATGCGCATCAAGGTCATTCCACGAGTTCGAGCTTGAAGGATGGTGGTAATGTAATTCAGACCTCCCATCGTAAACGCTACAATAAATATGGAGAGTGACCCGAGCATCGTCACAATCCCCCAATCCACACCTGGCGTCCCGGGAAGAATTGTCTGAGGTGGGTAAAGTGTCCAACCGGCTCCTGTAGGACCGCCTGGCACAAAATAACTGGCGAGCAACACAAGCACAGAAAGAAAATAAACGTGGTAGCTCAACATATTGACGAATGGAAATACCATGTCCCTCGCGCCGAGCATTAACGGAATACAAAAATTCCCAAAGGCACCTAGCAAGAATGCGGTAAGCAGATAGATCACCATGATCATGCCGTGCATAGTGATCGCTTGGTAATAAAATTCCGGTGTAATAAAGGCGACAAGACCCGGGAAACCAATCTGTAAGCGCATCAAATCAGAGAGGACTAATGCCACCAAACCTACGGCCATCGCTGTTATTCCATATTGGACAGCAATGACCTTGTGATCCTGCGAAAACCAATACTTAGTCAACCAACTGTGAGGGTGATGCATATGCATCCCCTCCTGATATGGGATTTCGGCTTGTGCCATACCTAATACCTCTATAAGTTCGTTACTTGGGCAAACATTTCAGCAGTGCTTGACCCTTCTAAATTACTGGGCTCATTTAACTCGATCGACGCGCTCGTCGCTCCCATGGTCTTCAAATAATCAATCAAATTATTCAAATCGTCATCCGAGAGCTGATACGGGATCATGACTGGTGCGAATCCCTCTTTGATTTTAGCAGCCGGGTTCACAGTCGATTCGCGAATGTATGCATCATCGGCTAGCACAGTAGTGCCATCGGTGAGCGTGCGTTGTGACCCATACAAACCCTTCCAAGTAGGGCCTATGACCTCTGCACCGTCCGTTGTATGACAGGCAAAACAACCATTGTCACTTGCAACTGTAAANCCCGGGTGGACTGGCCCGGCCAATGATTCAGCATANGTGGTCTGTGCTTCAAGNCACTTTGCATAGTCTTCCTCACTATCTACATGAACCCAGCCACGCATTTGATAATGACTGCGTCCACATAGTTCGGCNCACANCACCTCGTAGGTACCTTCCAAAGTTGGCTCAAACCAAAAGTANGTCACCATACCNGGAACCACATCCATTTTGGCTCGAAANTCNGGAACAAAGAAATCGTGTAACACATCCTTAGAACGCAACAACATTTTCACGGGCTGATTGACCTGCAAATGAATCTCGTTGCTATTGATAATGATGTCATCCTGGCCGTTGGGATCGTCGTCATTAATACCAAACGGATTAGTGCCGTTGATATTTTCAATTTTTGCAGTACCCAACCGTCCATCAGCCCCGGGAAGTCGATAACTCCATTTCCACTGCTCAGCTAAAACCTCCGTTTCTAACGCTTCAGGAGGAACATTCACGTATTCGTCCCATACAATAAGTCCAGGGGTCAGCATNGCCACAACGCCAACAGTGGTAATAATCGTCAACCAACTTTCTAATTTTGAGTTTTCTGGCTCGTAATCCGCACGAGCCCCCTCTCGATACTTGTATTTCCAAACGGCATAGACCACGAATAGGCCCACTGCAACAAATACAACGCCACAAATCCAAAACGTGATGAATACTGTAGTGTCGATGTTGCCCCAATTCGACGCAACCTGGCCAAACCACCAAGGACTTACGAAATTAAAAAGTACCGAAAGAACAACAACAATAAGCAAAACAATGGCTACTGCCATAGAACAAAAGCCTTTTTTTCATAGCAGGCCGAAAGGCCCGCATTAATTCACCTAACAACGCACCACACACCCAAAGGCCGCTCCAGCGACCCATCGATGTGGCATAAATCCATGACTTAGCCCCACACGGAGACGCCAGTCTCTATCTAGCCGATTGTGTATATGAAACACTAAATAGATCCTCAAAGGACTCTATTTTGAAAGTCGCTCCCCTCTAACTCTCGAGTAAGTTGCAAACCCCCCACCGGCAGCGCGAATTTTGGCCTAAAGCACCTCTATCTTCAACCCAGCCAAGCGGATAGAACCGTCAAAATGTTGGAAAAAGTCCTTTTGCGATACTTTCCGGCGCCGCCAAAGCGATGTGTCATTCTCTCCACCGCAATTTTGAGCTATGTTTCTTATGTTTTTGTGACCAAATCCGGCATGACCCTCAATTTAACCGACCAGCAACTCACTCAATTTCTCGATCTCGGGTATCTGATATTAAACTTGCAATCCGTTTCGGCTGCACTACATGACGAACTCTTTGAAGAAGCTCAAGCACTGTATTCCATGCACGCACAAGTCAAAGATAAGCGTACTGGTCTTCACTTAATTGCAGATAACCTTACCGCTCGCAGTCGATTGCTCAGGGAAATCGTAGACGCTCCAGAAGTGGGCGGGGCACTAGGTGACATTCTGGGCCATGATTACTACCGATACAGTCACTCTTTTATTCATCAATCAAACGCATCGGACCAAACATTCCACAAAGATTCTACCTATCCGTGGGGCCTTCGGGCCGGACTACGATCTCATCGACCCAACTGGGCCATGGTCTTTTACTACCCTCAAGAAACCACGGTGGAACTAGGCCCCACCTACATTGTCCCGGGTTCTCAATACTGGAACGTTAACCATGAATACGACGGCAATGTCTACGGAGAAGATCGACTCAACATCGATTCCCAACAGACACAAAATCCTGATGCTTATGATTTAGAACTTGCCCAAAGTGTCAAAGCCTTAGACGAAAGACTGGAAGCTTTTCCCGTTCTTGTACCAAAGGGGGCGGTTCTTATCGTTCACTTTGATCTATTCCATCGAGGGTCCCGACAACAATCTGCGCGGCAGCGTTTCATGTATAAATTTTGGTATGTCCGAACCATGGAGCCACGTCCTAGACCATTTAAATTAGAAAAAATAACCGATTCACGCCGTTTCTCAGCCGCAGCAAAGGTGGGCGAGTGGTTGACCCACTCACCGTGTGCCGTGCCAACAAGTTCTGACCTCGAAACGTCCGATGAGGCTTCTCGATTGGATCGGGCTTTGAGACTCGGGAAAGACCCTCGCCTGCTAGAGGAATTGCAATCCAACACTGAGGACAAACGCCGAGCTGCCATGTACGGACTCTCGAATACTGGCACTTTTGCCTCCAAAACGGCTACTGAAGCACTAAACCATCCCCATTGGGGCGTGAGAAAATCCAGTGCCTTCGTTCTTGGAGAAATAGGGCTTTTTTCGAAAAAAGTCATCGATGCACTATCCCGCTGTGCCAATGACATCGACGAACGAAAAGAGACTCGTTCGACAGCTATCACCTCAATAGGTCGAATCGGACGAAAAATGATCGCTGANGGGAGACTTGAAACGTTGGACACACTNCTNGATGCNGTTGAAANCACAACGTCAGCGCCAATAGAAAGCGAATCTCAACGGTCGATAGTACCAATGAGTCGACTACAGCAATCCTCCGCCCTTGCTCTGCTCATGATCACCACGGAATCGATTGCAGGGCGGGTCAATGCAGTCGCGCTCAATAGACTCAGTGATATCGCCTCCAATATGGCCGCATCGAAACTCGACCGATACGCTCAAAGTACGGCTATTGAGTGTTGTCGCCGCCTGTCCCGAGTAGGCATCGAAAGCTCCATCAATATCTTGATACGACACACTGAACACTCGCGCTGGATAGCGGACTNAAAATTCAGCACTGCACACCAATTTCGCGCGAATCGAACATCCAATCGCGAATGAATGCTTTATGATGCGGTTCACATTTTGTAGTGAAGATAGTTATGCCTGGAATTATTCGCACTGTTTTAATTTTTTCATGTCTTACAACAAGTCTTGTCGCATCTACCAATGAACTCGAAGAAATAATTGTCACGGCCGACGCATCGGTACTGAACAACCGCGCCAACATTGGGAGTAATACAGCTATCGATGAGGACACCATCGAACTGACACGGGCAAATCACGTACACGAGGCGTTAGTTCGTGTGCCAGGTGTATGGGTGTCGCGCGGATCTGGGCACGAACACCTCACATCGATCCGGTCCGGAATTTTGGCAGGACCAGGTGCATGCGGAGCATTCTTGTTTCTAGAAAACGGTATACCCGTTCGACCTGCNGGATTTTGTAACGTGAATAATCTTTTTGAGGTGAACACGGAGCAAGCCAGTTCAATCGAAGTAATGCGCGGACCTGCCAGCGCTCTTTATGGAGGCAATGCATTACACGGTGTTATTAATTCTGTCTCTCTAAACCAATTCGATGGTCGTACCTTATCAGTCGAAGCAGGACCACATGGTTACAGTCAAGTGCGAACAAGAATTGGTGGCGAATCCTTTCAACTAGCCGCCAATGGAACTCAGTCAGACGGATATCGTGCTAATACTGGTTACGGCCAACAGAAATTAAATGCAAGCTGGTCAACGAACAGCNGTAAATGGGACGCCGTACATGTTATTTCGTTAACCAATTTAAATCAGGAAACTGGCGGCTATGTGAAAGGATACAGAGCCTACGAGGATTCCGACTTACGCAAAACAAATCCAAACCCAGAAGCGTACCGGGATGCATGGTCATTTCGTGGGTCTAGTCACTGGCGACAAAATAGCGANAACGGAGAATTGAATTTGACTCCGTACATTCGAAGGTCTGGAATGGCTTTTTTCCAACACTTTTTACCCGGACAACCGCTTGAACGAAACGAACAAACAAGTGCGGGATTAATCGCCAAAATCCTGCGCAGTAATGACAACTTAGAATGGGCGGCAGGTGTTCATATTGAATGGTTAGACGGCGCACTTTCTCAACGCCAGTCGCTGCCTACTTCGGGCTCAGCCTATCTCGTGGCAACCCGACCCATGGGTACTCATTACGACTTTGAACTAGATAGCTTCATGGCGGCCGTATTCTATGATGCGACGATCAGTTTGAGTGATACCGTTAATCTCATCGGTAGTGTGCGCTTGGAACGTTTGGGATACGATTACGATAATTTACACCTCAACGGCAATACGAAANACGACGGTAGCAACTGTGGATTCGGGGGTTGTTTATATACGCGACCTGCAGATCGGGATGATGACTTCNCTGATGTTGCCGGTCGGATCGGCCTGAATTTTAATCTTTCCGAATCCACTACCGCCTATGTAGTCGGCGGAGTAGGTTTTCGACCACCTCAAGCAACTGAGCTGTATCGTCTCCAAAGTGGACAATCTATAGCTAACTTGGATAGCGAGGAACTGAACTCTTTTGAGATAGGTATTAAAGGTGTTAGACAGAAAGTTTCCTACGACCTAGCTCTATACGCGGAAAANACCGAGAACCTTATTTTTAGGGATTCTGAAGGATTTAACGTGAGCGCTGGTAAAACAAAGTCNAAGGGGGTCGAATTCGATGTCAAATGGAACCTCACAGAATCTCAAATATTATCTATAACCGGTTCCTATGCGAAACATGAATACGACTTCACTCGCGATGCATCCCGTGGTGAAAAAATCGTATCCGGAAACGAGGTTGATACCGCGCCTCAGTGGTTAGGCAGTGTGCATTGGTTATCTCAATATCAAAGCTTAAAGAGCGAAATCGAATTAAGTCATATTGGCTCTCACGCTATAAATGCTGCCAATACAGCTAGCTACGGAGGNCATACCCTCCTACATTGGCGNGGTAACTATTCCATTAACGAACGACTCNAAATCTTTAGTCGCTTATTGAACATCCTCGACAAGGATTACGCCGATCGCGCGGACTATGCATTCGGAAGCTATCGATACTTTCCCGGATTACCACGACAATTTCACGTGGGATTCGAATTGCTTTTTGACTAATTCTTTACCGCAATACNGGATTGACAAAATTCCACGTTTAATTTGGCGCAACGAAAGGAGTTCATAGTTTGAAAGCAATAATGGTGATGTACGATTCACTGAATCGTCATATGCTGCCCAACTACGGTTGCGACTGGACAGTAGCACCCAACTTCAAAAGACTAGGACAGCGAACCGTCACATTTGACAACCACTATGTCGGCAGTATGCCGTGCATGCCAGCGCGCCGTGAACTCCATACGGGACGACATAATTTCCTGCATCGCTCGTGGGGACCGTACGAACCGTTCGACGACTCCACTTTCAGCATTCTNCGAAAAAATGANATCTATACACACCTTGTTAGCGATCACTACCATTATTGGGAAGATGGAGGAGCAACGTATCACCACAGATACTCCAGCTGGGTAAATGTACGTGGTCAAGAGGGAGATACTTGGAAAGGCCGAGTCGCCAACCCCGAGATACCTTTGCACCACGGTCGTATATCCCGACAAGACTGGGTCAATCGAGAATATATGACCGAAGAACATATGACGCCTCAGGCTCGTACTTTTGCGGAGGGTCACGAATTCCTAGAACAAAATTGGGATATGGACAACTGGTTTTTACAAATCGAAACGTTCGATCCCCATGAGCCATTTTTTACGTTGAAGCAATGGAAAGATAAGTACAAATACGAATACGACGGTCCACATTTTGACTGGCCGAAGTATGAACGGGTGACGGAAGATCCCGAGGCAGCGGAATATTTGCGGTATCAATATGCGGCTCTACTTACCCAATGCGATCATTACCTCGGCACCGTGATTGATTTCATGGATNCACATAATATGTGGGACGATACTTTACTAATGGTTATTACCGACCATGGATTCTTGTTAGGTGAACATGACTGGTGGGGCAAGATGCGCATGCCCTGGTATAACGAAAATGCACATATCCCNTTTTTTGTCTGGGACCCCCGCATAGGCAAACGCGACATAAGACGATCAAGTCTCACTCAGACCATCGATATCGGCCCCACCCTATTGAATTATTTTGATCTTGAGCCACCACCCGACATGCAAGGGCNTACGCTACAAGGGATTGTAGAAAACGACACGCCAAACCGAGATACGGCGATTTATGGAATGTTTGGTGGACACGTGAATATTACCGACGGTCGTTACGTGTATATGAGAGCTCCAGGCCCGGATAATCAACCACTCAATCACTACACCTTAATGCCTACACANATGCGCAGCCCATTCACCACTCGTGAANTGGCCAAAATGGAAAANCATGATCCGCTCGCTTTCACTAAAAATTGTCCGGTAATGCGAATACCCGCTACGGGGATNGCTCAGTTGACCTCTGAATTTAAGACACAACTATTTGATCTAAAAAATGATCCCAGTCAGCTTCAACCTATTTTAGATAACACCATNGAANAGCAGATGATCTCCAAATTGCGCCAAGCGCTCGAGTGGAACCACGCCCCAACCGAACAATATCTCCGGTTAGGCCTTGAATACTAGTTAGATTTATACATGTCGCTTCCATTGCTCATCGGCACGTATACCNAAACAAACAGCGAAGGAATCTACCATGCAACCTTCGANCCCGTGAGCGGAAAATTATTACTAGGATCACTTGCAATTCCAGCANAAAATCCATCTTTTCTAGCCAAGAAAGACACATTTATATATNCGGTCAATGAGAAACTTGAGGGAGAGGTCAGCGCGTTTAAGGTTGTTAACGNCCATCTCCGCTTGATAAATCGTCGTTCCTCCAANGGTTCGTTACCCTGCCATATAGAAATTTTTAAAGGCCACGTTTTTGTNACGAATTATGGTTCGGGCAGTATCGTAGTATTTGAAATACANNCNAANGGTAGCCTCTCCAAGCCTTTCGACTCGATAATTCATCGAGGCCGGGGGCCCAAAACGCGTCGCCAAAAATCGCCCCATCCCCACCAAATNTACCGCATCTCAAGTGAGCTAATCATTCCAGACCTCGGTACCGACTGCCTCAATCATTATACTTTTTCCCACAGCCACGGACTTCTTAAATCACGCACCACTCGAGTTCCACCTGGAAGCGGTCCCCGCCACATGGTTCATCATCCGAAATTACCTGTCGCTTACGTCGTCAATGAGTTAGCGAACACGGTAACCGTCCTATCTTGGCAAAAACAAATAGAGAGCATCCAAACCTACAATACGTTGCCAGAGGATTTCTTTGGTTCAAGCTCTCCTGCGGAAATTCAAATTTCGTCTTCGGGAGATCGTATCCACATTTCAAACCGCGGTCACAATAGCATCGTTACATTTTCCATCGGTCAAAACGGTCGATTATGCGAACCTAGCTGGGAACCATGCGGTGGCGAGAATCCGCGTTTTTTTTGCTTGGATCCCACGNACCGATGGATGTTGATTGCCAATCAAGATACCAATGACATCACAACATTTCGACTTGAGAACGGCCGACCGCACGTTCTAGTGCACCGCGAACCCGTGCCAACTCCAGTATGTATCAAATTCCTATAGTTCCATCCAAATCAGACCCTAAATAGCGGGCACTAGGGGTCAACCGAATAGACTCGGGTTGCTGTGTCATGAAACAACGCACTCTTGTCTTCCGCAGACAGACCCGACGCAATTCGTTTGAATGAATTCCACAGTACGTNGTAAGAGCAGCTGGCACTATCAACTGGAAAATTGCTTTCGAACATGCACCGTTCTACTCCGAAACACGAAATCATATGCTCATAATANGGCCGTGTNGCTCCTTCCAACTCTTGTGAAGTAGCCGGTTTATCCTTTTTATGAAAACCAAATCCGTTAATCGGCATAACCAAGCCACCTAATTTCGCAACAACGTTCATGCAAGTCGAGAGCTCCCGGACATCGTCTTTCCATTGCNTGAAGATCNTGTCNCGTTGCCCCTCATANGGTCCNATACCCAGCGGCCCTCCAAAATGGTCAAAAATGATCGGTTGGTCAGGAAAGGCTCTAGCAAGATCGATCAGTTCCGAGATTTGAGTGTGGTACAGCCAAGCGTCAAATGTGAGNTTCCGTTTGCCCAATTCCGTAAANCCAGATCGGAACGTTTTATCCAGCAGCATTCCTGANGTAGGAGACGTGTGAGAATTACGAANCTGCTCGCTCGGATCCCAACCAGCGGCATGTCGAATNCCGCGAAAGCGTTCACTTGCAGAACCATGGGCATCAAGAACATCTCCTACCGCAGAACCTAAGTTTAAATCCGCGAAACTAACAATGGCGGCACACGCCTTGGTTGCACCATAGTTACCGCTGGCGCTCATTGCTGCTATACCATTAACAAATTCAGTTTCGCCAACTGGACGCATTGATTCGGGCCCTGAGGCTCGGTACATCGAGCCACACTCCATAAAGACCGTAGAGACGACATTGTGACCAGACGATATATCCTCCAGCAATTCATCCAGAAGATAGCGATTTCCAGGATGGTCCCAAAGGTGATGATGCGGATCACATATAGGCAAATCAGGCTCTAACACGACTTCACTGACTAATCCTAGCCATTCTCTTTGATTCATCCTT
>PAMR01000056.1 GCA_002708205.1 Gammaproteobacteria bacterium
CCGTAAATATTGGCGACGAAATAGATTCTTTTGTTTCGGGGGACATAGTTCGCTCGCTCTTTAATACAGGTCTTTTCGATGACATTACTGTTGAAAGAGACGGAGAAGTGTTAATTATTTCATTGAACGAACGACCGGCCATTGAAGCGATTGAAATTGATGGTAACAAAGCGATCAAAACCGAAGCTTTATTAGAAGGACTGGGGGACCAAGGTCTTCGTGAAGGAGAAATTTTTAAACAGGCAACGCTTGAACGCATAAGTCTAGAACTTGAGCGACAATACATTGCTCAAGGACGATATGGCTCAAGTATCTTAGCCGACGTTTCCGATTTGCCGCGTAACCGCGTGGCAATAGATATCGAGATTGAAGAAGGCAAAGGGTCTGGTATTCGTCATATAAACATAGTCGGCAATAGTGACTTTGCCGAGCGGGATCTACTGCCTCAGTTTGAGTTGGAACATCGCTCCCTCTATGGGTTATTTCGAGGAAAAGACAAGTACTCGCGGGAAAAATTACAGGGTGACATTGAGACTCTGGAGTCGTTCTATCAGGATCAGGGTTATGTTGAATTTGAGGCGACTTCGACTCAGGTTAGCGTTACTCCGGATCGCCGGCAGGTTTACGTGACCATTAATGTTGATGAGGGGGAACAATATACAGTTCGTGAGGTGGATCTGATTGGTGAATTGAACGAGATAACACCTGATTCAGTTCGACAACTTTTCTTGATCAAACCGGGCATGCTCTTTTCGCGTGCATTGGTGACTTATACAGAAGAACGAATAAGTAATATTCTGGGGAATGCTGGATATACCTTCGCAGAGGCTACTGGAGTGCCTGAGGTTAATGAAGATGGAACCGTGGATGTCAAATTCATCGTTAATACTGGGCAGCGTGCATATGTTAGGCGCATTTCGTTTTCTGGCAATGGTATAACGCAGGATGAAGTGCTTCGTCGCGAAATGAGACAGATAGAAGGTGGCTGGGCCTCCACAAGACTTATAGACTTGTCCAAAGTAAGACTCGAGAGGTTGGGTTACTTTCAAGAGGTAAATGTCGAAACCCCTGCTGTGGTGGGCAGGGAGGATCAGATAGATGTAGATTTCACGGTCAAGGAGCAGCCGACAGGAAGCATTTCCGCCACTATTGGCTATTCCGGTGCTATAGGACTCATGCTTGGAGGAAATTATCAGCAGAATAATATTGGCGGTTCAGGGAACAGTTTAGGCCTTGGACTCAATTGGAGTGATTTTATACAGTCCGTAAACTTTAATTATTTTGACCCCTACTTTACTCCTGATCAGATAAGCCGAGGCTATAGCACATTCTTTCGTAAAACTAACTACAGCGCTCGTAATATCGCGCGATTCTCCACTGACGCTATAGGCGTTGGCGTAAACTTCGGGTTTCCGATTTCTGAGACTGAAATATTGCGGTTTGGGTTGAAGTTGGAGCAAACCGATCTAACTGAAGGTGTTTTTGCGGCCGAGGAAATAAGGAATTTTATCGAGAAAGAAGGCAATGATTTTCTTAGTTGGCGGTTAGAGGGGAATTGGCGGCGATCGACATTAAATCGCGGGATATTCCCGACCCGGGGGCGGTCACAAGTGTTCACTGCTGAAGTTAGTATGCCCGGAAGCGACCTGCAGTATTACAGTGTCGAATATGCAGACAATGCGTATTATGCAGTTCCAATGCTTTCGGATAGTTTTGCACTCCACTTGCGAACTGAGATTGGCTACGGGGATGTTTATGGATCTACCGAAACATATCCATTCTTTAGGCACTTTTTTGCTGGGGGCTTTGGATCTGTCCGTGGATATGAAAACAGTACTTTGGGTCCGCGAAGCTCGCCGCTTGAAGGCGATCAGCTTTCATATCCAGAAGGAGATCCATTCGGGGGCAACCTAAAATTCGAAATTAGCGGAGAATTTATATTCCCTATTCCGTTTCTTCCAAATGCCCAGCAAATCAGACCGGTAGTATTTTTAGATGCGGGAAACGTATTTAATACTAATTGCCCGGAGATGAGCCTTAATTGCTTTGATTTTGATGCTAAATATCTGAGGTATTCCGGTGGTATTGCCGTGTCCTATTTAACCGGGATGGGGCCGATGTCATTTGCACTTACGTATCCTTTCAATGCCAAGTTCGGGGATGAGCAAGAACGATTTTCTTTTGAAATGGGTAAAACTTTCTAGTTTTAGAATGCACACAAGAGCATATAATTCGTTTAGGAAAGTGATTAT
The DNA here is from genome assembly GCA_002708205.1 of Gammaproteobacteria bacterium. Taxonomy (GTDB): domain Bacteria; phylum Pseudomonadota; class Gammaproteobacteria; order Pseudomonadales; family Azotimanducaceae; genus UBA11889. Next base: position 2,253 of record PAMR01000056.1, read on the forward strand.
TTGGCGGAGAGCCCCAGTTTCTGACATTAAGCGGGAGACCGAATAGTGGTAGAACGAGTAATCGGGAATATTTTACGTTTGGCTGACGTGCTTTAAGATATAAGAGAGAATCAATCCGATTCTTTTACTTTGAAATTTACTAGGAGTTGATACAGGTGATGACGAAATTTGCTAGGTTATTTTTGCCGTTACTGATTTTGGGAAGTGGAGTAGCAGTTGCGGAGCTTAAAATTGCGGTTATAAGTGTCCAGCAAGCGATTTCGCAAAGTGAAGAAGCTAAGGCCAAAGTGGAGGCTATGGGAGAGGAACTCGAAAAAGATCAGACCGAATTGCAGGCCTTGAGCGATGAGATAAAAGCTCTTAATGAGAGACTCGCGAAGGATGCCGAGGTAATGTCAGATTCTGAACAACGCAGGGCGCAGAAAGACATAGAAGATAAGCAATTAGAGCTGCAATTTGGCGTTCAAAAACTTCAAAAAGAAGCTCAGGATGGGCAACAAGAAATTCTTAGAGAAATGAGTCCGAAGCTAAATGCTGTGTTGAAGGATATTATCGATCTTGAAGGTTATGACGTGGTGATGGACAGACAAGCGTTTTTGTACGTGAATCCGAAGCACGATATTACGAGAAAGATCACTGAGCTCTTGAATGACAAAGAATAGGTGTGTTCGCAATAGTATTTAATGGTGAAGACTATCTGTGGCTAAGATTCTGAAGAATGGGTGAGGTCAGTTACTCGCTTCGGGAGGTGGCCGATTATTTGACGGAAGTATCGTCTTTTAACGTATCGATAAAGGGCGATGAAGAAGTAACTGTCTCAGGGCTAGGAGCCCTGGGTACTGCCCGTAAAGGGGATCTCACTCATCTCTCAAAGCCAGGATTCAAACCGCTATTATTCAAAACTTTAGCTAGTGCGGTCATTTTAAAACCTGCAGATGCGAATGATTGCTCGACTAACGCGCTCCTCGTTAGCAATCCGTATCTAGCCTTTGCATTAGCGTCGCATCTGTTTGACGAAAAGCCCCGTGTCCCGGTTGGAGTCCATGAAAATGCTTCTATTGATCCAACTGTTCAACTTGGCGCGGACGTGCGCATAGGTCCATTCGTATGTGTAGAAGCAGGATCCATTATTGGTGATCGAGTGGAGATCGGTGCGGGATCGTTTATAGGGTCCGAGAGTGTGGTCGAAGCTGATACCGTGATTATGCCTCGGGTCGTAATTAATTACCGAACAAGTATAGGTTCACGATGCACCATTCATTCAGGATCAGTCATAGGCGCCGATGGTTTTGGATTCACTCCAACTGAAAGTGGAGCGTTGCAGGGCATTGCCCAAATAGGAGGCGTAAGCATTGGCTGTAACGTCAGAATTGGGGCGGGAACGACGATAGATAGAGGTGCAATTGAAGATACCGTGATCGAGGATGGGGTTAAAATTGATAATCTGGTACAAATTGGTCACAACTGTCACATAAAGGCTCATACACTTATTTGTGGTTGTGTCGGAATAGTCGGAAGTACGGTAGTAGGGAAACATTGTCTCATTGCTGGAGGTGTCGGTATTGGAGGTGATGTTAGGACGCCGCCGATATCAATAGTGGATTTCGTTACTGTTAGTGGGATGACTCATGTATCTCGATCTATCAAAGAACCCGGTGTCTATTCGGGTGGAGTGTTACACAGTAAATCCTCGGCATGGAAGAGGAACGCATTAAGGTTCCGAAATTTGGATAGTATGGCGAAGCAACTAAATAGGATTGAAGCAAAATTAAAAATTTAAGCCTAATTTGGTAGGACTTTTGGTGACATTCGGTATTGTGGGCTATTGGATTCACTGTTAGTTAAACAGTCCTTTTAGGTCGAAGACGTGGTGCAGTTGTCAGCCAGGAAAATAAGGGGAGATGAGTGGATATACAAGAGATCTTTGAGTTTCTGCCGCACCGGTATCCGTTCTTATTTATAGATGGAGTCACGGAAGTAATCGAAGGTTCGACGATCACGGGCTTCAAAAATGTGACCATCAATGAACCTTTTTTTGAGGGGCATTTCCCTAATCAACCAATAATGCCTGGAGTACTTATTGTTGAGGCGATGGCACAGCTGGCCGGTATCTTAGGGTTTAAGTCAAAAGGGACTAAACCTTCGGAAGGGTATTTGTATTTCCTGGCTGGAACCGATAACACGCGCTTTAAGCGACCTGTTGGTCCGGGTGACCGGTTGGATCTTTCTGCTGAACTAATAAATGAGCGGAGGCAAATCATGAAATTTTCGTGTACTGGGCATGTGGCGAACGAATTGTCGTGTAGCTCCGACATTATTATTGCGGAGCGTAAGATCTAGTGTTCGTTTAACTATGCAACATTCTGAAAGTAATCGTCGACTTACTGTTGGAATAGTTGCTGGCGAGGCCTCGGGAGATTTATTGGGCTCTCGGTTGATGGCAGCCTTGAGAAACCTGGTCCCGGACGTACGCTATTTAGGAGTGGGTGGGAATTCAATGATCGAGGCGGGTCTGGAACCAGTGGCTCCCTATCGATTTATGTCTGTAAATGGATTTGTCGACCCGATAAAGAAATTACCTAGGCTCTTGCGCGTAAAAAAAATCCTTTATAACGAGTTCTTGTCGGTAGATATTGTGATTGGTGTTGACTTTAACGTATTTAATCTTTTGTTAGAAAGAGCTCTTAAGAAACGGGGAATTCCTACCGTTCATTATGTTAGCCCTTCGGTTTATGCATGGAGACAAAGGCGTGCCAAGCGCGTGGGGAAATCTGCTGACATTGTCCTGACTCTTTTCCCTTTCGAGCCTCCTTTCTACGAACGATACAATGTGGCGGCTGAATTTGTTGGTCATCCACTGGCCGATGAAATTGAACCAGTTGACTCGATTAACGATGCGAATCGCCGTAGTACATCCAGACAGGAATTGGGGATTGATGAGAATCGATATGTTATTGCCGCTTTGCCGGGAAGTAGAACAACAGAGATAAAAATGCTTGCTCGTCTATTTATTGAGGCGTGCAAGGAGGCTGTTAGTACAGCTCTCGTTGTCATACCCTGTGTTAATTCTAGAGCACGAGCAGAACTTGAGCGATTGTTTGAAGATATGCCTGATCCTCCAGAGATTATGATTGTTGGGAATGTATCACGTAAAGTCATATCTGCTGCGGATGTCACCATAGTGAAAGCGGGAACCAGCACCCTAGAAGCTATGCTTTTGGGTCGTCCGATGGTTGTAGCCTACAAATTAGGTGCTTTAACGCACTTGATTGTCCGTCGACTTATAAAAATTCCCTACGTAGCCTTGCCTAACATTCTTGGTGGAAGAAAATTAGTTCCGGAGTTTTTACAAAAGGACGCTACCGTGGCGAACCTCTCCAGAGCTCTGGTAGACCTGGCTGAAAACGACGGGGAGGAAATAAAAGAGTTTGACTCAATTCATCGATATTTGCGGAGGGATGCTTCGAAAAGAGCTGCTGAGGCTGTGTTGCGCTTGTACAGATCTAAGTATGGTGATTGGAGTTAGAAGTTGGACCAGAAAAACTATTTGGTAAAAGGAGCGGTGGGACTTGACGAAGTAGGTAGAGGCGCTTTGGCTGGCCCTTTGATCTCCTGTGCTGTTGTTTTGGATCCTGATCGCAGTATCTCCGGACTAAAGGATTCTAAGCTGCTGTCCCACAGTCGACGTTTGGTGCTAAAAGAAGAGATTGAAGAAAAGGCATTAGCGTGGGGTATTGGAAGTGCTAGTGTGAAAGAAATTGACCAGCTTAATGTCCTGCAAGCAACTTTTTTGTCGATGCGGAGAGCATATGCAAGTTTGGATATTGATGTTGATGTAGCTTACGTCGACGGTAATATGGATCCGCAACTAGGTTGTCAAACCATCACGGTTGTATCGGGAGATAAGAAGGTGCCGGCTATATCCGCAGCGTCGATAATGGCAAAAGTTGTTCGCGATCTTTATATGGTTTCTTTGTCTGATCAGTATCCGGATTATGATTTCGCGAAAAATAAAGGTTATGGCACTTCGAATCATCTGACGGCAATTGAGAAATTTGGAATACTACCAGTGCATCGCAGAAGCTTTGCCCCAATTAAAAATAAAGTGGCATTTAACAGCAACGTTAGTTCGAAGTGATCGATCTGTTTAGGAGATTTCTGGAAGTTCTTTTTATTCAGTCGCATCTTATGACAACAAATAGGTGGACACATTGACATGAGTGCGTTTGTTCATTTGTCCCTGCATTCGGAGTTTTCGGTCAACGACGGCCTCATGAAGGTAGAGGAAATAGCTAGGCATGCGCGGGAGAAGAATTTCCCTGCCGTTGCACTCACTGATCGTTCAAATTTGTTTGGGATAGTAAAATTCTATACAGCTTGCCGTAGTGTTGGGGTCAAGCCTATTTTGGGCGTGGATTTTGAAATAAAGGAAGAATCCTTTTCGTATCGTTTAGTAGTGCTCGCGACGTCTAATTCTGGGTACAAGAATCTACTGTCGTTAGTTTCCCGTAGCTATACGGGGGATGGCGAGTACGGTTCCTTACGAAAGGAATGGTTGGTCGGTCTGAACGAAGGTCTGATAGTGTTGTCAGGAGGTATAGGTGGTGATGTTGGTATACAAATACTTAATCAGGACTATACATCGGCGGCAAGCAGAGTTAGGTGGTGGAAAGAAATTCTGGGGAATAGGTACTATCTGGAAATTTCTCGTACTGGTAGAGAAGACGATATCTATTTAGAGCAAGTAGTGCGCTTGTCTTCCGAAATTGGGGTTCCGTTAGTCGCAACGAATGATGTGCGATTTTTTCGAAAGGAAGATTTTGAAGCTCATGAGACACGTGTTTGTATTCAACAGGGACGTACACTTAACGACCCGAGACGGGGACGTGAATATACGGAGCAACAGTATCTCCGTTCACATTCTGAAATGCTCGATCTATTTTCCGATCTACCCGAGGCTATAGAGAACGCTCATCAAATTGCTGTTCGGTCTAACGTTACGGTTGAACTTGGCAAATATTACCTTCCCACTTATCCGGTTCCAGATGAGACAACTCTCGAAGACTACCTGATTCACCTTTGTGAAACGGCGTTGAACGAGTTTTTAGAGAAAAAACGTATAAATGGAGAGCCCTTAACAGATCAAGAGTACCGCAAACGACTCCAGTATGAATTAGAAGTGATAAATCAGATGGGTTTCGCGGGTTATTTCTTGATTGTTATGGAGTTTGTGAAATGGGCTAAAATTAATAACATACCAGTTGGTCCGGGGCGCGGTTCAGGTGCTGGTTCACTGGTCTCATTTTGTCTTTCGATAACAGACCTCGACCCCATAAAATACGATTTGTTATTCGAACGCCTCTTAAATCCGGAGCGGGTTTCTATGCCGGATCTAGATATAGATTTTTGTATGGAAAGGCGGGACGAGGTCATCAGACATGTAGCAGATCTCTACGGCACTGATGCTGTAAGTCAGATCGTGACCTTTGGAACGATGGCCGCGAAGGCTGTTGTGCGCGATGTGGCTCGTGTGCAGGGTAAACCGTATGGACTTGCTGATCGCTTGTCAAAAATGATTCCGTTTGAAGTTGGAATGACTCTTGAAAAAGCGGTTGCTGAGGAACCTGAACTAAGAGAATTTATTTCCTCTCATGACGAGGTTGCCGAGATTATGGATATGGCATTTCAGCTCGAGGGTTGTGTCCGTAATGTTGGAAGGCATGCTGGTGGGGTTGTTATTGCGCCTTCAGCGCTTGAAGAGTTCGTGCCGCTATATACAGAAAGTAAGGGATCGGGCGCTATCTCCCAATACGATAAAGGCGACGTCGAATTGGCAGGACTTGTTAAATTCGACTTTTTAGGACTAAAAACTCTAACTATTATCGACTGGTCTGTTAATGCGATTAACTCTGAACGTTTGAAAGGAGGTGAAGAACCGATTGACCCTCGATCTTTGCCTTTAGATGATTCTAAAACTTATGAGCTTCTGCGTTCTGCTGAAACCACGGCTATTTTCCAACTGGAATCTGAAGGAATGAAGGATCTTATCCGACGCCTGTTACCTGACAACATAAATGACATCGTTGCCTTGGTTGCACTATTTAGACCAGGGCCTTTGCAGTCTGGAGCAGTGGATGAGTATATTGATCGCAAACATGGCAAGGTTCCAGTGAACTATGCTCATCCATCCTTGGAAACCGTCCTAGAAAAAACGTATGGCGTGATGCTTTACCAAGAGGATGTGATGCAAGTTTCACAAGTTTTGGCTGGATTTTCACTGGGTCAAGCAGACTTACTCCGTAAGGCTATGGGGAAGAAAATCCCTGAGGAAATGGCGAAATTACGAGACTCCTTCTTGGAGGGCACTCGCCTCAATGAAGTTAAAGACTTGACTTCTAACCAAATATTTGACGCCATGGAAAAATTTGCAGGCTATGCGTTTAATAGAGCGCATTCAGCGGCTTATGCGATGATTACTTTTCAGACTGCATGGCTGAAAACCCATTACCCGGCGGAATTTATGGCGGCAGTGCTTACGGCCGATATGCAGAATATTGATAAAGTAGTAAATTTGGTTGATGAGACTTTACGTATGGGGATTCGTCTTTTAACGCCAGACATTCGTACTAGTGACTATCGTTTTAAAGCCCAAGGCGGCGAAATTGTGTACGGAATGGGTGCAGTACGGGGTGTTGGAGAAGGTCCGGTGGAGGCTATATGTGAAGAAAGAGAACATTCTCCGTTTATTGATATTCATGACTTTTGCCGACGTCTTGGCCCTAAGAAAGTTGGTAAGCGCGTTTTAGAAGCTCTAGTTCGTTCTGGTGCGATGGATTCTCTAGTTCAAGGGACTTCAGACTTAAACGCAGTTCGGAGCCAATTGCTAGGTGATTTAGACCAGGCTATTCAGGGCGCAGAACAAAGTGCGCGAAATCAAACTATGGGAATTACTGATATGTTTGATGGGGTCAACGAGACACATTTTGCGTCTGAAAACATCATTAGGGAGCTAAGTAAGAAAGAGCGTCTAGAGGGCGAGAAGGAAACACTGGGACTGTATCTGACAGGTCATCCCATTGAGGAATATGCGGACGAAATTGGTGGTATATGCCGAAAACGAATAGCTCAGTTAAAGCCTGGTCGTGGTAAACAGGTTGTAGCTGGCTTGATTGTTTCAAGTAGGACTCGGCGGAGCCGCAACGGTGGGGGTATGGCTTTTGTAGTGTTGGATGATCGTAGTGGGCGCATAGAAGCAAGTATTTTTGGTGACGTATATGAAAGCTATCGGTCAAAACTAACGAAAGACTCCATAGTATTTGTGGAAGGCGAAGTCCAATCGAGCGAATATAATCAAATATTAAAACTTCGTGCTGAACGGGTTTTTGACATACTAGAAGCTAGGCATCGTTATTTTGCAGTAGTTGAGATTGCCCTAGAGGATGACGATTTTCGAGATGATGTTCCATCTAGGTTAAAACAAAGACTAACACCTCATATTTCGAATGGATGCGTTGTCAGTATTAGATATCGTTCACCAGAGGCTGCGGGTCGAATAACACTAAGTGATGAATGGAGGGTCTCTCCGACGGACGAATTGTTGCTTTCGTTACGTCAGGAATTTGGTTCGCAAGCAGTTAGTATGAAATACGATTTGCCCCGCAAATTTGCATAGGCAATTGGTACAGGTCGATTTGAATGTTATCGAATTCGCCTACCAAGGCGATTAAGAAGCTACAAAGAGGACTAGAACATAAGTTTCTATGGGTGGCTTATTCCGGTGGCATAGATTCTTCGGTACTTTTACATGCCGTCGTAAAAGTCTTCGGTCCTAAATCATGTGGGGCTATATATATAGATCATCAAATTAACCCTTTATCCAAACAGTGGAGTGCCCATTGTGAACATGTATGTCGGGAAATTGGAATCCGATTCTTAAGTCGGCCGATCAGACTAAATAAAGGTAATCTAGAGAATCAAGCACGGTTGGCGAGATATAAAGAATGGGCAAAATTGTTACGCCGAGGTGAAGTAATTTTAACGGCTCATCACGCCGATGATGTCGCCGAAACTAGACTTTGGCAACTTTTTACAGGACGTGCTCCGATTGGAATCCCCCACACGAGGCCCTTAGGTTTAGCTCAGATTATACGACCGTTTTTGTCACTTAAACGAACCGATATAGAAGTCTATGCGGCAGAGAATGATCTCCGATGGATAGAGGACTGCAGCAATAAGGATTCTATCTATGACAGAAATTGGCTTCGGCATGAGTTGCTTCCCATTACCCGTAGGCGGTTCCCGAAAGCCGTTGAAAATTTGGCCAACCTTAAATGGCCGGAGCTCCCTACCTTCAAAAAAGAAGCTCTGCCGATAGCATCTGCTTCACACGAAATGAATATTCGAGCGTGGCTTCAAGCATACGGTCTCTTTCCTCGTGATGCTCAAATTCGAGAGATCATGAGACAAATTAGTCTGAGAGACAGATTCACCTCCGTATCGTTATCGAAATTTTTATCGGTGAGAAGTCATCAGGGAAGACTCTTTGTTGTTCGGGAAAAAGAGCCAATTAAACATAGACACATTCGGGTAGGAGAGTTTTTAAATCTTGATAGCGGTCAGTTACGTTGGCGTAGATCTGGTAGAGGCTTCTCTGCGGGAGATTTGGTCTTTTTGGGAACGAGAAAGGGTGGGGAAAGCATAAGTGTTGGCACTCGATCAAAGTCTTTGAATGAAATATTTCGAGAAAGCCAAGTGCCTCTTTGGCAACGTGATGTATGGCCGTTGCTGTTCGTGGACGGTCTTCTCGAGTCAGTTCCTGGGATAACGATGTCAGATAAATATTTTTCAAATGAAAAAGACGGGACATACGTGCCCGTATGGGAGCCAAGTGAATAAGTTCCTCTTTCAAAAACGAAAGGAGGTCGGATCTGAAACAAAACCGTAAGCTACGGCGAAAGTTGATTGAGGTCTTAGGCCCCTTTTGATATTGTCCAGAGCCATCTTGTTGAAGCATTTTTTTGTTTCATCGCTGTTAAAGGTTCGTACGAATTCTGTCTTTCAAGTGCCGTGTAGCGAACGCAAAGATAGATTCTCACTAAGGAGCTTGAGCCGCTAGTTGATGGGAACTCAATGACCCGATATATATTTGTGACTGGTGGCGTCGTGTCCTCCTTGGGCAAGGGCGTGGTAGCTGGATCGCTCGCGGCCATACTAGAAGCTCGAAAGCTAAACGTTAACATTCTTAAAATGGATCCGTATTTAAACGTGGATCCAGGAACAATGAGTCCGTTCCAACATGGGGAAGTTTATGTAACCACGGATGGTGCAGAAACTGATCTAGACCTCGGGTACTACGAACGATTTATTCGAAGCCGAATGAGCCAGAGTAATAATTTCACTTCAGGTGGGATCTATGCGGAAGTTCTTCGTAAAGAGAGGCGAGGAGATTATCTTGGAGGTACGGTCCAAGTAATCCCTCACGTTACCGATGAAATAAAGCGACGTATTCGGGATGTAGGTGACGGTTATGATGTCGTGATTGTAGAAACTGGAGGTACGGTCGGTGATATAGAATCCCAACCTTTTTTAGAAGCCATACGACAACTGCGTTTGGAAGTTGGATCTGAGAGAGCGCTTTTTATACACCTCACATTAGTGCCCACTCTGAATTCCTCTGGAGAAACAAAAACGAAGCCCACTCAACACTCCGTAAAAGAGTTGAGATCAATAGGTCTACAACCGGACATACTCGTATGTCGAACCGAAGACAAGCCGTTGCCTCAATCAGCCATCAATAAGATTGCACTCTTTACGAATGTAGAGGAGCGAGCGGTGATTCCGCTCGAGAATGCTTCGACTATATATCAAGTTCCAGTAATTCTTAGTGATAGACACCTTGATGAAATCGCCGTCGAAAAGCTCAGAATAGAATGTCCGAAAGCAGATCTTTCTGAATGGCACTCGGTGGTGGATGCTCTTATTCATCCGGAACAGACAACGGAGATAGCAATTGTCGGTAAATATTTAGATCTGCTGGATGCCTATAAGTCGTTGATAGAGGCGATTTCACATGCGGGGATACAAACAAGGACGAAAGTTGTGATCCGATATATTGATGCGGAGCAACTTGAAGAGAAAGGTACCGATATTTTGAAGGAAGTGCATGCCATTCTAGTCCCTGGTGGATTTGGTCAACGAGGATTTGAGGGTAAAATTCTTGCAGCTACTTTTGCGCGGGAAAATAATGTTCCATATTTAGGTATATGTTATGGATTACACGCAGCTGTATGCGACTATTCACGGAATATGTTGCATTTGCCCGGAGCCAACTCTACAGAAATTAATCCGAATGCGAGTGATCCAGTTATCGGACTAGTTACCGAGTGGCGAAACCGAGATGGTGAAATCAACCAACGATCGATGGATGATGATATTGGGGGAACGATGCGTTTGGGTGAGCAGGCATGTGAACTGGAGGAAGATACTTTAGCTAGGAGTTTATACGGACGATCAGTGGTTTATGAGCGTCATCGTCATAGATACGAAGTAAACAATGACTATGTGTCCGATTTGGATAAAGCGGGGTTGAAAGTATCAGGCCGCAGTCACGACGAGGATCTTGTCGAAATGATTGAAATACCACATCTAGATTGGTTTATCGCTTGTCAATTTCACCCTGAATTCAATTCGTCACCTAGAGATGGACACCCATTATTTCGAGGCTTCATAGAAGCTGCAAATCTACACACGAGAGCCCATCGTAAAGTTGGGGCGGTTGCCAGTTAAGTACTGGTTTGTATTTGCTAAATCAATAACAAGTGTCTAAAAATATGACAAGAATAGTCGAAATTCTGGGACGTGAGGTAATCGACTCGCGCGGAAATCCCACTCTCGAGGCTGAAGTTGTTTTGTCAAATGGGGCCAGCGGTACCGCAATGGTGCCATCTGGCGCCTCTACTGGTTCAAAAGAGGCACTAGAGCTCCGCGATGGTGATTTGTCTCGTTATATGGGAAGGGGTGTTTTACAAGCCGTGAGGTCCGTAAATGCAGAGATTGCACCCGCGTTAAAAGGAATGGATTGTCTTGATCAATCAGCCCTCGACAAAAGAATGATCGAGGTTGATGGCAGTGATAACAAAGAGCGTATTGGTGCAAATGCAATATTGGGCGTGTCTCTCGCTTCAGCTAAGGCGGCGTCGTCAGGGCTCGATGTTCCATTATTTCGACATTTGTCAGATTTGTACGGACCAACAGATATGCGGATGCCTGTTCCTATGATGAATATATTGAATGGTGGTATGCATGCTGATAACAATGTAGACATACAAGAGTTTATGATCCAGCCTGTGTCCCAAACTAATTTTTCTGAGGCTCTTCGTTGTGGGGTAGAGATTTTCCATTCGCTAAAAAAAGTATTAAAGGAATTGGGATTAACCAACGCCGTTGGCGACGAAGGGGGCTTCGCGCCGAATCTAGACTCAAATTCGGAAGCGNTAGCTTTGATTCAAGAAGCTATAAATCAAACTTGTTATGTTTTAGGTGAAGACGTGACCTTGGCGCTAGATTGCGCTGCTTCGGAGTTTTTCTCTGAAGGCATTTACCGGTTAGACGGAGAGGACAAGAGTTTTTCTGCAGTAGAGTTTTGTGATTATTTAGAACGGCTCGTCAGAGAGTACCCTATTATTTCAATAGAGGATGGTTTAGATGAAAACGATTGGCAAGGCTGGAAAATACTGACCGAGCGACTCGGTAGTAGGGTTCAGTTAGTGGGTGATGATTTATTTGTCACGAATACGACTCTTCTACAAAAAGGGATAGATGAATCGGTAGCTAATGCTATATTGATTAAGTTGAATCAAATTGGCTCTTTAACTGAAACGTTTGAAGCTATTCGAATGGCCCAAAATGCTGGGTTCGGTTGTGTCATATCGCACAGATCAGGAGAAACANAGGATACTTTTATTGCCGATTTATCGGTTGCAACGGGAGCTGGACAGATTAAAACTGGTTCGGCTTCTCGGTCTGATAGAGTCGCAAAATACAATCGGCTCCTTCGAATTGAATCCATACTAGGATCACCTAAATATCTAGGGATTGAGGAATTTGAAAGGGATTGATGTTGCGTACGATCTCTGCCATTAGCGTTATTTGTTTTTTGGGTTTGCAATATATTTACTGGTTCGGCCCTAGTGGTTATACAAATCTTCTTACGCTGACGCATAAAGTAAATGAACAAAAAATAATAAATATGTCATTGAAGGAACAAAATAGATTATTACTTACGGAAGTCGAAGCATTCAAAAACCAAACGCTAGAAGCTGTTGAGGCGAGAGCACGTAGAGATCTTGGAATGATTGCTGGATCGGAAGTATTCTATTTTGTTGACGTTGCGAAATCAGAAAAATAAAATATAACAAGTAGATTGAAAACGATGAGTGATTAGCTGAAGAACAAAATTAAATCATATGTTCGGAATTGACTTTTTTTCGTATTTACACTCTTTTTTTAAAAAAATAAGGTCAAATTAACTGATCGGAATGGTTTTTCTTGAGTGATTATTTGATGTTACTAATTGGTCCGTCTCCAATTTGGCCTAAAACAAATGTCGAGAACCGACCTCGAGGTACGCTGCGCACATATCTAAATGACTTCCGGGTGTTCGAAAGACGTAGTGAAGAGTTATCCGGGAAGGGTGAGCATCTGTACATCCAAATTCAGAAAACCAACGTTACGACTACAATCGTACAAAGAGCTCTTGCCAGACATTTTGATGTACCAGTGATGGATGTTTCTTTTGCTGGGCTAAAAGATAAGCGATCTATAGCTACCCAATGGTTTAGTGTTCGGTTACCGAAGAAAATGAATGCGTTAAATGATGAAATTCGTATAGAAGGATGTTCCGTTCTCTNTAACGGTTGGCACCACAAGAAATTGCGACGGGGTAATTTGGATGGAAACGATTTTGAAATTGTTGTGAGAAATGTGCAAGGCCCTGTTCCAAAAGGACTGAAATATTTTGCGGACCAAGGGTTTCCAAATTACTTTGGGCCTCAGCGTTTTGGGAATGACGGAAATAATATTTCCGAAGCTACTGATTGGATAGAATCTGGAAAACCGCATATCTCGCGATTTAGGCGATCTATATTCATGTCAACTTTGCGAAGTGCCTTGTTTAATGACGTGCTTGGAGAACGAGTACGCGATCATTCATGGAATTCTGTAATAGCGGGGGATCAGTTGACTGACGGGTTTCCGACTGGACCATTATGGGGAAGAGGGCGTCCCAAAACTGAAGCACATGCTCTTGACTTAGAACTTCGGNTGACCGGTANGCGCAGTAAATTTTGTGATGCCCTAGAGTGGGTAGGCTTGTCTCAGCAAAGACGTTCTTTAGTAGAAAAATGTTTAAATTTTCATTTCACTCTTAAAAATGACGATATTTATTTTAAATTTAGTTTGCGGAGAGGCTCATATGCGAATGTCGCATTGTCTGAATTATTTGACCTTACCGAGGAAAGAGAATGAGTCTTCGTAAAGGTATAGGGATGACTTCCGAAAGGACTCGCCGTCGGTTAACTGAAAGACTTGAGGAAGCAGGTATCTCAAGTCCCAGAGTTTTAGATGCCATTCTCTCGGTTCCGCGCCACCTTTTTGTCGATGAAGCGCTTTCCCATCGAGCTTATGAAGATACGGCGCTTCCTATAGGACACAATCAAACCATCTCGCAACCGTACATTGTTGCATTAATGACCCAATTTTTGCTCGAGGTAGCGCCTAAACGAGTTTTAGAAGTAGGTACCGGATCTGGATATCAAACTGCGATTTTAGCATTCTTGAATCTTCGAGTTTTCACCGTGGAGCGAGTGGCTGGGCTGGCTGAGCGTGCCAGAGGACGACTTAAACAATTAGGTGTTCGAGGTGTTAGATTTCATCATGCTGATGGTTCTATTGGATGGACATCAGAGGAACCCTTTGATGGTGTCATAGTAACTGCAGGGGCGAGAGAGATTCCTAGCGCGCTGAAGGAGCAACTTGCTATTGGTGGACGAATGGTAATACCTGTTGGCAATACGGATAATCAGGCATTGACGCTTGTCGATCGTGATCAAAATGGTTGGCATGAAACGATCAAGGAAAATGTTCGATTCGTTCCTCTTATGCCTGGATTGGAGATTTAAGTAGTTGGGGGCAGAGCAAGGTTACTCAGATAATGCAACTATCTAGTAATAAAACGGGCTTACGTCCCTTCGGAATTTTTTCTCGAGGGGTGCTCATGGGAATTGCCGAAATAATACCTGGTATTTCGGGGGGCACCATTGCGCTAATAACAGGAATCTACCAGCGGCTGATTTCATGTTTATCTCGATTGGGTCCGTTGACTTTTAAGTATATTTGGCGTCGAGACTGGAAAGGATTATGGCTATATCAAGATATGTCTTTTCTCTTGCCACTTGTTCTTGGAATGACGGTTGGTTTTTTGTCCCTAGTTAATATCATCAATTTTCTGCTCGATGGCTACGGGACATATGTGTGGGGATTTTTTTTCGGTCTAGTGTCTGCATCAGCGATCTTTGTTCTCAAAACGCTACCACTGCGATATGTCATATTGGCCGGAATCCCAAGTTCTTTGATTGGTATAGTCATTGCTCTAGTCCCGCAGAGAGACTCAGAACTAGACGTTTTTCTGGTATTTATAAGTGGGATCTTTGCAGTGACAGCATGGATGCTTCCGGGTGTTTCTGGCGCTTTTATTTTGCTAATTATTGGTTCATACGAACCAATACTACAAGCAGTAAAAGATCTAAATATTGCGATGCTGATCGTTTTTGCCCTTGGCGGTATTATTGGAATAATTTCTACGTCTCGACTGATAAAGTGGGCGCTAGAACATTATAGGTATGCGGTGCTTTCAACTTTGATGGGGCTTGTGGTTGGCTCCTTAATGCGTATATGGCCGTGGCGTTTAGATGATTTTCCAGTTTTACCTACTAGTTATGCATCTCTGGAATTCTTTGGTGTAGCTTTGCTTATGCTAACAGGTATTGCTGTTGTCACCGTGTTCTCCAGATTGTCAGAAAGGGCACCCTAGATAAGTGCGATTAATAAGTCTAACTCTATCTCTCTTACTGGTTTTTGGATGCAATCATAACCTTCCTGCTCCAGTGTATGAACGTTCGCCCTCGTTTGATAGACGTGTTCCTGATGCTTATGAAGTACAAGTAGGCGATTCGCTATACGCGATAGCTTGGCGCTACCAATTGAACGTCAATTCGATTGCAGAGTTCAACGATTTGAAACCGCCATATTTATTACGCCCAGGAAAAATTTTAAGGTTGAAAATAAGTCGACCAGAGCCTCCACAAAAAAAGATGACCGTTACTAATAATGTCAATAAGGGAATAACGCGTGCGGTTGTAGATAAGAAGACTAAAAACGATGCTGCATTTTGGTCTAAACCCGTGAAATCCGAACCAACACAAAAGTTTGGTAAAACAAGTTCTGGAGTTGATTATATGTTATCGGATGGCGAAAAGATTAGGGCAAGTTCTTCGGGTGTGGTGGTGTATGCTGGAACTGGCCTTCGGGGCTATATCTCACTCGTAATAATAAAGCATGATTCAGACTGGCTATCTGCGTACGGTATGAATCTACCGTATTCCGTCGCGGAAGGTGACCAAGTGTTATCGGGTGAATCCATCGCAGTCAATAAATCCCCGGAGAATTTAACAGGGAAATTCCACTTTGAAGTCCGATACAAGGGACGACCTATTGACCCGGTGCCTTTGTTTGGAAGGAAAATACAGCCGCCGTAAAGCTACTTCTACCGTTCGAGGTACTTAATTTTTCCAGCGACATCGCGCCATTCAGCCTCGTCTTCCGGAGCGTCTTTTTTCTCTGCTATGTTGGGCCAGATGTCGGCTAGTTCTGCGTTGAGTTCCAAAAATTCTTGTTGATCTTCAGGAATTTCGTCTTCAGAGAATATAGCCTCTACCGGACACTCGGGTTCACAAAGAGCGCAATCGATACACTCATCTGGATGAATAACGAGAAAGTTGGGGCCTTCATAAAAACAATCTACAGGACAAACCTCTACGCAATCGGTGAGTTTGCACTTGATACAGTTTTGTCCGATGACGAATGTCATAAAATTCTTCCTAATAATGGGCCGTAAGTAACGGATTTTTTGTTCATAAAATTAGAATTATTGGTTTGGTTATAAGCTTCAGGCGGAACGTATTCTAATGAAGATGATCTTTTGCGCAAANTTCTTATTATNTTAGATTCTTGACTTTTTGNACTAGATCGTAAATGAGCGATAANGCTTCNCTTGGNGTGNTGTTNTCAGGCTCGATTTTTTGTAACTCNTCAAGAATTTNATTTCCCTCGGGNATATANGGACTANGTAATGGATTATTTGAAAAAAGNTGCCCTTGNANAGTNTCCNTATTTGAGGCTTCCAATGTTAGTAGTTTTTCTTTTGCGAGACTTAGTACAAGGTTNGGTATTCCTGCTAGTTTCGCAACTTGTATCCCGTAACTTTGGGAAGCTGGGCCTTCCTTTAGCGTATGCATAAAAACAACTTCTCCATTGTGTTCAACCGCATCGAGGTGAACGTTCGCTGTTTCAGGAAGCTCGCTTGCCAAATCTGTTAATTCGAAATAGTGGGTAGCAAAAAGTGTAAAAGAACCGTTCGTTGAGGCGATATGTTGCGCAGTCGCCCATGCTATTGCCAAACCGTCAAAAGTACTTGTTCCACGGCCGATTTCGTCTAGTAGTACGAGGCTCGATGGAGTTGCCTGGTGTAGGATCTGTGCAGTCTCAGTCATCTCGACCATAAATGTAGACCGACCACCAGCCAGATCGTCGCTTGCACCAATTCGGGTAAAAATACGATCGATAGGACCAAGTTTTACGCTTTTTGCAGGCACGAANCAGCCTGCATAGGCCAGCACAATGATGAGTGCTGTTTGTCGCATATAGGTTGACTTTCCGCCCATNTTTGGACCGGTTATTATCAGCATACGACGTGTTTCATCCAATATTGTTGAATTGGGANTGAATGATGTTTTTATCTGATTCGAGACAACAGGATGTCTTCCGTCTTCAATGCGTATTAATGGATCGGAGACGAAGATAGGGCGGACCAAATTATATTCCTGTGCAGCATTTCCAAACGCTGTTAGGACATCCAGTCTGGCTACCATTTCAGCAACCACTCGAAGCTGGTCTCCCGCCACTTGGAGTTCTTGAATCAATTCTTCAAAAAGGGCTTTTTCCCGTTGGAGTGCTTTGGTTTGGCTGCTGAGGGCTTTTTCTTCGAAGANTTTTAGTTCTGGTGTTATATATCTTTCGGTATTTTTGAGCGTCTGACGTCTCACATATTCCAGTGGCAGATCAGCATTGGATGAGGAGCGAGAGGTCTCTATAAAGTATCCATGCACTCTGTTATAGCCTACTTTAAGTGTGCTGATCCCAGTTCGGTCCTTTTCCCGATCTTCGAGACTTCTGAGATATTCGGCAGAATTAGCTGTCAGGTCTCGCAATTCATCCAGTTCATTGTCGAATCCGTCGGCGATCATGCCACCGTCTCTAGTGGTCGCCGGAGGATCTTCGACAATCGCCGCGGCCAATTTTTCTTCAATACTTTTAGTGCTAGGTAACGAGTCAAACCGATATTTTTCAGCATCGGCATATTGGTCGAGTTTTCCAATTAGTCGATTTAGCCCGTCTAGACTAGCTAGCCCAAGGCGTAGTCTGGCTAGATCTCTTGGATTGGCGGATCCTATATTTATGCGCGTCACAATTCGTTGCATGTCACCGAAAGGTTTCAACACAGACTTCATATCAGATATTGAGTCGGCAGATAGAATGGATTGGACAAAATCGAGACGTTCACTCACCACAATAGGGTCTGTTAGTGGCGCTACCAACCAACTTCTTAATAGTCGAGAACCCATAGGGGTACTAGTTAGGTTAAAAGCCTCGTAAAGTGTATTTTCTGTTCCAGAATCCCCTAATCTCTGGTCAATTTCTAGATTTCGACGGCTATGAGAATCAATTTGGATTCGGTCCTCGGTAGAAGTTTTTTGGATAGATTGAATATAATTTAACGGTTGGCATTGGGCTTCCTGAGCATAGCGCAATGCCGCGGCTGCTGTACCGATACCCAGTTCTAAGGATTCAATCCCGAACGCTCCTAAATTCGAAACTGAAAAGTGTTCGTTTAGTAAGCGTNGGCCTTCAAAAAGATCGAAGTAAGAACCGTCAACTCTTTTGAGCGGGTAATTAGGCAAATTATCAAAGGTTAGCCCCTCAGGAACGATGANCTCAGAGGGGTGTATATGCCCAGTCAGGATTTCAAGATCGGAAATTGTTTCGTACTCGTTTACTTCAAATTTGGCAGAGGACAAATTGATCCAAGCGGCAGCATATTTTTGACTACCCGAAGCACTCACGGCCATCAGTACGCTTTCGCGGTCGCTGTTTAAAAGACTGTCTTCTGTGAGTGTGCCTGGCGTCACTATCCGTTTTACTTGGCGTTCAACTGGGCCGCTCGAAGTAGATGGATCTCCAACTTGCTCGCACAAGGCGACGGATTGTCCGAGTTTAACAAGTCGAGCTAAATACCCGTCGACAGCATGAAAAGGGACTCCGCACATTGGAATCGCGGATCCAGCCGATTTGCCTCGTGTGGTCAAAGTTATATCGAGTAATTCAGATGCCTGTTTTGCATCGTCAAAGAAGAGTTCGTAGAAGTCACCCATTCGATAAAAGAGAAGAATGTCTGGATTAGCTGCCTTGATGCGCAGGTATTGTTGCATCATCGGCGTATGGGCGCTGAAATCCTTTTCAAATTCCGTCTTTGGCATTTCTTGAAAAGCCATAATCCTGTTGCTTATTGGATACGAAGAGAATTTAACCGCGTTAAGAGGAAATCACTTTGAACATTGAGTGCGTTTGAAAGTTTCATAGCTGTTGCGTCTACTACTGAATGGATATACAGTAGTCCCTGGAATTTGTCAGTACGCAATATTACGCCAGATTGATGACGTTATGTGTGGAAATGAGACCGAGTAACCTGAAAGTAAGGAGCGACTAATGGCGACTAATTATGATGAAAGTACTAAATCAGCTGCTGATAACGGGAAAGAAAGAGCCTTAAGCGCTGCTTTAACTCAAATCGAGCGTCAATTTGGTAAAGGTTCAATGATGCGTCTTGGTGATCGGGAACAAGAAGCTATTCCATCGATATCCACTGGTTCATTAGGCCTTGATATCGCGCTAGGGATAGGAGGATTGCCGAGAGGACGAATTGTGGAGGTCTATGGACCCGAATCCTCGGGAAAAACGACTTTGACATTGCAGGTAGTTGCCGAGGCCCAGAAAGCTGGTGGTACTTGTGCCTTTATAGATGCTGAACATGCCTTGGATCCAATCTATGCTGAAGCGCTAGGTGTGGATACGGAAGATCTACTCGTTTCGCAGCCAGATACAGGTGAGCAGGCTCTGGAAATATGCGACATGATCGTTAGGTCGGGCGCTGTGGACGTCGTAGTCATCGATTCAGTTGCTGCTCTTACACCTAAAGCCGAGATTGAGGGTGAAATGGGCGATACCCATGTCGGTTTGCAGGCAAGGTTGATGAGTCAAGCTTTGCGTAAGATGACCGCTAACATTAAAAATTCTAATACTTTGGTGATATTCATTAACCAAATACGAATGAAAATTGGAGTTATGTTCGGCTCGCCTGAAACCACGACTGGAGGGAATGCATTAAAGTTTTACTCTTCAGTTCGTCTAGATATTAGAAGAATTGGTGCAGTGAAAGAGGGTGACGAAGTAATTGGTAATGAGACGAGAGTTAAAGTACTTAAAAATAAAGTGGCACCGCCTTTTCGACAAGCCGAATTCCAAATACTTTATGGTCGTGGGATTTATCGTTTAGGTGAAATTATTGAACAGGGCGTACAACACGGAATTATTGAAAAAGCCGGTGCATGGTATTCCTATAAAGATGAACGTATTGGCCAAGGTCGAAAAAACGCAGCCGACTGGTTAAATAGTAATCCAGATGTTTGCCAAATAATTGAAGATCGTATCCGTCAAGAATTGCTTCCCAATGAAAAGGACGAAAGTTCGAGCGATCCGGATTCGAGCAATAATCAGGTTAGTGAAACAGCATAAAAGTAGCGCGTTGGGTTCGCTTGTAGATTCAGGTGTCTAAAGACGATTTATTTCTCAAATTTTATACTAGAGGGGTCCGCCTACTAGGAAACCGTGAGCACTCAGAATCGGAGTTGCGTAAAAAGCTCCTGAGAGGAGGATGGTCTCGGAATGGATTTGGACGAGAAAAAGATAAGAAATATCAAAAGCTAACTGATGGTGCACACACCGTCGTTGGCTACCCTTGCCTGATTGATCAAGTTATCACACAGCTCAAGACTGATGGATTTCTGTCAGATGAGAGATATTCAGAATCATATATTCGAATGCGAATGAATCGTGGTTATGGTCCAGCATATCTGACTAACGAATTGCGAAAACATGGCATATCTGAAGAGTTGATTGAGGATCGACTCAAGTCAAATGATATTTCATGGGTAGAAACGGCTAAGAAAATTATCGCTAAGCGCTATTGTAGTGAGGGGAAACAATCTGCAAGTTGGGAAAAGAAAGCAAGATTCTTAAAAAATAGAGGATTTTCAGCGGATGTTATTTTGAATTGTCTAGGTAACCGGAAAGATTAATTGATTACTCCGTGTTTGAAGCGTGTGTGAATTGAGATGTCTTTAGACCCTAATCGAACAAGTTTAAGAGCGACAGATGTATAGAAACATCACAAAGTATCCTATTTTGTATAGATCTACTTTACCGTTGAATCAAAAGGTATACTTTCCTCCCGTTTTTTAGGAGCTGTCCGCTATGCGGACCAAAGAAATAAGAACCTCTTTTCTTGAATTTTTTCGAACCCGTGATCATCGAGTAATTGAGTCGAGTTCTCTGGTTCCTGGGAATGATCCAACCTTAATGTTTACGAACGCTGGGATGGTTCAATTCAAAGACGCACTATTGGGACGGGAAACTCGCGATTATAGCCGGGCGACTTCCTCGCAACGTTGCGTGAGGGCTGGCGGAAAGCACAATGATTTAGAGAATGTCGGTTACACGGCTCGTCACCATACGTTTTTCGAGATGTTAGGTAACTTTTCTTTTGGAGACTATTTTAAAGAGGAAACAATCAGTTGGGCCTGGGAATTTGTGACGGAAGTTTTAGAGCTTCCGAAGGATCGTTTATGGGTAACGGTACATCCATCCGATGAAGAGGCCCGAAACCTTTGGATAAAAAAAATCGGAGTGAGTTCGGAGAGAGTCATAGATCACCCTGAAAATTTTTGGTCGATGGGTGACACTGGTCCATGCGGACCCGATTCTGAAATATTCTTTGATCAGGGACCGGAACTGAGAGGAGGTCCCCCAGGGTCAGCTGACGAGGATGGGGATCGCTTTCTCGAATTTTGGAATCTAGTGTTTCCACAATACGACCGCGATTCCGATGGAACGTTGAATCCTTTAGATACGCCGGGTGTTGACACGGGGATGGGCCTGGAGCGCGTGGCAGCAATTACTCAATCGGTACGAAGTAATTATGAAATAGACATTTTTACCCCATTACTTGTCGAAGCTGGTAGTTATGCCCATTTAAAGGATCAAAAAGAAATTGTGCAGAATCCTTCTTTAAGAGTGATAGCTGACCATATACGTTCGTCNGCATTTTTAATTTTGGATGGGGTAAATCCGGGAAACGAAGAACGCAGTTATGTCTTGCGGAGAATTATAAGAAGAGCTCTTCGTCATGGAAATAAACTCGGCATCACGGAACCATTTTTTCATCGTTTGGTTCAACCGCTGATTGANGTCTTATCAGATCAATATCCCGAACTTTCAAAAAGCCAGAACCACATNGAGCAAGTTATTGAACTAGANGAAGATCGTTTTGCNGCGACGCTNAGTCAAGGCATGTCTATCCTAGAAGATGAAATTAGCNGTTCTTCAGGAACGTCTATACCTGGTGATATATTATTTAAGCTNTACGACACCTACGGCTTCCCGGTGGACCTTACGGCGGATGTTGCGAGGGAGCGAGGGTTGCAGGTCGACCAGGAGGGGTTTGATCGACTGATGCAGCAACAGAGGGAACGTGGACGCGCGGCTAGCCATTTCGATGCCAGCTTGGAACAAAGCATCCAGGTAGAAGGTGCGGCCGAATTCTGCGGCTACCATGAATTAGACGTTAGTACTTCTCTGACCGCTTTGTACGTGNTCGATCCAGAAAACAAAGTGAGCGAAGTAGATCATATTGTCCCTGGTACCGATGGCATAGTGGTGTTGGAGCGCACGCCTTTTTATGCTGAAGCGGGCGGCCAAGTGGGTGATGTGGGAACTATAGAGACAGACGGCGGCTTATTTGCAGTCAGTGCCACCACGAAAAGTGGTAACCAACACCTTCATCGGGGGCAGGTAAAAAAAGGATCGATACNTAAAANGGACTTAGTTCACGCAACAGTTTTATCGGATAAGCGCCAAGACATAGCGAGTAATCATTCGGCAACNCACCTTCTTCATGCTGCTTTGAAGAAAGTACTCGGATCTCATGTGGATCAAAAGGGATCTCTAGTCGATATAACTAAGCTACGATTTGACTTCTCTCATCCAGACAGTGTTGGCTCCGAAGCGCTGTCGGAGATCGAAGCAATTGTGAATACAAAAATCCGCGAGAATACTGAAGTGGAAACATCACTTATGACTCGAGCAGAAGCGAATGAAAAGGGAGCAGTAGCGCTGTTTGGAGAAAAGTACGGTGATAATGTTCGGGTACTGTCGATGGGAAATAACTTCTCCATAGAACTGTGCGGTGGTACACATGTTAGACGCACCGGTGATATCGGGGTTTTTCACATCGTTTCAGAAACNGGNATNGCTGCTGGTGTCCGGCGTATAGAGGCGGTTACNGGACGAGTTGCGCTAGATTGGTTTTTGTCGATTGAAAATACTTTGGATCGTATTGCAGAGAGTACGAAAGGATCTCGTGAAAACATTTCTGAN
The DNA here is from genome assembly GCA_002708205.1 of Gammaproteobacteria bacterium. GTDB lineage: Bacteria > Pseudomonadota > Gammaproteobacteria > Pseudomonadales > Azotimanducaceae > UBA11889. The sequence continues at coordinate 25,356 of PAMR01000056.1, forward strand.
AGAATATTGGATCTTGTAGAAAGTAATAAAAAACTCCAAAAAGAACTGGATACGATGAAGGTGGCGGCCGCAAAAAATCAGAGCTTGGATCTTGTAGATCGAGCTGTGGATGTGTCAGGGATTAACGTACTCGGCGCTGTAGTGTCTGGTTCTGCAGGTGATGTCATGAAAACACTTGATGGATTGAAAGATCGACTTGGAGATTGTGTTGTTATGTTGGGTTATATAACAGGCGGCAAAGTCAATTTGGCATGTAGTGTGACAAAATCGATATCCGATAAAATNAACGCTAGCGNNGCTATCAATTACATCGGACATCAGGTCGGCGCCCGAGGTGGCGGCAAACCAGTCCTGGCTCGTGCCGGTGGCGGCGATAACACCGCGGCGTTGCCTGTAGCCCTTGAATCGTTAGCTGCATGGGTGGGCGAACGCCTGTCTGAGTAGTATTGCCGTTCTGGGATAAATAAATGCCTTTACACGTATATAAATTCGGAGGGACATCGGTTGGAACGACCGAGCGCATTAATGCAGTAGCAGATCGTATACGTAGCTCATATGAACGGGGAGATCAGATAATAGTGGTCGTTTCCGCTATGAGCGGTGAGACTAATAGGCTTCAAGCACTCGGAAACGAAATTTCTCAACGGCCCTCTAGCCGTGAGATAGATGTACTCTTAGCCTCTGGCGAGCAAGTATCTATTTCTCTATTGGCCTTAGCGTTGATAGAACGGGGTTTGCAGGCCCGATCCTATCTCGGTTGGCAGGTGAAGGTGGTAACTGATGAGAATCACTCGAAAGCTCGCATAGAATCTATTGATGTAGAAGCGCTACAAGACTGTCTCAATACTGGTTTAATTCCAGTGGTAGCTGGTTTTCAAGGGGTGACCAAAGGCGGNGAAATAACGACCATCGGTAGAGGAGGATCGGACGCGAGTGCGGTTGCNGTNGCNGCTGCGTTACAGGCCGATGAATGTCGTATTTACACTGATGTGGANGGGGTTTACACAGCAGANCCANGAATTGTCGAAGATGCCACCCGTATGGATCATGTTTCTTTCGAAGAAATGCTTGAACTTGCTAGTTTGGGCTCGAAAGTTTTGCATCCACGAGCAGTCGAGTTTGCAGCAAACTACTCAGTGACTTTGCGGGTACTATCAAGCTTTGANGAAGGTCCAGGGACTTTAATTACGATGNAGGATGGGAAGATGGAACAACCTGTCGTTTCGGGNATCGCGCATACNGTGGATGAGGCAAAACTTACTCTTTTGGGAGTACCAGACGTCCCNGGTGTTGCTTCTCGCATTCTNGGTCCTATTGGAAGGGCCTCNATAGAAGTGGACATGATAGTGCAAAATGTNGGGGCTGATGGAAGNACGGATTTTACTTTTACTGTACGACGATCAGATTATGAACGTGCTAATGAAATTCTNACGAAGCTGATGGATGAGCTTGGNGCTCGAGAAGTCACTGGTGATGAGAAAATTGCAAAGGTTTCGGTGGTAGGAGTAGGTATGCGTTCGCATGCTGGGGTTGCTACCAAGATGTTTGATGCGTTGGCGGCAGAGAATATAAATATTCAAATGATCTCCACCTCTGAAATAAAAATATCTATCGTGATTGCTGAAAGATACCTAGAGCTAGCGGTACGAGCGATTCACGATGTATTTGAACTAAATTTGGCTAATTGACCCTTATGAATTTAGGGGAGTATTGTATTAGTTTATGAAATATGGATATTGAGGTGCCTGATCCGAGGGCAAATATTCTGGAAAGATAGTAAATAACTGACTATGCAAGCCGTTTTCTGGTCGATCAGCAGGAAGCTAGTAAATTGCGAGGAGCGGCTATTGCGAGGAGGTCCCGCAATGTTGATCCTAACAAGGAGGGTGGGTGAATCTCTCATGATAGGTGACGAAGTTACGGTTACAGTTTTGGGAGTGAAAGGAAGTCAAGTTCGNATAGGNGTTAGGGCGCCCGAAAAAATTCCAGTGCATCGAGAAGAGGTTTTTAGGCGCATTCAAACGGCAGTGGTAACCGAATGCGATTTGGAAAATACAAATAATTCACACGACTGAGAAAGGTTAGAAATTAGGAGAGGTGGCCGAGCGGCCGAAGGCGCTCCCCTGCTAAGGGAGTATGGGTGGAAGCTCATCGAGGGTTCGAATCCCTCCCTCTCCGCCACACATTTAGAAGAAATCCGAGATACACAAAGATCTGGTCATTTGCATGGAAGTTCAAAGCTTATTTCTACAGANNCATATTGTGTTTTGTTGGGGAAGCATTAGACATTGGTTAGCCGTGTGTATTAAGGANGAGAATTGAGNCGTCGTATAGCGGTCGTCACGTCGTCTCGTGCAGACTACGGCCATATTTTTTGGCCCATGAGAGAAATAGANCGAAATCCGCTACTTTCCCTTGAACTGGTAGTTATGGGNGCGCATCTATCCGAGCNTTTTGGACATACNGTAAAAGAAATCGAGAAGGATGGATTTAACATTACAGCTTACGTTCCCTGTTTAGATGCTGAAGACAGTGATGTTGGAATGGCACGTACGATGGGCTTTGCGGTGGGGGAACTTGCAAGAATATTCGCGGACCGACGCCCGGATATTATTCTGATAATCGCGGATCGGTACGAGATGCTGGCTCCGGCTTCTGTTGCTTTAACATTAAGAATACCCATAGCGCATATAGAAGGCGGAGATATTAGCGAAGGTGCGATCGACGACGCAGTACGCAATGCGCTAACAAAAATGGCCCACCTGCATTTCACGCCCACCCGAGAAGCGAGTAGGCGAGTACTGTCTATGGGAGAGGAATCGTGGCGAGTCGNCCAGAGTGGCGCGCCGTCTATAGATCATCTCAGGCGCAGTACACTGCCTGNAAAAGGAGAGTTGGAACGGTCTCTCGGATATCCGTTGGTTAATCCTGTCTGCGTAATTTCGCAGCATCCTGTCACTCTTGAAGAAGATACTACTGCAGACNTACAACCGCTGTTNAAGGCCCTGGAATGTTGGCATGGTTCTTTTATTTTCTGTTTTCCTAATGCGGATGTTGGTTATAGTCANATCATAGAAANGGTCCAAAACTTCTGTAATGAGCGACCTAATGCCACACTCCATACCAATCTCAATCACTTGACCTACTGGTCCCTTCTGAAGCACAGCGCCTTACTGATCGGAAATTCCTCGAGTGGGATCATGGAAACGGCGAGTATGAAACTACCAACTATTGATGTAGGCAGCCGGCAAAAAGGCCGAACGCGTGCAAATAACGTGATTCATACCGTATCTGAAGTGAAATCTATCGAGTCTGCTATTGGGCAAGCTATAGACCAGGAATTTAAAGATTCGTTGAAAGACCTACAAAATCCGTATGGCGATGGCCATGCCAGCGAACGCATCGTAGAAAAACTAGTATCAGCGCCGGGACGGCATGTGTTGTTACAAAAGAAAGCGTTGCCTCTGCATAAAGACAAAAACCTGTTTGTAGACGATGACAGACTCTAAAAGAATCCCTTTAGCCTCTACAGACATTGGTGCTATAGAAAGCGAGGCAGTGCAACGTGTAATTCGCAGCGGAAGACTTGCGCGCGGCGACGAAATCAACTCATTTGAGTCGGAGTTTGCCCATTGGCTTGGGGTTGCGGGAGCTGTGTCAGTCACATCGGGAACCACAGCACTGACTATTGCGTTGCGGGCAGCGGGTGTTTCGAAAGGTGATGAAGTAATCATTCCGGGTCTCACATTTGTGGGCACAGCGAATGCCGTGTTGGCTTGCCAAGCAGTACCTGTCCTGGTCGATGTGGATCCCGCGTCATGGAACATTGATATCTCGCAAATTGAGTTGGCAATAACGAGTCGGACTCGAGCTATTGTTCCGGTGCACTTATTCGGTTTAGCAGCATCAATGTTGGAAATTACACAAATAGCAGAGACTCATGGATTGGTGGTTATAGAGGATGCATGTGAAGCCATTGTGGGGAGATACGAGGACGACGGAGACAAGTTAGTTGGATCTTTAGGGGATGGCGCTGTATTTGGGTTTTATCCAAATAAGGTGCTTACGACAGGTGAAGGGGGGATGTTCGTGAGTAACTCACCCGATCTTCTGGACCGTGTATCTACACTGGCGAACCAGGGCCGAGATAGAGATGGACGAATGGTAGAGCCTGGCGGATTCTCGGCTCGAATCTCAGAGCTCACAGCGGCTATCGGCAGAGCTCAGTTAGTGACGTTAAATGATCGTGTACTCGAGCGACGAAAAATCGCTCAACACTATGCACGCTCCCTCGAGAGTATCGAGAGTATCCGTTGTCCCGTAAACAGCCCTTTTCGTTCGTGGTTTACCTACCCGATACAGTTGTTACACGCTGATAGGAGTAGCGTCCAAGCTACCTTGCTGGCAGCCGAAATAGAATCAGCGGATTATTTTCCAGCCATTCATTTGTTACCGGGATTTGCTGCCTGTGTTCGTTGTTTCGGGTCTTTGGAAGTGACTGAATCGTTAGGTAAAAGCTTGATTAGCTTGCCTTTTTTTGCTTCGATGACGAAGGCTGATGTAGACGTTGTCACATCAGCCTTAAAAGCCATTCTTTAGTTGAAAATCAATGCGGATTACGAGGCAGCAATCATGCCCCGTAATCGCGTTTTCCTTACAACATCGATCAGAAATTCATATTGATTCTGATACCTATGTTTCTTCCTGGAAGCGGAACTTCATCCTTTACGAATGAGGTGTGATTGCGTGCAATTTCATCCAGTAAGTTTTTGCCGAAAAGAGACACATTCAATTCACTCGTAGAATTCAATTGGAAAGTTCGAGTGAGTCTGAGATCCAACATGTCGTATCGTTCACTCGTTGTCTCTTGCTCCGCTATTTGGGACTGCTTATCTACACTTTTTAACGTTAGTGCCGCTCTAAAATTATTTGTTGTATAAGCAATATCGTAGATATTTCTGGTAGGAATCATACGTGGAATACGGCCACCACGATCGAATTTCCCGTCGACGGAGTCTCTTCCGTAAGACACAGAGAGATCTCCATTTGCCAATTCAAAAACGGTACCGATTTCGAGATCCCCATTTGCCAANTCAAAAACTGTACCGATNTCGAATTCGTATCCGTCTAGGCTNGCATCTTGTTGGAGATAATTGGCGAGTACTAGACCTTCATGGTCTTCCCCTTCGTGTTCTTCGTGTTCGTCTTCAGTTTCATCCAATAAGTAGATGTAGTCGGTGACGTTGTTTCTGAAGAACGTCAGGTTGGCAAAGAATCCATTTTTCTGATAGCGAAAATTTAGATCAATGTTCTGTGATCGCTCGGAATCGAGTGCAGGGTTCCCNACTTCGAAACGTGCCGTTGCCAGGTGTGGACCATTCATAAAGAGTTCCGTCGCTGAAGGAGCTCTTTCGACGAATGCCAATCCCAAACTTGCATTGAGTGAGTTGGTTATTTCTCTGCTGAGTGTCAGAGCATAGCTAGTATTGTTTACGTCGTGATCAAAGTAGTCGATTTCCGCGTGTTCTTCGTCATGATCATCGTCACCGTGCTCTTCGTCGTGGTCATCATCACCGTGCTCTTCGTCGTGGTCATCATCACCGTGCTCTTCGTCATGGTCATCGTGTTCGTCCCGATGGGTGACGGAGCCCTTTCTGCTGATCCGGTCGTGGCGTATCCCAAAGTCAACTCTGAACGAGTCGCCCAATTTCCCACTGACGAAGTATCCTAGGGTCATTTCCTCATTCTCGGCTGGATTCATGAAGGATTCATGGCCTACGATTGACAGATCTTCTTGCATGAAGTTGATCGCGACCTTTTGGGTAAGCGATTCTCCGCTTAGATCGAATACGGCACCGTACTCTGTTGATTCGTTAGTAAAATAGGTCGGCCCTTCGTCATGATGATCANCATCGTGATCTTCTTCTTCATGAGCACCTTCAACTTCCGCGTGTTGCTCCCACAGGAGGTAGTCTGTATCCCTAAAGAAATAATTGATTCCCTTCACCCAGTTGTTATCTAAGTTAAAGGATCCTTCTAGGTTAATGATGTCGACTTCGGTTGTGGCGAAAATTCTTTCATTTTCGTGACTGTCTTCGTCGTGGTCTGCGTGCTCTTCGTCGTGGTCATCATCACCATGTTCTTCGTCATGATCGTCATCACCATGTTCTTCATCATGATCGTCATCACCATGTTCTTCGTCATGATCGCCATGCTCTTCTCCATGGAATGGAATCCCATANGAGCTATCTAGATTCTTCCATGACAACCCGATATGACCCCAGTCACCGACTTTAGAGATACCAAGTGACTTCGAACTGGCTTCATGGTCAGAATTCATTAAATACCCAAGGTTCTCCTCATGTTCGTCCTCATGTTCCTCTTCATCGTGGATTACGGCTCCGGTTGGGATATCGAAATTATCGAACTCTGAGTCTCTAAAGGCAGCTGAGACATTAAATCCACCAAGATTATTTTGATACGAAAGATCATATGATTGCCCATCNTTTACNGACTGGCTCTCGAGTCCCACACGCAGGTCGGATTCTGAAATATCTGTTCGAGCTATCGTGTTGTCGACGACATTGACGATTCCTCCAATCGCTCCATNTGCGTACAGTAGTGAAGAAGGNCCTTTAATCACTTCAATTTGCTGTACGTTATTCATGTCAATTTCTATGCTGTGGTCCGGACCTAAGCCCGAGACATCCCTATTGACTATGCCATTGTTAAGAACTTTTACACGATTGCCAGACATNCCTCGAATAACAGGTTGTCCGACAGCGGCGCCATAATCGGCTGAACTAATGCCTAGAAGGTTATCTAAAGAACTTCCTAGNCTCTCCGTAGCGTCTTCTCTTAGTTCTCGTTCGTCGATTACGTGCAATTGATTGCTGTCTGTAGACTCCGCAANAAACGAAGCCGTTACAATAACTTCTTCAATTTCCTCTGCAAATATGGGTATGTATAAACTGATAGCTATACACAATAGATACCGAATCGGTCTCATTGAAACTCCTAAAAAATAAAAAATGGGAACGTTANTTAGTTAACGTATTTTTTAGGAGGTGCTCGAGCCGAAAAGGAGGTCGTACGATTAAACGACCGATCTGATGGTCTTGGGACGAGGAGACCAACTTGTTGGTCTGTAACTGTTGGGGCATCTAATCTTTCGGATTGAAAGATTTCAAAAGCACACCATTCGCAGTCTGTATCACCATATTCGTTNGGATCAACGTGATTAAGCGGATCTAGCGTAACCCCTATAAAAAATATAGAGATCGCTGCTGCGAAAAAGTATTTAGTTAGCCCCTTCTTCATAAACNNCATTTTAAAAGGTTAAAAAAGAATTTAAAAGCGATGTCATAAAGTACTTGTCCGGTATTTTGTGAATGACATTANCTCTACTGGTTTTGTCCTGTCTATAAATCGCTATTAGGNCTGATTACAGAAACTATGGGGTGAACTGTGTCCCGAGCGTAGACTGATATCTACTTGGTCAACGTGGTGTGAAATTTAAGATTTGGCGCACCCGACAGGATTCGAACCTGTAATCCCCGGTTTCGTAGACCGGTGCCTTATCCAGTTTGGCCACGGGTGCACGCCCACTATTCTACGCGGCGAAACGTGCTATAGCACCTGGTGTATATAAGAGTTTGAGATCTAATTGGTCTGGTGGGCTTTTTAAAATGGGCGTTGTTACACTTAGCGGACTAATTAAGGTACCAAACTATGAAGCGTCTATTACTCGTCTATGTCTGCTTCTTCAGTGGAATTGGGATTCAAGCTAACTTTGGGGTCAGTTTGGGCAGTTATACGGAAATAAGTCGAGCCAATACGGCTTTATCGGTCGCGCAGGGTCAGTTCGAACAGGAAATTTCCATTGTTCAAATCCAAAGGAACGCGGGTATTTTTCATCGTGTCATCGTTGGTCCTTTTATGGACCGATTGTCTGCCGATAATTTCACTGATGTTGCCCGCAATACGGGTTACAGCGGTGTATGGGTTTCTCCATACGACATGGAGTTGAAAGAAATCAATAGGTCCTCAATGGCGGATTCAGTCACGGAGGAGCTTTTTGATGTAGAACGAGAGTTGCAGAAATATGAGTCTTCCTCGCAAAAACAATCGGTCTATAACGACGGTCCCAGGCTTACAGAAGTCCCATTAAGTCCCCGGAGAGAAATTCCTCCACCGACAGAAGTCGATGAAGAACGCGTGCGAGCGCCGACGGGGTTTGGTTTAAATAAATTAAGGCGGAGAATGCGTTGATGCGTTTTCAATCAAAATATCTACCTACTTTGGAGGCGTGATAGTTGCTATGCCCATAATGACTGAATCAGAAAAATTGAATTTTTTGGACGAACCGGGATTACTGATGCGTATTGGGACTGTACGAGAGGATGGGAGTCCCCTGGTAACTCCTATTTGGTTTTTGTGTGAGGAAGGGAGTGTATTTTTCACCCCGAGAGCCCAGTCCGAATGGTTCTCTTGTTTAAAGCGTGATCCGAGAATTTCATTGTGTATTGATGAGAACGAACAGCCGTATCGAAAGATCGTTGTCGAGGGACAGGCCGAATTACTTTACGATCTTGGAGAAGATGATACTTGGCGGGATCTCTACAGGCGTATTGCCACTCGATACACACCGCCGGAAGCTGCTGAAGCGTATGTTCAAAATACGATTGACCAAGTAAGGGCTTTATATCGGGTCGAAATGTCTCAGGCGAATGTTCGGACCTGGCGAATGCCGGTTCAGGGTGAGTCGGCGACTGGTATTTGGCATAGACGATATTATGCAGAAGGAACGAAGTTTGGGGACATGAGCGAGTGATTTTAGAACCGGGATATTGGGTTGGTCGTGGGTCGTATCGCGCGATCGATCAAACTATTGGTGTTCAGTTCGAAGCGACGATTGAAGTGCAAGAAAATGAGC
>PAMR01000057.1 GCA_002708205.1 Gammaproteobacteria bacterium
GGCGGTAAAGCCTTTACTGTGGGTGGAATTGCCATGGTCGTATTGTGGCTAAAGCAGNGTTTTCGTNTGAAGTATGTTGCNAATAAGTGGTTTCGGCGCGACCGATTAANAAGATTAGTTCAAATCGGCTATCCGGCTGGNGCNGANATGGTNGTTTTTCAAGTCGGATTNTTCTTTTTTCTCATGTTGATAGGAAATTTTTACGGNACNGAGGCNTTTGCTGCTTACAACATTGGNGGCAATATTTTGATGGTCTGNATGGTNATTGGNTTTGGATTTTCNATAGCNGGATCGACNNTNGCNGGACAACACCTNGGTGCNAACGATCCGGAAGGAGCGGTCAGGAGNGGCTGGACCTCTCTCGTTTANGCGATNATTTCGATGGGCGCCATAGGAGCGNTNATTGTNTNTTNTGCCNAAGAGATTGCTNTNTTTTTTCTGGGNAATGAGCCGNTAACCGTTGCNCACACGGTGAANATGATCTACTTACTTGCAGCAATGACACCAATCTTGGCGATAGAATTTGCAATCGGCGGGGCGATACGCGGCGCTGGTGATACAAGGTTTCCACTTATTGCGACATTTGTTGGTCTTATTGGTGCGCGATGTGGCCTTGCGGCTGTATTTACCTATCTCGAATGGCCGGTCGTTTGGGTATATGGAGCGATGATTGGAGATTTNGTGGTTAAGGGAATTATGTTGCTGTGGCGCTTTCAGTCTGGAAAGTGGAAGAATATGGTTCGCCTCGATGACGAACAGTTTGAAGCTTAATTCGAAGTTTTGTCAGCTGTCTCGAATTACACGCTAAGGTGCTACCGAACTGGTTGGCGCAATACTGAGGAAGAGATATCCATCCGAAATTCATTTTCCTTGATGCCTTGGCAAATTTGACGGAGCATCTTAGGTATTCGTACTTGCTTGAGNGTGACGAACTTTTGTGTGTCGATACGACCGAAAACGAGAAATCTACATCCAAGAGAAACCAGTTGTTCCAACGCTGAGTCACGCCGCTGGCTGTTCCCATAGTAACTTGGATCTGCTATTCGTACGATCGTATCAATACCTACAACGAAGGTNATGGTACCTCCCTGACTGAGGGCGGTCGCTTTCTCAAGAAAAGTCGGNGTNTTGGTTAATATTAGATCCGGATCTACGAATTGTTTTTGACGTTTTCTGATTTCCACATAATCAAGAGGCGCCTTATCTACGTTCGTAATNCATAGTTCGTATTGCACNTCTCGTTTCAATTTTTGTTGTGCTATTTCGCGCATCCGACGATGTCCNTCGTGTAGCGGATTAAATGCACCTGGTAGAAAGGCTTTCTTCGGGGTTCCTATCAACTCTATGTCATGGTTCATGAGATCTATAAGGGCCTTTTTNGNTTTNGCAGTTTGGGCTTTTTTAATATAGGTAGGCCGTAGGTTTTGATTAATTAATTTAGTNAAAAGAAGTAAACCGGTATCTGCCACCAGTCGTTCTTCAGCCTTTCGGGTTAGAACATTATTTTCTAGATCGAGATGCCAGCTGTACGTCGAATTATTTGTCTGTAAGGCGATATGTGCGCGGTGTCCCCCTCTTTTNCTTTGTTTGCTTCTCAGCGAAGCAGTGATTGCAAATCCNAAACTATTTTTTGTGGTGTTCGATAACTGTATTGCTCTTAGGTAAGCATGCATAGCCATCATTCTGGCNGTGGCGTCACTGCAGTGCTGGTCTGGAACTACCTGAAGAAGTTCGGATAAAGNCTTAGTCGAATAGGGTACGATCGCTTCCAGAACCGTAGATGACGACCCTGGAACCTGTAGTAAGTCGGAAATTAAGAGAGAACCACCTCCAGTGATAAAGAGNACCCCCTGCAACGACCTGCTATGAAGATCTCTAATGTATTTAGTACGAAGTCCGGATTTCATGCCGGCCTATTCAAGTTGAGAAATGCTCTGACCGTAGCGAGAAATTCCTCTAGTTGATCATGGTGTACCCAATGCCCCGCATCGTTGATTAATTCTGTTGTCGCGTCTTGAAAATATCGACTCTGGCTGTTCCCTGAATCTTTGGATGCCCAAGACTCTTTCCCGTAAATGAGTAGGGTGGGTGAAACAATACGACTATAGAGTTCATAGGTTTCGTCCGGAGTGAGACCAATAGGCGGGAATGTTCNTACGTAGTTGTCAAATTTCCAACTGAAGGTGCCGTCTTCATTTTGGTTGCTTCCATGTACCGTTAGGTGACGGGCTTGTTCGGATGTTAANTGTGGATTTTCGTTTTGCATACGGTGGTATGCATCCTCNAGTGTCTCGTATCTTTTAGGAAGTCGGGCCGATAGTTTGCGGAGATTCCCGATCCAGTTGGTAACTTTTGATGAGGTACTTTCCGATGACTCTTGCAACGTACGAGGAATCGGTCCCATACCTTCGATAGAGATGATTCGATCTACTGTTTCAGGGTAAAGGCCCGCATATGTCAGGGAGACGGCACCGCCAAGACTATGACCAATTATGGTTACTGGTTTGGTAGTTGTCTGAAATAAAAGCTGCGCTATGTCGTAGACGTAATCGATGGTCGTATAAGCGCCCCCGATATTCCATTGAGAATCGCCATGACCTCTCAGGTCTGGCGCTATTATGTGGTAGTCGCTTCTTAAGTTTTCCGCGACCCAGTCCCAATTTCTGCAGTGATCTCGGCCGCCATGCACTAGTAGCATGGTCGGCGCATCTGAATTTCCCCAGTCGACATAATGTAGTCGAAGCCTCTGGGAAAAGTATACGTGTGAGGTGGGAGCATTTTTGAGCATCATTTGTCTATGTTTTTTTGGTCATTGGGGCTACGTTCTCCGATTGCGATGGATGACGCAGGGGGAAATCCGAAAGTTTCTGCTGTACTTGACCCGCTTTTTTATAAATTATTCGGCGGGGCCTTCAGGCTCTGTATCGCTCTGTTCTTCGGCTGTATCTGGTTCATCAGCAATTGTTTCTTCAGATTTCTCAGAACTCGGGTCATCTTCGGGCTCTTGCGGAAGGGCTGCCTTTATCAATCCCGCCTCAATAAGGATCTTTATTTTTTCCGATCCATTCACCCATTCCCCCATGACGGTCCGAATAGCNTATCGNCCNGANCGTTTTTGAAGAACCCTGTATTCGTCGGTCTTTTTCACAACCTTCATATTCAAATCCATAGTGCTAGTGTGTTTTGAAGGAAGCGCATTTTACGGGTGACTCCTCCTACAAGCTATTGCTACTACAATAGTTTCGAATACGAAACCGGCGATTAATATACTGGTCGCTGTTATATGGTCCAGCCAGTTGTTTTCAAAGAAGANATGAGCNAGAGCGTAAATTCCAATAACCCGGAATAGACTCCCGACAGCCATACCGTTTGTTTTCTTGGTGACCATCAGTACACCATGGTAGTAGTTTCGCCAAATAATAACCGTGGGCATAAGGCACATGACAATAGTTACACCTACAGCACGGTCACGTACTTCTAGATCGACGCCGAGAAGTGTCGTAAATATCCAGATTGAAAGCGGTGTGATGGCTATCAGAACCATNATGAGTGTGATTAANCNGCCAACAAGAACCATAAAGAGTTGTTTGGATTTGAGATCGTCTAATCCGAAAGTAACAAAAAAATGGCGAAACTGATTTGCGGCGCCTTGAAATGCAGATGCCAGGTCGAAGGCAACACGCATCGCGGCAATACTTACAANGGCATCTGGCGTACGGGCAATGTAGGCGAACAGTACAGGACGACTAATTGCAAACATGAACCCTGTTGAAGTAGCAGGCAGGAAAAATGCAAATAGTTCGCGATATGTCAGGTCATTGTTTTCCTGTTTCTCAGGGTACTGGTAATACTTTTTTGATATGAAAGCTGAGAGTAACCAGTGAAGGCTACTGGCAAGTATTTGGGCGATTACCAAGGTATATGTTGGGTGTACGTTTTGTGAAAATCCAACCAATAGTATTGCGATGATCGNCGTTAGGTAAAAAATATTTAGGGCTGTTACCCAACGCGTCAACCGTGANTGGATCAATAACCCGGTAAGAAATAGTCGTTGCCCGGTGACGATTACGAGCGGTGAAAGTAGAGCAATATACTGGATAACCCTTTCAGTAATTTCGGGGCTTGTATTAAAAACATATGAAACCAAGAAAGGACCGACTGAAGAAAATGCCAATATGGCGACTGGAATCGTTAGAAATACAGACCATAGTCCGATGAAGCGCTGAGAGATTCTTTTCCCNACAGAACTTCTGGCATAGACGTTTGCAAGCTGGGACGTGAAATTNAGTCCCGCGTGAAANAAGCCNAGCACACTAGAAGCTATTGCATAGATAGCCAGTTCCTTGATTGCCTCTGGATATCTAGCCAAGATGCCATTTTGGAACTGATGCGCNAGCACCATGGCTATCCCCGTCAGGGTCAGTGGCCAGTAAAATCTCCAATATTCTGAGAGTTTNTTTCGATTTTCCATGAGCCGATATATTAAGCGAAACTGAGTTTAGAAACGGTGGTAACGTCTTAGTTCATTGTGGAGGGTTCAATGACTGGTAACGAACTACAAAAAGAATTCTGGAATGGCCCCGCCGGGAATACCTGGGTTGAATTACAGGAACGACTTGATCGAATGCTANAACCCTTAACCTTGCCGGCACTTGAAGCTGCGGCAGTTGTACAGGGAGAACGAGTAATCGATGTAGGGTGTGGATGCGGTAGCACTACAATAGCACTTGTNGAGCAAGGCGCATCAGCCTGGGGTATTGATCTTTCCGCGCCTATGCTTGAAAGGGCGAAGGAGCGCGCGGGATCCAGAAAAAACATTGCCTTTAGCCAATTGGATGCTGCCCAGGCCAGTTATAGCCCGGATCACCATCTGCTTTTCTCACGATTTGGTGTCATGTTTTTTGCGGACCCTTATGCCACGTTTAAGAGGCTACGGACCAGTCTAGTAGAAGCGGGGCGATTAACGTTTTTGTGTTGGCAAGAAGCNTCACGCAATCCGTGGATGTCAACNGCNGGAGCTGCTGTTCGTAAGTTTTTCCCNNTCNACAAAGCTGACAGTGATAACCACGAGCCGGGCCCATTTGCTTTTGCTGACCCTGACTANGTCAGGGATATATTAGTGACGAGTGGATACAAGGACATTGAGATTGCTCCGGTGGGAGCGACGTTGCGTGTGGCAAGTGACTTAGATGATGCTATTTGGTTCCAAAGCCGTGTGGGTCCCTTGGCTCGAGTTCTTCAGGAGCTTTCGGGCGAGGACTTAGATAATGCTTTAGCTGCTGCGAGAGATGCCCTGGCGGATCATCTGACTAAAGACGGAATTAACCTTAAAGCGGCTACCTGGCTGGTAAAGGCTCGTTTATAGGGGCGCCTGATCTAGAAACTGAAGCCAATAGTGGGAATAAACAATTGGCAAATATAACTTTACGGCGCCTTAATATCGGAAGCTTTTAAGTGGGTCGACGTAGAGATTTGTCGTGTTACACTCTTTCGGCTTTGAAAAATAAAACTTTGGCTTTTTCCCAGCGAAATTCTAGTGAATCTGTTGAGAATAGGGTTGACGAAAGAGCCAGATAGATACTTGAAAATAGTCACCAATTTATGAAGGGGGGACAACCTTATGGCTGACGTAGTAGTAGTAGATAGTGTCCGGACTGGATTAGCAAAGTCCTTCCGCGGCAGTTTTAACCTTACCCGTTCCGATGACATGCTTGCGCACTGTATAGACTCATTGCTAGAGCGTAATCCGAACGTTTCACCTGAAGAAGTGGAAGATGTTGTTGTCGGTGCTGCCAGCCACGCTGGTGAACAAGACGGCAATTTAGCGCGTTTGGCAGTAGTACTGTCGAAGCTACCGATAACTACCGGTGGTATGACTATAAATCGCTTTTGCTCATCCGGTTTGCAATCGATCGCGATAGCGGCGAATCAAATCGCTTCGGGTCAAACACAAGTTGCCATTGCCGGTGGGGTGGACTCTATTTCGATGCGTAATAGACAGACCAATGGCAAGTCGGAACAAAATAAACGGCTTCTAGAAGAGAAACCCGAAATCTTTATGGCGATGGGGAATACAGCAGAGGTTGTTGCTCGGCGTTATCAAGTGACGCGCGAGATGCAGGATGTGTATTCACTGCAAAGTCAGCAGCGCTATGCGCATGCTGCGGAACAGGGCTGGATCTCTGAAGAGATAGTTCCGATGAAAGCGACGATGCTTAAAGTCGATAAAGAAAGTGGTGAAGAAAGCCACGAGGAAGTGATCGTTGATAAGGACGAGTGTAATCGGCCGACTACGACACTGGAAGCATTGGCAGGTCTACCGCCAGCGTTCGAAGAGGACGGAACGGTAACTGCAGGTAATGCTTCTCAGCTCTCCGATGGGGCTTCCATGACGATGCTGATGAGTTCCGATCGGGCCGCTCAGCTCGGTATNCAGCCACTTGGCATATACAGAGGATTCACGGTTGCAGCTTGCGAACCCGATGAGATGGGTATTGGACCAGTATTTGCNATTCCACGTTTGTTGGAAAATTCTGGTTTAAACAAGGACGATATTGATCTTTGGGAATTGAATGAAGCTTTTGCATCGCAGTGTGTGTATAGCCGCGATCAGCTTGATCTCGATAATGAGAAATTCAANGTGAACGGAGGCAGTATCAGCATTGGCCATCCTTTTGGGATGACTGGCTCACGGTGCACTGGAGCTGTTTTGCGTGAACTACAAAGGCGTGAAGCTCGTTACGGTGTTGTTACGATGTGTATTGGCGGAGGCCAAGGCGCAGCAGGACTGTTCGAACGCGCATAGTCCTATTCGGAAATAGAGACAATGGGTGTGTTACGGCACGCCCGTTGTNTGTAACAAATTGATACGGCCAAGCGATTTGCCTGTTACTCTAAAAGGAGTACGGTAAGGCTATCGGACGATAGCTTTTGGGTACCACTGCCAAATGATACGCTTGATTACACTAATGATGGTGTGCGGTTCGCTCTACACTNACTCGATTTGGGGCGAGTCCTCGGAGNGTGTGAANTCAGAAAAAACTGAAGAAAAGCCGCGGCTANTACCTCAGNCTTTTGAAAAATACACTGACTCGCAACTGTCAGTAGTAGCTACCGAGTTTGAGAGTTTGTCAGCGGTCGATCGCCGGGCTCTGCTAACCGAGTTAAGAAAGAGGATATCCGATGGACGACCTTTGAAAGGACGCTTACGGGTAGAACAGAAATTCGGAAGCATAGAGGCGCGGGACGATGGGACGATAGTCCGTATGAAGGTTACCCGCCGCCTGGAAACTACTAAATCTGTACGCCAAACATCGGCCTCTTCTGCACGAGGGACTATTGAAAATAATGGATTTGGTAGTGTTAATGGTGAGAAACCTAGCCGGATTTCGGAAAATCAAAATCCTTCTGTACAGATCAATTCAGAAGTTAAGTAATCGTTATTTATGCTTGCTAACGAATCCGAAAACCGACCCACAATACTTGTAATTGATGATGATCCAGAACTAAGAGAGTTGCTGGAGGCTTATTTGTCTCAGCAGGGTTTTGACGTAGTTACTGTGCGAGATGGCCTTGAGATGGATGCGATATTCGCCGAATTCCAGATAGATCTGGTGATTTTGGATCTTATGTTACCCGGTGAAGATGGCCTCTCAATTGCTAAGCGATTAAAGCAGCAGAATAATTTACCGATTATCATTGTATCTGCTCAGGGTGATGACATAGATCGGATTGTGGGGCTTGAGGTAGGCGCCGATGACTATGTGAGCAAACCTTTTAATCCTCGAGAATTGCTGGCTCGAATTCGGGCCGTTTTACGGCGAACAAATAACAACGTCCCTCTCAAAGACAGTACCTCCAAGAGTTTATCGTTTGGCAAGTTCCAGTTGGATTTGAATGCTCATCGATTATTGTGTGAAGGAAGTCCTGTATTGCTGACTTCAGGCGAGTTCGACTTGTTGCATCTTCTGGTTCAGCACCCGAATGAAGTTATGGATAGAGATAAGATTCTCGATCTTTTGACAGGAGCTGAGCGATCACCCTTTGATCGTAGTATTGATGTGCGAGTCACCCGTCTAAGGAGCAAAATCGAAGAAAATCCTGCGGAACCAGGCTTTATAAAAACGATTTGGGGTAAAGGCTATATGTTCTGTCCAGATTCTTAATAGCATTGGCTCTGTGATCGGTGGCAACTTTATTTAATAAATTTCCGAGAACTTCGCTTTTAACGCGGACGAATATGGCCCTGGGAATATCTTCTTTGGCCATAGCGTTGACGGTGCTTTGGTCGGTGCTGGCGTTTGTGACAAGTCCTATTTCTGAGCGTTCTGCGATTGATCAGGGTCGTTTGTTGGTTTTATCCGCGCAGATGTGGGTGGAGTTGCCCGCTGAACGCCGGCCGAATTTTGAATTCGAGCTGCTTGTTAATCATGACTTAATTGTTAGTGAAAATATACGGAAGTTACCAATCGCAACTGGAAATAATCAATATTACGATTATTTGCGNNGGGAAATACAAGATCGTGTAGGCAGTCCCNTAGAGATNATGGAGGCGGATGGTTTGCTTTGGGTGAATATTCCAACTCTTAGCGGCATCGTACCTCAAGTTGGGTTCTCGTCTCAGCAACGGGAAGCACAGCCCGCTATAGTTGGCTTTCTGATAATTGTGGTTGGATCGATCATAGTCTTTGGTACTTCTTTTTATATAGTTCGCAGAATAGCTATTCCGCTGGTGCGTGTTTCAGAAAGTGCNCAATCGTTCCGGGGGACAGGGGACTTTACGCCNATTCCCGAAGAAGGACCTAGCGAGCTTGTATCNTTGGCAGTAAGCTTTAATAACATGGCGCGTGATGTCTCGGCGCTTTTGAGNAATAGAACTACTCTTTTGGCTGGCATATCCCATGATTTGAGAACTCCGCTTGCACGCATGCGTTTGGCTTTAGAATTGTTGCCGAACAATGTGGATTCGACATTAAAATACCGATTTGAGCGGAATTTGGAAGCCATGGATGACCTCATTGGAGATGCACTTCGGGTTGCTCGAGGAACTCAGGAGGAATCGAAGTCCACGGACCCTGTCAGGTTCACAAAACAAATTGTTGCCTCAATTGATGAAAACATAAGTGTTAAGTTTGAACAGGCGGGATGTATAGATTTGCCGAGCGGCGCCTATACGCGAGTGCTCACTAATCTTGTGAATAATGCTCGACGTCACGCTGTTGGTACGACTGTTCATGGATCACTACTAGATAGTAGTCTTCATGTACATGTTATGGATGAAGGTCCAGGCATACCTGACGAAGAAAGAGAACGAGTATTTCAGCCTTTTTATCGGTTAGACCATTCGAGAAGTACATCGACCGGTGGAAGTGGTCTGGGGTTGGCAATTGTCTCCCAACTTTGTCTGGCTCATGGGTGGGTTGTGAATTTAAATAACAGAGCAACCGGTGGTATCGATGCCCATCTGATTATCCCTCTAAAACCGCCGACTTTATCAGGGTAAATAGTCAAACATATGAGATGTGCGCTAGAAAAATGCTCTAATTGCCATATCCATCATCGAAGTAGTATGTAGAGTTGTCCTTGGTCTATCTACAGTCATAAAATCCAGCACTACTTAATCAAATTCTAAAAATATGGAATACAAGAATCTTCTCTACGAAGTCCGTAAGTCGATGGCTCTAATAACCATCAATCGACCGGAAAAACACAACGCCATCTCACTCGCGACTTTGGACGAATTGCAGGCGGCAGTGGAGTATGCGGGTAATGATGAGACGGTTCGAGTGTTGACTATAACAGGCGCGGGCGGTCGTTCGTTTGCTTCCGGTTCAGATTTATCAGAAGTGATTGATCGGGATTTTAAGAAAGCATTGGAGCCGATTGTGCAGGGTCTGGCAGACCAACTAGAAAGGCTCCCAAAACCTACTATTGCGGCCATAGATGGGATTTGTATGGGAGGGGGCTTAGAAATAGCTTTGGGATGCGACTTACGCATTGCTACACCGAGTTCGAGATTTGCTACTCCTGAGGGGAAGCTAGGTATTATCCCGGGTGGTGGTGCGACGGCACGGTTACCCCGATTAATAGGTCGAGGTTGGGGCATGCATATGCTGCTTATGGGCGATGCGATTGATGCAGAACGCGCGTTTTCGATCGGATTAGTTACCGGTCTGGTGGAGCGAGAAGAGCTACTGGAAGAAGCGCAGCGAATGGCAGACCATTTGAGTGGATTTGCCCCATTTGTGCCCCGAACAATGAAAATGATGGTTAATTTTGGGATGGAAGCGAGTACAGCAGCGGCGTTGATGTTAGAAAAGTACGCCCAGGGAGCCTTGGTGCAGACGGAGGACAAAAAAGAGGGAATTTCGGCCTTTCTAGAGAAGAGAAAACCTAGTTTTAATGGCCGCTGAGTCGTTCTGAGGATCTAATATTGGAAAGGGCTCACTTTTTCGCTTTCTCGAGTCGCCTTTTACGTTTAACCACGCTAAGTTAGGCGGCGGATAAAAAGTCTCTATAAACAGTCTAAGGGGGAAAATATGGCTGTAGAAAAATTCCCTGTCGAAGCGAGTCACATCATGATGTTTGCTCGATCGGTAGGCGACGATAATCAGATTTACTACGACGAGGAATACGCTCAATCGACTGAGCCAGGGGCTGTGATAGCTCCACCAACCTTTGTTCAGGCAAGTGCACAATTTGAGCCGGGTTATAGCTTACGGCCTCAAGTTGGAGGCGATAATTGGTTTGGTTCAGGGGGGAAGCCTACGGGTGTAAAGCCGAAAGAAACTGAATCTAGCGGCGGCGGCGGCGGTGGCGGCGGATTACATGCTGAACAGAGATACATATATCATCGACATCCCAAAGTAGGCGATGTACTTCATACGGTGAATAAACCTGGGAAGACCTGGGAAAAAGAAGGTAAAAGATCCGGGAAGCTGGTTTTCAGCGAATCCATTACCGAGTATTACGATCAAAATGATGAGCTCGTGGTCACCGCGATTGGTACTGGTGTACGTACTGAACGTCCAGTGGACCAGTCCTAAGGAGTATAGATAGTGGCACTTAAAGCAGATGAGTTAAAAGTAGGGGATACCTATACGGAGCGGCTTGTAGAGGATCTTAAACGAACAACGATTGTTCAATATGCCGGAGCTTCTGGGGATTACAATCCGGTGCATACGGACGAGCTTTTTACAAAGGAAGTGGCGGGGTACCCTACCGTTTTTGCGCACGGTATGCTGACCATGGGCATGACAGGTCGGATGCTGACAAACTATGTGGGTGACGGCAGGTTGACCGAGTATGGGGTTCGATTTACGAGCCAGGTATTTCCTGGTGACAGTCTAGACTCGACAGCTACGGTAACGGCTATCCGTGATGGATTAGTGGATCTGGAAGTCTCGACGGTAAATCAGAAAGGCGTAGAAGTCGCAAAAGGAAGCGCTACCGCCCGCCTTGATTAAGGGATGTCTCTAAAAGAGAAAACCCCGAGATCATCGGGGTTTTTTTGCCTTAATAAAAAGCCTTTTGCAGGGCTGAGCAGGCGTCTTCCATTGCACGGTTGGTAGCCGGTATAAGTCGCGTGTGCGCAAAGAAACCGTGTATGAAGCCATCGTATCGTTTTATCTCGGTTGCTACGCCTGCATCCTGTAAAAGCTTTCCGTACTTCTCTCCTTCGTCTCGCAGCGGATCAAATTCCGCGGTCATTACAAGACATGGGGGTAACTGGGATAAGTTGTCGGCTAACAAGGGCGAGGCGTAGGGGTTGAGCCGATCGGGGGTGTCAGCATAGTGATCCCAAAACCAGTGCATGGATTCGGTTGTGAGCATGTAACCTTCTGCATTCTCATGATATGAAACCGTTTCAAATGTGCTGCCATCGGTCACTGGGTATACCAGTAACTGGAATATGATTGATGGTCCTGATTTGTCACGTGCCATTTGTGACACTACCGCCGCGAGATTTCCACCTGCACTATCTCCAGCAACTGCTAAACGGTTGTTGTCGCCGTTTAATTTTTCAGCGTTTTGAGCGACCCATTGGGTAGCAACATAGCAATCGTCAGCCGCTGCAGGAAATTTGTGTTCTGGCGACAGACGGTAATCAACTGAAACAACAATTGATCCAGCCCTCTTGCAAACTTCTCGACTTTGTAGGTCAGCCGTCGCGAGATCGCCGATGACCCATCCACCGCCGTGAAACATGAGGGTTATTGGGAAAGGTCCTATTCCTTCGGGGGAGTAAATCCTAATTGGTATATCGCCCCCTGGGCCGGGTATACGGAGCTCCTCTACCTTGCCCACTGCTAGATCTGGTGTTTCGGGTTGCATGGCACGATACATTTCGCGTCCTTCGCTTGGGTTCATTTCGGTTAAAGCTGGTCCTTCCGCTTCGTTCATTTGACCAAGTAATGCTTCGTACTCGGGATGTAAAGGCATAGGTGATCTCCCCTAAAAGATCAGTTAAGCATAACTTGAGTGGGTGAAATTAGTTAGTATGGACTCCGTATTTGATAAGAGTCCCTATGATGAGTAGATATAGACTGGATGGATCCGATGAATCGCTAGATGCCGCAAAGCAATTTGCGTTTCTTGAGAACACTTTGTTTAAAAATCGAACGCTGACTATCTTCGGTGAAATCAATAAAGACGTAGCGCAACGAACTGCCGAAAAATTACTCGCGTTGTCTTTCGAGAGCGATGATCCAATTACTATCTATATAGGATCACCGGGTGGGCATGTAGAGTCTGGGGATACGATTTACGACATGATCCGATTTATTCAGCCTCAAGTCCGGACCGTCGGCACAGGGTGGGTTGGTAGTATTGCGACCCATATTTATCTGGCTCCAGAAAAGGAAAATCGATTTGCACTCCCGAATACTCGATTCCTGATTCATCAACCGGCTGGTGGTTTTGGTGGTGACGCTTCAGATATTGAGATTCAAGCGAGAGAAATAGTCAAGACTCGAGAGCGTATAAACCACACGATTGCTCAGCAAACGGGGCAGTCCATTGATCGAGTAAATGTCGATACGGACCGCGACTATTGGATGAGCGTGGAGGAATCCGTTGAGTATGGTTTAGTAGGGACTGTAATCAATTCGGTATCCGAATTACCGAAATAGGCGACAAAATAATATATTTTAGAGAATACCACTCAAGCCAATGTTGCGTGTTGCGGTAGTCGGGGCTGGCGTAGCGGGTCTTTCCATTGCGGCTGAATTGAAGCAGGCAAATGTGACAGTGATCGAGACGGAATTTCAACCGGGGTATCACAGTTCAGGTCGATCCGCAGCAGTGTTTATTAAACCGTTTGTTAACCCAGTAGTCTCTCAGCTCACGATTGACAGTGAGGATTTTTTCAGAAATCCACCAACAGGCTACAAGAAATTGGCGGAAAATCTTCCCAATATCCTAGTAGCAAGAAATGGTGAGGAACACCTCATCGAACGGTATGTCAAGAAATGGGCCCCATCCTGTCCGTGGCTAAAAGTTGCTGATGAAGCTGCTATTCGCAAATGGGTCCCTGGTTTGGCATCAATCTCGAGCGGAGTTATTGATGGGCAGAGTTTGGCTCTCAATGTACATGAGTTGCTCGATGGCCATCGTCGACGAATATTGGCTAATGGGGGACGCATATTGTGTGCCTCACAAGTTATAGGATTAGAGCATCGCAATGGAACTTGGGCCATTGATGTAATGCGCGGGGAAAAAATTGAAGCGGATGTGGTGGTAAATGCAGCGGGCGCATGGGCGGATACACTAGCGGCACTAGCGGGCGTTAAACAACTTTGTTTACAGCCGAAGCGGCGCACCGGAGTCCTTGTGGACCCAAAACGAAACATCTCTGGTTGGCCCATGGTCCATTTTGCCGACGGGCAACTTTATTTTAAGCCGGAGGGGGCGCTATTGATGTTATCTCCTGCAGATGAAACACCATCACCTCCTTGCGATGCACAACCGTCGGAGTTAGATGTAGCCACAGTCATCGATCGCTTCAACGCTCGAATATCAATAGATATACAGCAACCGGAGAGGGCCTGGGCAGGCTTACGTTCCTTTGTGTCAGACCAATTGCCAGTTGTTGGCTTTGATCCGTCGGTGGAAGGTTTTTTTTGGGCGGCGGCTTTCGGTGGCTGCGGCGTCCAAACATCCCCTGCGTACAGTCGTTTGGCAGCTAATATAATTTTAGACCGAAACCATCTGTCGCAGCCGAATCCGTTAGGCCTATCAATGAGTAGGATAGGTTGAGTACGCTTCGAAGCTTGTCGATTTGATTGCCAATTTCTCGGCACGACTGATAGAGTCGTGCGGTTTTACGTAGGATCTAATTGACCAAGGAAGAAATATGAAGCTCGCCTCATTTACTCACGCCAATGAGACTCGGATAGGCGTCATTGTCGGTGAATTAATAGTAGACCTTTCGAAGGCAGTTCCAGAGCTTCCTACGACGATGCGCAGCTTTTTGCATGCTGGTGATGAAGCCATGCAACGAGCCCGTGATGCTCAGATGGACGCAGATCATGCCTTGCCAGTGGTAGATGTAGAGCTTGAAGCTCCGATACCGAATCCTGGAAAGATTCTTGCGATAGGACTCAATTACGCAGATCACATCGAGGAAACTGGAGCGGCAACCCCTAAAGTTCAAATGTGGTTCAATAAGCAGATCACTGCAACCAATCGGCCAACCGGACCGATAGCCATGCCCAGCGTTTCTGACAAATTAGATTACGAAGGCGAGTTGGTATTTGTAGTAGGCAAATGGGGTCGACATGTTACAAAAGAGCGAGCCCCGGAAATGATTGCGGGATTTTGCTGTGGAAATGATGTCAGTGTTCGAGATTGGCAAGGAGCCTCACCTACGATGCAGATTGGTAAGTCCTTCGATACTCACGCGCCTTTCGGGCCTTGGATCGTAACACCTGATGAGGTAGGTGAGGCGCATGATCTGTCGATTAGAACCTATGTGAATGGCGAGATAAGGCAAGATTCAAACACGAAGCATCTCGTGTTCAATTGCTATGACCAAATAGCCCATTTGACTAAGGCGTTCTCGCTCGAACCGGGTGATGTTATTTATACAGGTACTTCGAGTGGGGTTGGGATGGCTCATAAACCTCCGAAGTGGCTTAAGATTGGCGACACCGTTCGAGTAGAAATCGAAAATATCGGGTACATCGAGAATTCTGTCGTGGAGGAGGACCCTACGACGAGAATTTCTTGAGCGAGGTATTGAGAGCTAAAGATTTATTGGAATTGATCGAAGAAAACGATCAGGTAGTCCAAAGAAATGAATTGTTAGTTTCGAGCTAGAATTTGTCGCAGTACCGTTTCAATTTCACAAATATGGCGGTCGATGCATCCTAAGTCTCTTAAGGAGCCAGCTAGTTTTAGAAAGTATTCGGTGTTGGAACCACTTGGTCCATGACTTTCGAATATCTGTTGAGCGATGTCGGTTACAGAGGCTGGCCCTAAAAAGGCAGGGTTTTCTTTTGGGGCTATATAGACGATGCCCTCAGTTGTATCCCCCTGGGCGAAAGCGATTTCAATGTTGTGCCGCTTGTACCCATTTTTTTCCCGGTAGTCCAAGTGTTCGAGTATCTCAGGTTCTATAAGGTAAGCCCGTCCAGTGCATGTTGCTTCCGCGTTTGCGATCAGTGTGACCACACGACCGGGCGAATNAACGGTACCGCGATGATCGTGGGATCCCTGCCAAAATTTGCGTTCCCATCCTTGAATGTATGCTTTCTTCGCGTCTAAGAAAGAAAAATCAGTGTGCCAGATGATAGATCCGTACCCGAATACCCAACAGGGTACCTTTTTCATGAAAGACCTTTAGATACCTCGTAGGCGTGTCGCACTTCAGCCTGNAGTTGGAGATCTCCAAGGTAGTCGATAGCGGTCATGGCTAAGGCCTTAGCACCGTCCAGTACTGCTTTATCTCCCATATCGCTGGCTGCCCATCGAGCAAAATCAGGGTGGTGTATAACGACATGGCTAGGGGCTGCCGCGATGATGGGGTGTATTGAAGGCACACGGTGACTTACGTTGCCCATATCTGTGCTTCCAGCCCCCATCGGTAGCTTATCTATGGGAAGAAATTCTCTTCCAAGTGTTTCGGCATTGACTTGGAACTTATTGGCTAACGGCCAATTNGTGTTGAGGTCGAGATAATCGACGTTGCCCCAAACCAGTTCGAGTTCGCNCCCAGCAGCTTTTGCACCCGCCTCAAAACAAGCTTGAACCCGAGGCTTTAGAGCTGCGAGGTCTTCGGCATCCTTTGCACGAACATAGAATTCCCCCACTGCACGATCCGGAACGATATTAGGGGCTTGTCCGCCTTCTGTAACAATTCCATGAATACGTTCGGTAGCTTGTATGTGTTGACGTAAGTTAGAAATACCTTGATATGCTAACAAGAGGCCGTCCAACGCGTTGACGCCTTTGTGTGGCATTGCCGATGCGTGAGCAGATTTTCCATGATAGATGGCTTTTACTTCCGCGACGCAAATACAAGGCATTGTGGTTAGATTCACCCCGGCCGGGTGAATCATGATGGCTGCATCGACCCGATCGAAGGCTCCGTTTCTCGCCATGACTTCTTTACCACCACCCCTTTCCTCTGCCGGAGTTCCTAGTAATGTGATGCTGCCGTGCAATTGGTTTTTTACCTCGTTTAGGGCGAGCACCGCTCCTAAGGCAGATGTGGCTATGATATTGTGCCCGCAGGCGTGACCGATTCCTGGTAAGGCGTCGTACTCCGCTAAGACCGCGAGGTTTGCTCCGTCGTCTATTTCAATCCTCGATTCAAAAGCCGTTTCAAGACCGTAAGCNTGCTTAGTCACTGGTAGGCCATTTTTCGATATGGCATTGGTCAAAGTTTCGGCAGCTTTAAACTCTTTGAACGCTAATTCTGGGTTGGAATGAATTTCGTGGGATACCTCGAGCAAATNGGCCGCTTGGTCNTCCACGAATTGATTCACTTTTTCCTTAATGNCAGCGGTATGGTTATTCTCTGAATTCATCTNATGATTGTTNCAGAAGNAGGGAGCGAGAGCCAATGTCAGAATACAAATTTCTTCATATTGTTCGCCAGGGCCGAAGAGCGGACATAACAATAAATAATCCACCAATCAATCTCATCACGCGAGAATTATTTAGAGAACTTTTGTTGATGTCGGAAGAATTGTCAGCAGACCAGGAGTTGAGCGTAGTGGTATTTAAGAGTGCAGATCCAGATTTTTTTATCGCTCATTTTGATGTGGAAGCCATATTAGCCGGGAGCACGGCAGGTGAAGCCCAACGGAACCACGAACCCAATTCGTTTCATGTACTTTGTGAGCGGATGCGACGGATGGACAAGGTTACTATAGCTCAGATAGAGGGACGGGTCGGTGGGGGAGGCAGTGAACTTGCAGCTAGTATGGACATGCGCTTTGGGATCCGTGGCAAAACTATTGTTAACCAAATGGAAGTCCCAATCGGTATCCTGCCAGGAGGGACCGGAACCCAGCGATTACCCCGGCTTCTTGGACGTGGAAGAGCGATGGAGCTGATTGTGGGTGGTGACGATCTGGATGCGGAAACGGCCGAACGCTGGGGGTATCTGAACCGTATCTTTGACCCGGACAAGATCGAGTCTTTCGTCGACCGCTTGGCGAGCCGAATTGCTGGCTTTCCTATCGAAGCGGTTCGTTTAGCAAAAGAGGCTGTGAATGGGTACGAGCAGCATCTTCCAGAAGGACTAGCCAACGAAAGTTATCTGTTTCAGAGATTGTTGAGGACAGAATCTGGACCAAGATCAATGAGACGCTTTCTAGAGATAGGCGGGCAAACTAGGGACGGTGAATTACGAGTGGGAAGTTTGAATGGGGAAGTATAAATACAACGAAATTTAACGGTCACTTATTTGTATATTGGTATCGAAATCAAAAGTAGAGAAAATCAACAAATTGACGCGTCAGTTTGTGATTATTTTTACCGAAAAAATTATGGAGGAACATAGACGATGGACGTACGAGCTGCGGTAGCATTTTCTGCAGGTAAACCGTTACAGGTAGAAACGGTTCAACTGGATGGTCCCCAGGTGGGGGAGGTATTGGTAGAAATCAAAGCAACGGGTATTTGCCATACGGACGCTTTTACACTATCGGGGGATGATCCGGAGGGTGTATTCCCGGCGATTATGGGGCATGAAGTAGCAGGGATCGTCGTCGAGGTGGGTCCCGGAGTGACGAGTCTAGAAGTTGGTGATCACGTTATTCCTCTGTACACAGCGGAGTGCCGTCAGTGCAAATTTTGTCTATCGGGCAAAACTAACCTCTGTAGCGCGGTTCGTGAAACTCAAGGCAAGGGACTAATGCCCGATAGTACCTCTCGTTTTAGCTTCGGCGGTCAGACTGTTTTTCACTATATGGGGACCTCTACTTTTTCAAATTTTACCGTGGTTCCGGAAATATCGCTTGCCAAGATCCGCAAAGATGCACCTTTTGATAAGGTTTGTTACATCGGCTGCGGGGTGACTACTGGAATCGGTGCAGTAATGAATACAGCCAAAGTCGAACCAGGTGCGAATGTCGCGGTATTTGGCCTAGGCGGGATAGGACTCAATGTAATTCAAGGTGCACGAATTGCGGGAGCTGACAAGATTATAGGAGTTGACCTTAATGCGGATAAGGTCGTCCTGGCTGAGCAATTTGGGATGACCCATTTTGTCAATCCCACTGATGTAGAAGATGTAGTCGGTGCTATCGTAGATCTAACGGACGGAGGAGTTGACTATTCATTTGAGTGTATCGGCAATGTAGATGTTATGCGGCAAGCTCTTGAGTGCTGTCACAAAGGATGGGGAGAAAGCATTATCATAGGTGTTGCCGGAGCTGGACAAGAAATTGCTACCCGTCCGTTTCAGCTCGTCACGGGACGCGTCTGGAAAGGCACAGCCTTTGGCGGCGCAAAAGGTCGCACGGATGTACCGCGTATTGTGGATTGGTATATGGAAGGAAAGATCAATATTGATGACTTGATCACGCACACCATGCCATTGGATGAAATTAATACTGCTTTTGATCTTATGCATGAAGGTAAATCGATACGTTCGGTGGTTGTGTATTAACATATAGAAGGGGACAAGGATGAATCAAAGAGAATGGCTAGGATTAGTCAGTGAAGTCGTGTTAGAGCCTGATTTGCCTATATGTGATCCGCATCATCACCTTTGGGACCATCCTGGAAATCGCTATCTTTTGGATGAATTGCTGGGCGCCACATCGTCTGGCCACAATGTGGTCTCTACGGTTTTTATGGAGTGTGGCTCGATGTACCGAGCCTCAGGGCCCGAATCAATGCGTCCAGTCGGTGAAACTGAATTTGTTAATGGTGTTGCGGCAATGAGCGCCAGCGGTAACTATGGTGCAACCAAGGCGTGTGCCGCCATTGTTAGTTTCGCGGATTTAAACTTAGGTTCTGCGGTAGGAGATGTTCTTGATGCCATCAAGCGATGCGGCGACTTCTGCGTTGGAGTAGTTATCCGACAATTGCTCAACGATGATGCCGAGCTCACGCTTGCGAAGCACCGTGTCGATGTGGCCGAAGCGTTCGGTGAAGTCGGCTGGGAGTGCCTCTTCGAAGAGCACTCGACCCAATGTCGAACGATACTTTTCGGCGCCAGCAGGGCGCATCTCGATCTCGGCGTGCAAGTCAAGTTCGCCAGCGTCGTAGGCCTTAATGGCTTCCCAGTTATGGCGGAACACACGACCCTCGCCCTTCGAACCCTCAACAAATTCGGTGAGGTAGAACCCACCGATCACCATGTCTTGGGTTGGGGTCACGATTGGACGACCTGACTGCGGTGACAAGATGTTGTTCGCGCTCAGCATGAGCACCCGAGCTTCAGCTTG
>PAMR01000058.1 GCA_002708205.1 Gammaproteobacteria bacterium
AGCAAGCATAATCTTATATTAGAAGACTGTTTACGATTTGGGTGAGAAGAAATGGCAAAAGAGAAATTTGAACGTACCAAGCCACATATCAATGTGGGGACGATTGGTCACGTGGATCATGGTAAAACAACGCTGACGGCGGCGTTAACGCGTGTGAGTGCCGAGTCTCTAGGGTCGGGAGAGGTCAAGGCGTTTGATCAGATAGATAACGCGCCGGAGGAACGGGAACGTGGCATTACCATAGCTACATCGCACGTAGAATATGAGAGTGAATCGCGTCATTACGCGCATGTGGATTGTCCGGGCCATGCGGATTATGTAAAGAATATGATTACGGGCGCAGCACAGATGGATGGTGCAATTCTAGTGGTGTCGGCTGTTGATGGTCCTATGCCTCAGACACGAGAGCATATTCTTCTTGCTCGCCAGGTAGGAGTCCCGCGTATTGTTGTATACATCAATAAGGCGGATATGTTGGACGAATCCGAACGGGAAGAGTTTGTTGAACTGGTGACGATGGATGTTCAAGAGCTTCTGGAACAGTATGAGTTTCCTTCGGATACTCCAATTATTGTGGGTAGTGCTTTAAAGGCGTTAGAGGGTGATCAGGGGGATTTGGGTGCTGAATCTGTGAAGCAGTTGGTGTCGGCACTGGATGAATATATTCCGGAACCGGAGCGTCCTGTGGATGCTCCCTTTTTGATGCCCATAGAGGATGTATTTTCGATTTCAGGTCGAGGAACGGTGGTTACCGGTCGTGTGGACCGAGGTATAATCAATGTGGGTGACGAGATCGAAATTATTGGGATTAAGGAGACGCAGACGACGACGTGTACGGGTGTGGAAATGTTCCGTAAGTTGTTGGATGAAGGTCGTGCCGGGGAAAATGTAGGGGTTTTATTGCGGGGTACGAAGCGCGAAGAAGTAGAGCGGGGTCAGGTTTTAGCGGTTCCGGGATCTATAACGCCGCATACAGAATTTGCGGCACAGGTGTATGTTTTAAGTAAGGATGAGGGCGGTCGACACACGCCCTTTTTTAAAGGATACCGCCCGCAGTTTTACTTTAGAACAACTGATGTGACAGGAACGGTTGAACTTCCTGAGAACGTTGAGATGGTGATGCCCGGAGACAATATTGATATGCAAGTCAATTTGATCAGTCCAATTGCAATGGATGAGGGTTTGCGCTTCGCGATACGTGAAGGCGGTCGCACGGTTGGGGCGGGCGTGGTAACTAAGATTAGTAAGTAAGATCATTTTCGAATTGCGCGGGTAACCAAACAAGACAAAGAAAGCCAACGATTCTTTAGATATTTAGTTTGTTAGGCCAGTAGCTCAATTGGTAGAGCAGCGGTCTCCAAAACCGCAGGTTGGGGGTTCGATTCCCTCCTGGCCTGCCAGATAGACGATATGAAGAAACTTGTTGGGTAGAGGGTGTTGATTCACAATTTTTGTTCTAAGATTCTAGGAAGGCCTAAGGAAATACGAATTGGTAGCGAAAACTGAAATAGCTGACGTTAAAACCAATAAAGCCATTGAGTGGTTAAAGTGGTTAATAGTCACAGCCATCTTGGTAACCGGGATCTTTTGCAATTGGTATTACCAAGAGATATGGGTGCTTTGGCGTGCTCTTGCGCTAGTTGGAGCCGGAGTGTTGATTTTTTTTATTGCTCTAACAACCGAGCAGGGTCATGCATTGTGGGATCTTGCGCGAGAAGCGAGATTAGAAATACGTCGTGTTGTATGGCCAACACGTCAAGAGACCACCCAAACTACGTTGATTGTTTTAGGATTGATACTGCTGGCTTCATTATTACTCTGGATTTTGGATTCAGCATTATCTTGGTTAGTGAAGTCGATCATTGGATAACGAAATGTCGCAAAAGCCTTGGTACGTGGTACACGCATATTCCGGTTATGAGAAGAACGTCGCGCGTGCGTTACGAGAGCGTATTGAGTTGTCGGGTCTAAGTGATTATTTTGAGGAGGTTCTTGTTCCTACCGAAGAGGTTGTTGAGATGCGTGCTGGACAAAAGCGAAGGAGTGAACGGAAGTTTTTCCCCGGATATGTGCTTGTTCAAATGGAGCTAAATGATGACACTTGGCATTTGGTTAAAGAAACTCCTCGTGTAATGGGTTTTATTGGGGGCAAGGCCGATGCTCCAGCACCTTTGAGCAGCGGAGAAGCGACAGCAATTTTGGATCGAGTTCGAGCCGGTTCTGACAAGGCAATGCCTAAGACAGTTTTCGAACCAGGTGAACTTGTGCGAGTTATTGATGGACCGTTCAACGATTTTAATGGCGTTGTCGAGGACGTAAATTATGAGAAAAGTCGCTTACAAGTAGCAGTAACTATTTTTGGTAGGTCTACACCAGTGGAGCTAGATTTTTCTCAAGTTGAGAAGGGTTAATTTTAAATTACGGGGAGTGCCTCGCCATCCATAATGTGCATGGAAGTCGACACGCTGGTACCCGGGGAGATTGTGAATGGCTAAGAAAATCGAAGCATACATAAAGCTGCAGGTGCCTGCAGGTCAAGCTAATCCAAGTCCACCTGTTGGCCCTGCTTTGGGGCAACACGGTGTCAACATAATGGATTTTTGCAAAGCTTTTAACGCTCAGACCCAAAGCATGGAAGCCGGCATGCCTATTCCAGTGGTGATTTCTGTCTATTCAGATCGTAGTTTTACTTTCATCACTAAGACGCCACCTGCATCGGTTTTGCTTCGCAAGGCCGCACGAGTTGATAAAGGTAGTGGTACCCCCCATGTGGACAAAGTTGGTAAAGTAAATCGATCGCAACTCGAAGAGATCGCTTCCTTGAAGATGCCGGATCTTACCGCGGCGGATATGGATGCGGCAGTGCGTACGATCGCTGGTAGTGCACGAAGCGCCGGCATTGAAGTGGAGGGTGTATCGTGAAGACAGGTACTCGACGGGCTCGTCTTATTTCTGAAAAGGTAGAAGTAGGCAAATATTATGATGTTGCTGATGCCGTCGTCGTTTTAAACGAGATATCTAAAACTAAATTTAAGGAATCTATAGATGTATCCGTTAATCTCGGTATTGATCCAAAGCAGTCTGACCAGGTAGTTCGTGGTGCGACCACATTGCCCCACGGGTCGGGTCGTTCCACAAGAGTAGCG
Source organism: Gammaproteobacteria bacterium (assembly GCA_002708205.1). Lineage (GTDB taxonomy): Bacteria > Pseudomonadota > Gammaproteobacteria > Pseudomonadales > Azotimanducaceae > UBA11889. The sequence goes on from PAMR01000058.1 coordinate 3,147, forward strand.
GTTTTTGCTGAAGGAGATAACGCGGATAAAGCACTGGCTGCTGGAGCGGATATAGTAGGTTTGGATGATCTTGCAGAAAAGGTCAAAAACGGTGATATTGATTTTGATGTCGTGATAGCCACTCCCGAATCGATGCGTGTGGTTGGGCAATTAGGAAGGGTCTTAGGTCCCCGTGGTCTGATGCCAAATCCTAAAACCGGTACCGTGACAGCAGATGTAGAAACAGCGGTGAATAATGCCAAAGCTGGTCAGGTACAGTTTCGAGCTGATCGAGGCGGTATTGTCCACGGAAGCGTTGGAAAAGTTGGTTTTGAGCCGTCGCAAATCAAACAAAATATCGAAGCATTGATCAATGATCTTAAAAAGGCGAAGCCAGCTTCGGCGAAGGGTATCTACTTACAGAAAATTACTTTGTCTTCAACTATGGGCCCTGGATTGCTCATTGATGAGACTTCTTTGGAGATTTAACAACATTAAACGGTTAAAGGAGTACTAGGGATAGTGCACTTAATCTCGCGGAAACGCGGGGTATCTGAGACCACCGGTAATTGCCAATAAAATTAAGTCTCTACGGGGCTTGGTTTTCTTGAGGTGATTTTAATCACGATAGAAAGTGGCCAGTGTAGATGGTAGATCCTGAACTTTTGTTTTGGGCTTTGCCGTCAAGCCAATCTAGGTTGGCTAACGATAGGAGAGCCAGTATGGCTTTAAAGCTTGATCAAAAAGAAACGATTGTTGAAGAAGTAAACGAGGTCGCCGGGTCGGCGTTATCTGCTGTGTTAGCGGATTATCGAGGCTTAACGGTTCAAGAGATGACGGAACTACGTGCGAAAGCGCGGGAGAGCAACGTTTATCTGAAAGTGGTGCGAAACACGCTTGCAAGGAAAGCGGTGGATGGCACTAGTTTTGAGTGCCTGAAGGAAGCATTAGTTGGTCCGACGATACTAGCGTTTTCTCAGGATGAGCCGGGCTCTGCAGCCCGCTTGTTGCGAGACTACGTTAAGGAGTTTGAGCAGCTAGAAGTAAAAGCACTTTCTATAGGTGGGAATCTTCTATCTGCGGATGAGCTAGAGAAAGTTGCTAAGTTGCCGACCAAGGATGAGGCGATAGCTACCTTAATGGCCGTGATGCAGGCTCCAATCGGGAAGTTGATTCGAACCTTTAATGAAGTACCAGGAAAGCTCGTGCGAACCCTGGCAGCGATCCGAGAACTAAAGGGATCACAATGATTGATTCCTGTTTACTCTGAGACAATGAAAACTAATCAGGAGATATAAATGGCAATGTCAAAAGAAGAGATTATTGAGGCCATCGCAGATATGAGCGTGATGGATGTAGTAGAGCTAGTTGAAGCAATGGAGGAAAAGTTCGGCGTTTCTGCGGCGGCTGTTGCTGCGGCACCGGTAGCTGCAGGGCCCAGTGATGGGGCTGATGGCGCGGCCGAAGAACAAACTGAATTTGACGTTTCATTGACTGATTCTGGTGAGAAGAAAGTGAATGTTATTAAAGCCGTCCGGGCGGTGACTGGATTAGGTTTGAAAGAAGCCAAGGGCTTGGTGGATGGTGCCCCTTCCGCAATAAAAGAAGGTGTTGGTAAAGATGAGGCGGAAGATATCAAGAAGCAGTTGGAGGAAGCAGGCGCAACGGTAGAGGTTAAGTAGAATCTTTACCAGTAATAAAATATGTGAGCAAAAGTGCAGGCGTCAAAAGACGTCGAGCCCGGCTTGCGCGTGCGTGCAAAATAAATGAACCATTGCTACCTGCTAGTACTATTTTGGCAGAGTGGTTTGCATAGATGGAGAGATTAATGGCCTATAGCTTTACTGAAAAAAAGCGTATTCGTAAAGATTTTGGTTCGATGCCCGAACCAATGGAGCTTCCCTATCTGCTTTCTATACAAGTCGATTCGTATAAGAAATTTCTGCAGCAGGATCATACGACGAAGGAACTCAATGACGTCGGATTACACGCGGCATTTAGATCGGTATTTCCAATTGTTAGCTATTCTGGAAGTGCGGCGCTCGAGTACGTCGATTATCGGCTTGGAGAGCCATTGTTTGATGTTCGCGAATGTGTTTTGAGGGGCCTAACTTATGCTGCGCCACTGCGGGTAAAAGTGCGCTTGATTATTTACGATAAAGATTCTTCTAACAAGGCGATTAAGGACGTAAAGGAACAAGAAGTATATATGGGTGANATACCTCTGATGACGGATAACGGCACGTTCGTCATCAATGGTACGGAGCGGGTNGTAGTATCGCAGCTTCACCGATCGCCCGGTGTATTTTTTGATCATGATAGAGGTAAAACTCATTCCTCAGGTAAGCTTTTATATTCNGCGCGCGTTATTCCTTACCGAGGTTCATGGCTNGATTTNGAATTTGACCCCAAGGATGCCGTATTCGTTCGCATAGACAGGCGAAGAAAATTGCCGGCGACAATAATTTTACGAGCACTGGAATATAGTACTGAAGAAATACTCGATATATTTTTTGAGAAAGTGGTCTTCCACCTTAAAAAAGGGGGGGGTATTACTGTCGATTTGGTGGCAGATCGAATGCGAGGCGATGTTGCAACTTTTGATATCAAAGATCGGGAAGGGAATCTGATCGTAGAATCTGGTAGGCGCATAAGCGCTCGACATGTTCGCCAATTAGAAGAATCCGGTATTCGGCGTCTAGAAGTGCCAGATGAATACTTGATCGAACGCGTAATTGCTCGGGATGTGATTGATGTAGAGACGGGTGAAATCGTAGTAGAGAGTAACACCCTCGTAACCGAGGAAGTACTTGAGAAAATAGTGGAATCAGGAATTGATAAGCTAGAAACGATATACACGAATGATCTTGATTGTGGTTCGTTTATATCTGACACCCTGACTGTTGATCCTTCAAGTAATCGGTTTGAAGCGTTGGTTGAAATTTATCGAATGATGCGTCCGGGAGAGCCGCCTACCAAGGATGCCGCCGANAATCTTTTTCAAAATCTTTTTTTCTCACCTGAACGATATGATTTATCAGCTGTAGGCCGAATGAAGTTCAATCGTCGTTTAGGGCGCGAAGAGATTCTAGGGTCTGGTACGTTGGAAAAAGAAGATATTATTGAAGTAATACGCACGCTTGTTGAGATCAGAAATGGTAAAGGTTCTGTGGATGATATTGATCATCTAGGGAATCGCAGAGTGAAATCTGTAGGTGAAATGGCTGAGAATCAATTTCGCGTTGGATTAATTCGAGTAGAGAGAGCTGTTAAAGAGCGCCTATCTTTGGCTGAAAGTGAAGGCTTAATGCCACAGGATATGATAAATGCGAAACCTGTGGCTGCTGCGATAAAGGAATTCTTTGGGTCAAGTCAGCTATCTCAATTTATGGATCAAGCGAATCCTTTGTCAGAGGTTACCCATAAGAGACGTGTATCAGCATTAGGCCCTGGTGGGTTGACTCGGGAACGAGCAGGATTTGAAGTTAGGGATGTTCACCCGACTCATTACGGACGTGTATGTCCAATTGAAACTCCAGAGGGACCGAATATCGGTTTAATCAATAGCCTGGCCGTTTACTCAAGAACTAACGAATATGGCTTCTTGGAGACCCCATACCGCAAGGTCAACAAAGGTCTAGTTTCAGATAACGTAGAGTATTTGTCTGCTATAGATGAAGCACAATATGTAATTGCTCAAGCGAGTTCAGAATTAGACGAAGGTAACAGGTTCGTTGGAGATTTGATTGATGTTCGGCATCAAAATGAATTTTCAAAGACAGATCCCGAAAATGTAGATTTCATGGATGTTTCTCCAAAACAGGTCGTATCTGTGGCTGCTGCATTGATTCCATTTTTAGAACACGACGACGCAAATCGTGCTCTTATGGGATCTAATATGCAACGTCAGGCGGTTCCCACAATTAGAGCCGAGAAGCCTCTAGTTGGAACGGGAATGGAACGGCATGTCGCGCGAGATTCAGGCGTTTGTGTAACNGCTAACAGAGGGGGAACCGTCGACTCAGTAGACGCGTCTCGCATTGTCGTGCGAGTTTCTGATGCAGAGACTCACGCGGATGAAGCNGGTGTTGATATCTACAATCTCATTAAATTTACGAGATCAAATCAAAGTACCTGTATTAATCAGCGTCCTTTGGTCAAAGTTGGGGATAAGATTTCTCGCAACGATATTCTTGCGGATGGCCCTTCTATTGACATGGGTGAGTTGGCTCTTGGTCAGAATATGCGGATAGCTTTCATGCCCTGGAATGGATACAACTATGAGGATTCGATTCTAGTTTCCGAGAGGGTAGTTCAAGAGGATCGTTTTACCAGTGTGCATATTCAAGAACTTACCTGTATTGCCCGAGANACGAAGTTGGGGCCGGAAGAAATTACTCCAGATATCCCGAATGTTGGAGATTCAGCNTTAGGCAAGTTGGATGAATCTGGCATTGTATATATCGGGGCGGAAGTGGAGGCCGGCGATATTTTGGTCGGAAAGGTGACTCCTAAGGGCGAAACTCAGCTGACGCCNGAAGAAAAACTCCTCCGAGCGATTTTTGGTGAAAAGGCATCAGACGTAAAAGACACAAGTTTGCGAGTTCCCACTAGCGTGAAAGGAACGGTAATAGATGTAAGGGTTTTTACCAGGGATGGTGTAGAGAAGGATCAACGTGCTAAGGATATCGAGGAGGCTGAACTCGACCAGGTCCGTAAGGATCTGGACGATGAATATCGAATTGCGGAAATAGCCACTTATCAAAGGTTGCGCCGATCCTTAATTGGGGAAAAGGTCGCAAGTGGACCGAATATAGATAAAGGCGCTGAATTGAGTGCGGAATATTTAGATAGCCTTAATAAAAACGACTGGTTCAAAATCCGAGCGCAGGCAGACTCTTTGAACGANCTTCTGGATAGGGCNAACGAGCAGTTGAAAACTAAAAAGGAAGCGCTCGATCTNGTCTATGCGGATAAACGCTCGAAGCTGGAAGGCGGAGATGATTTAGCACCCGGAGTGTTGAAGTATGTGAAGGTGTATCTCGCTATTAAGCGTCGTATTCAGCCGGGCGATAAAATGGCCGGTCGGCATGGNAACAAGGGGGTTATATCGGTGATTATGCCCGTCGAAGATATGCCCTATGACGAGAATGGAGAGCCTGTAGATATTGTGCTGAACCCTCTCGGGGTGCCATCTAGGATGAACGTCGGGCAAGTGCTCGAAACCCATTTGGGTTGGGCTGCTAAAGGCATAGGTGAAAGAATAGGCGAAATCCTGGCTGCCAAATCCGAAACAGCCGAATTAAGGTCNTACTTAGAGCGTGCGTATAACGAGATAGAAGGAAGAGAGGTAGATGTTGCTAGTTTGACAGATAAACAGGTTCTGGAACTCGCTAACAATTTAAAAGAGGGATTGCCAGTCGCAACGCCAGTGTTCGATGGCGCTAAAGAAGATGGCATCAAGCGTATGTTATCTCTTGCAGGCCTGCCAACGAGTGGTCAAACCACCCTTTATGACGGGCGTAGTGGAGATAAGTTTGATCGTCCGGTGACATTGGGCTACATGTATATGTTGAAGTTGAATCATTTGGTTGATGACAAGATGCATGCAAGATCTACGGGGTCTTANAGTTTGGTTACCCAGCAGCCGCTCGGTGGTAAAGCCCAGTTCGGAGGTCAACGATTCGGCGAAATGGAAGTATGGGCTTTAGAAGCNTANGGAGCTGCGTACACNTTGCAGGAAATGCTNACAGTAAAATCTGATGANGTAGCGGGAAGGACGAAAATGTACAAAAGTATTGTNGATAATGANTTTCGCATGGAACCNGGGATGCCTGAGTCATTTAATGTCCTTGTTAAAGAAATTCGATCATTGGGTATCGATATTGAGCTAGAAAGCGAATAGGAGAATCGAATGAAAGACTTGCTTAATCTCTTAAAAGTTCATGGCCCTGTTGAAGAGTTTGATTCACTGCGAATTGGTTTGTCTTCTCCGGAGATGATTCGTTCATGGTCATTTGGGGAAGTAAAGAAACCCGAGACTATCAACTACAGAACATTTAAACCGGAAAGAGATGGCCTATTCTGTGCGCGGATTTTTGGCCCTGTCAAAGACCATGAGTGCTTGTGTGGCAAGTACAAGAGACTAAAGCACCGAGGCGTGATTTGTGAAAAGTGCGGTGTCGAAGTAACCCTCACGAAAGTTCGACGCGAGAGGATGGGCCATATTGAGCTTGCGAGCCCGGTAGCACATATCTGGTTTTTGAAATCATTGCCGTCGCGTATTGGTCTCTTGTTAGACATGACTTTGCGTGACATTGAGCGAGTATTGTATTTTGAGTCTTTCTGTGTGGTTGATCCAGGTTTGACCGATCTGGAAATCGGTCAGTTATTGAACGACGAGGAATATTTTGCGGCTCTGGAAGAGCATGGTGATGAATTTACTGCAAAAATGGGAGCTGAGGCTGTACAGAGTCTCTTGTTAGATTTAGATCTCGAGGGAGAAATAGCTCGTCTGCGTGAGGAAATCCCGGCGACGAATTCGGAAACTAAGATCAAGAAATTATCGAAACGACTAAAGCTAATGGAAGCTTTTCAGGGATCAGGCAATAAACCTGAGTGGATGATAATGACGGTTCTTCCTGTTTTACCACCTGACCTGAGGCCTTTGGTGCCGCTAGACGGAGGAAGATTTGCGACATCGGATTTGAATGACTTATATCGTCGAGTTATTAATCGGAACAATCGCTTGAAGCGACTCCTCGATCTGAACGCACCTGACATTATTGTTCGTAATGAGAAGCGTATGCTTCAGGAGTCGGTTGACGCTTTACTCGATAATGGTCGGCGGGGTAGAGCAATAACGGGATCGAACAGGCGACCATTAAAATCCCTAGCGGATATGATTAAGGGTAAACAAGGACGCTTTAGGCAGAATTTGCTCGGGAAGCGAGTAGATTATTCGGGACGTTCAGTTATTGTCGTAGGTCCCACCCTTAAGCTTCACCAGTGTGGTTTGCCAAAGAAAATGGCGCTCGAGTTATTTAAGCCATTTATTTTTGGAAAACTCGAAGGGCAAGGGTACGCAACCACTATTAAGGCAGCCAAAAAAATGGTTGAGCGAGAGACGCCTGAAGTGTGGGATATTCTTGCGGATGTGATACGTGAACATCCTGTTTTGCTGAACAGNGCNCCNACNNTNCANAGNCTAGGNATTCAAGCNTTTNAACCNNNNTTNNTAGANGGAAAAGCNATTCAGCTNCANCCNCTNGTNTGNNNNGCNTNCAANGCNGANTTTGATGGNGATCANATGGCTGTTCATGTTCCCCTCACTATAGAGGCCCAGTTGGAATCTAGAGCACTTATGATGTCGACTAACAATGTGCTTTCTCCCGCGAGTGGAGAGCCGATTATCGTGCCAAACCAAGATGTCGTTTTGGGTCTCTACTACATGACGCGTGAAAAGGTAAACGCTAGTGGAGAAGGCATGAGATTCGCCGATCTTGATGAGGTGCATCGAGCATATGAGTCTGGTCATGTGAGCCTACATGCAAAAATATCGGTGCGAATTGAGGAGAAAAGTGAAGACCAGGCCGCAATTCGTTCTATGGTAGAAACAACGGTCGGTCGTGCCCTGCTTTATGAGATTGTTCCAGACAATATGCCGTTCGGAATAATTAATGAACCTATGACCAAGAAAGTCATATCAAACTTAATAGATACGTGTTATCGGAATGTCGGCTTAAAAGAGACGGTGATCTTTGCCGACCAATTAATGTATATGGGATTTAGGCATTCGACGTCTTCCGGTGCATCTATCGGCGTGGAAGACTTCGTGATACCTAAGGAAAAGGAAGTCATAGTTCAAAATGCTCAGGATGAGATAAAAGATATTGAATCGCAGTATGCATCCGGTCTTGTTACACAGGGAGAAAAATATAACAAGGCTGTTGATATTTGGTCGCGTGCGAGTGAGTTGGTAGCGAGATCAATGATGGATGGTATATCGAATGAGCAAGTTGTTAATCGAGACGGGGAAGAAGTAGATCAGTCGTCATTTAATTCTGTTTACATATATTCAGACTCTGGTGCACGGGGGTCACCTACTCAGATTCGTCAATTAGCAGGTATGCGGGGCCTAATGACTCGGCCTGATGGAAGTATTATTGAGACACCTATAGTTGCGAATTTTAGGGAAGGTCTGTCTGTTAATGAATATTTTATCTCCACACATGGAGCTCGAAAAGGGTTGGCCGATACTGCTCTTAAAACCGCTAACTCGGGGTATTTGACGCGTCGTTTAGTCGACGTTGCGCAAGATCTGGTTGTTACTGAAGAAGATTGTGGAACTGAACGTGGTTTGCATATGACTTCATTAATAGAGGGAGGTGATGTTGTTGAGGCGTTATCCACGAGAGCATTAGGCCGAACGGTATCTAGTTCTGTAATGGGTAATGACGGGAAAACGGTTCTAATAGAAAAGGGCACGATTCTGGACGAAGAATGGGTGCAACGGCTTGATGGCATGGGCATTGATGAGATTGATGTCAGGTCTCCAATAACGTGTGAAACACGCTATGGTGTTTGCTGTTCTTGTTATGGCCGTGATTTAGCTCGAGGCCATAGAGTTAATGTTGGGGAAGCCGTTGGCGTCATAGCAGCTCAATCCATCGGGGAACCAGGGACGCAGCTGACAATGCGAACATTCCACATAGGAGGAGCGGCGTCTAGAGCTTCCGCTATTGATAACGTTCAAGTTAAGCACGGTGGCACGGTTCGACTTCATAATTTGAAGACCGTATTGAGGTCAAGTGGGGAGTTAGTGGCGGTTTCGAGATCTGGCGAGATAGCAGTAGCCGATCTCAATGGTCGAGAAAGAGAGCGTTATAAGCTGCCTTATGGCGCGGTAATCACGGTATCGGAAGGAGACAGTGTTGATTCTGGACAAATGATCGCCCAGTGGGATCCACACACGCATCCGATAATTACAGAGGTGGCGGGTAAGGTCGTTTTTGAGGAAATGGAAGAGGGTTTATCGATCAATCAACAGACTGACGAACTAACTGGTCTGACTAATGTGACCGTAATCGATCCGAAAGATAGACCGAGCGCTGGTAAAGATCTGCGGCCGAGCGTAAGTCTAGTCGACAGTGCCGGTGAAGCGGTAAATCTTGCAGGTACAGATGTACCGGCCCACTATTTTTTACCTAACAATGCAATTCTGAATCTCGAGTCTAATGACCAACTAGGGGTGGGCGATGTGATAGCGCGAATTCCCGAAGAGGGATCGAAAACTCGTGACATCACTGGTGGTTTGCCACGTGTTGCGGATTTGTTTGAAGCTCGAAAGCCCAAGGAGCCCGCTGTTTTAGCTGAGGCTTCAGGTACCGTTAGTTTTGGGAAAGAGACCAAAGGAAAGAGACGACTTGTAATTACTGACAATGAAGGGGAGGCGGTAGAAACTTTGATTCCTAAATGGCGTCAAATTGGGGTTTATGAAGGCGAGCAAGTGGAGCGAGGAGAAGTTGTGTGCGAAGGGCCTCCCAGTCCTCACGATATACTCCGCCTTAAGGGAGTGGAGGCACTAGCCCATTACATAATCAATAATATTCAGGAGGTATATCGACTTCAGGGTGTACCAATTAATGACAAACATATTGAAGTAATTGTCCGCCAGATGCTTAGAAAAGCGGAAGTTGTTAATCCAGGAGATTCCACTCTTATACGCGGTGAGCAAGCAGAATACGTTCGTATAGTTGAGGAAAACGAAAGGCTTGCCGAAGAGGGTAAGGCATTGGCCGTATGTGAGAGGCTTTTATTAGGGATTACGAAAGCTTCGTTGGCAACGGAATCCTTCATATCTGCGGCGTCATTTCAGGAAACAACGCGTGTCCTTACTGAAGCGGCAGTTACAGGGAAGCAAGATTTCCTTAGGGGATTGAAAGAGAATGTTGTAGTTGGCAGGTTAATACCAGCGGGAACTGGTTTGACCTACCACGCTGAGCGAAAAGAGCGACGGGCTCAAGAGATAGAAGCACGTCTGGTCAGAGAGCAGGGTGCTACAGCAGACGAGATTGAACAAGCACTATCGGAAGCACTTTCAGAACCCAATGAAGAGCATTAGTTTATAACGCCGATTTGGGCACGAAAGAACGACCGAGATATAAAGAACTTGAAGTAAACAAGGGATGTAGTGTTTTCTCTTATGGGAAATTATGTTGAAACGACGGGCGCACATGCCTACAATTCGCGGCCGTTGGATTAAGACCCTAAACTTTTGATATATAGAAATTAGGAGTAGGTTTGGCCACAATTAGCCAGCTCGTTCGTAAGCCTCGAAAACGTCGTAGAGTAAAAACTACGGTCCCGGCATTGCAAGCTTGTCCTCAGAGGCGAGGTGTTTGTACTCGTGTTTATACGACTACCCCTAAAAAACCCAATTCGGCTCTGCGCAAAGTCTGCCGTGTGAGGCTAACTAACGGTTATGAGGTTAACTCCTATATAGGTGGAGAGGGTCATAACTTACAGGAGCATTCGGTGGTACTTATACGTGGTGGGCGAGTCAAGGACCTGCCAGGTGTTCGCTATCACACTGTACGTGGTGCTTTGGACACATCGGGGGTTTCTGATCGCCGCCAAGGCCGTTCGAAATATGGGGCAAAGAAACCGAAATAAACGATAGTAATTCCAAAGTAAGGCTGCCCGGGACTCAGAGTCGTGGTGGAATAACCTGAAAAGAAGGATAGAAAAATGCCGAGACGTCGTGTCATATCGAAACGCCAAATTTTGCCTGATCCAAAGTTTCAAAATCAGACTTTGGCGAAGTTTATTAATCATGTGATGGTAAGTGGAAAGAAATCTGTCGCTGAACGAATTGTATATGGTGCACTTGCAAACATTGAGGAACGAGAAAGAACTGACCCAATAGAGGTCTTTGAAAAAGCGCTTGAGGCGGTCGCTCCCTTTGTGGAGGTCAAGTCCCGGCGTGTAGGGGGAGCTACCTATCAAGTGCCGGTAGAAGTTCGTTCTTCGCGGCGGGCAGCACTTGCGATGAGATGGTTGGTAGATAGCGCGCGTACTCGGGGAGAAAAATCAATGTCCGGTCGTTTAGCCGGGGAGATATTAGACGCGGCCGAAGGAAGAGGCTCGGCCGTGAAAAAGCGTGAGGATACTCACAGAATGGCTGAAGCTAATAAAGCGTTCTCGCATTACCGATTTTGAGTGATAGACGAACAAGTACACTAGTTTAATTTTCCAGGATTACGGAGCGAATAATGGCTCGCAGTACGCCAATCGGGCGATATAGAAATATTGGTATTGTTGCGCACGTTGATGCCGGCAAAACAACAACAACTGAACGCGTCCTTTTTTATACAGGTCTTTCGCACAAGATCGGAGAAGTTCATGACGGTGCGGCAACTATGGACTGGATGGAGCAGGAACAAGAACGAGGAATAACCATTACTTCAGCCGCAACCACCTGCTTTTGGAGTGGGATGGACCAGCAGTTCGACGAGCACAGAGTAAACATCATAGATACACCCGGGCACGTTGATTTTACTATTGAGGTAGAGCGCTCGCTGAGAGTTTTAGACGGGGCGGTTGTTGTTTTCTGCGGCACTTCCGGTGTCGAACCGCAATCTGAAACCGTGTGGCGCCAGGCTGACCGATACGAAGTCCCCCGGATGGTGTTTGTTAATAAAATGGATCGCCAGGGTGCTGATTTTCTTCGTGTTGTCGAACAAATAAGGGATCGTTTGGGGGCCAATCCGGTACCGATTCAATTGGCGATAGGAGCGGAAGAGAATTTTAGAGGTGTCCTTGATCTTATTAAACAAAAAGCAATTTTGTGGAATGAGGATGACCAAGGATTGACCTATGAAGTGGAGGAGATCCCGTCTGATTTAGCTGAAGAAGCAGCGCATTGGAGGGAGCAGTTAGTAGAGTCTGCTGCAGAAGCCAATGAAGAGCTTATGGAAGCATACTTGGAGGGGGGTGAGCTCACCGAGGAACAAATAAGGGAGGGATTGCGTATCCGTACCTTGGCTAACGAGATCGTCCCAGCCCTTTGCGGTTCGGCATTCAAAAATAAAGGTGTGCAAGCGATGCTGGATGCAGTTATTGAATACATGCCTGCGCCAACCGAGGTAAAAGCCATAGAGGGGACTCTGGCGGACGGGGAGACTCAAGAGACTCGTTCTTCATCAGATGATGAACCGTTTTCAGCCCTAGCGTTCAAGATCGCAACTGATCCGTTTGTGGGCACACTCACGTTTTTCAGGGTGTATTCTGGAGTCTTAAGTTCAGGCGACTCGATGTACAACTCCGTGAAAGAAAAGCGGGAGCGTGTGGGTCGTATGGTCCAGATGCACTCCAACTCGCGTAATGAGATAAAAGAAGTCCGAGCAGGAGACATAGCGGCTGCCATTGGCTTAAAAGACGTTACAACCGGTGACACGCTTTGTTCGCAGAATAAACCTATTGTGTTAGAACGGATGGAGTTTCCAGAACCCGTTATACATGTTGCGGTCGAACCTAAATCTGTTGCTGATCAAGAAAAAATGTCCGTGGCATTAGGAAAATTAGCTCAGGAAGATCCTTCTTTCAGGGTTTCGACTGATGAGGAATCTGGTCAGACGATTATAGCGGGGATGGGTGAACTTCACTTAGACATTATCGTTGATCGGATGAAAAGGGAATTTAGTGTTGAAGCCAATATAGGTAAACCTCAGGTCGCTTATCGGGAAACTATCCGTCAGGAAGTTGAAGCGGAAGGGAAGTATGTAAGACAAACCGGTGGGCGTGGGCAGTATGGTCACGTGCGGATCCGGATTACTCCGTTGACGGATTCAGAGGAAAATTTCGAGTTTGTAGATGAAATCGTTGGTGGGGTAGTGCCGCGGGAATATATCAATGCCGTATCAAAAGGCATAGAGGACCAGATGCAAAATGGCGTCATTGCGGGATACCCATTAATAAATGTTAGAGCGACTCTTTATGATGGCTCCTATCATGATGTTGATTCCAATGAGATGGCTTTTCGTATAGCCGGGTCGATGGCTTTGCGCGAGGCAGCCAATCGAGCAAATCCAGTTCTTTTAGAGCCTGTTATGTCGGTAGAAGTAGTGACGCCCGAGGAATATATGGGGGATGTAGTAGGAGACCTCAATCGAAGGCGGGGTTTAATCGATGGAATGGACGAAAATCCGGCAGGAAAAATTATTCGTTCTTCTGTACCGCTGGGGGAAATGTTTGGCTACTCGACCGATTTACGTTCAGCGACCCAAGGTAGGGCGACGTATACGATGGAATTTTCTAGGTATGAGGAAGTACCGAATAACATAGCCGAAGGCATCAAAAAAGCTGGTTAGTTAGTATGGTAAATCCATATGTTACATAAGTGGGTGGTCGGCCGATGAAGCTGAGCTACGATAAGCAAGCATAATCTTATATTAGAAGACTGTTTACGATTTGGGTGAGAAGAAATGGCAAAAGAGAAATTTGAACGTACCAAGCCACATATCAATGTGGGG